>NZ_LR733817.1:4424210-4798528 GCF_902506165.1 Bosea sp. 29B
GGCTGGGGGCGTGCCTTGCGCCAGGGCGGCGGGGATCAGCCCGGCCGGCATCGTGTCTGAGAACGGGATCGCGCCGCCGACGGCAGCACCCATCGCCGCGAGCCCGGCGCCGCCGAGGAAGCCCCGGCGCGAGGAGCCGGTGCGGCGGCCGAAGGCCAGCGCATCGCCGCGCTCGGGATCGTCGCCATAGAGTTCGCCCAGGGACCGTTCCTGCTTGCCCATCATGTCCTCCCTCGCCGCGGCGTCACTGCGCCGGCGTTCGAAGGACAAGACGGGTAAGCCGGCCGGATCATTCCATCCGATCGAAAAATATTTCAGGCGAGGCAGGGCTGGGCGCTGCGCCAGTCGTCCAGCAGGGCGCTGCGCAATGGCGCGACCTTGTCCGCAGGCTCGCTGGTCAGGGCCTTGAGGAAGCTGGCGACCATCTCGAAGCGCGCCGGCGGCATCTCGGTCGCGATCAGGAGGTAGCCGTGCCCACCGGCGTTCCAGCCCGCCAGCGTCCTGGCCGACTGGTCAGAGGGAAGCGCCGGTTCCGCATGCGGGCTGACATGCAGGCTGAGCCGGCAGCCGCGCAGGCCGACGAAGCCGACCCTGACCTGACCGGCCGTCGAGGTCGCCTGCCAGACCGGCTGCAGCCCGAGGCGGGCGAGCTCGGTGGTGACGGGGCCCGCTGCGGCCGGCGCGATCGTCACCACAGGCTGAGGGGATGTCGTCGCAAACTGCTCATGCGCCGCCAGGGACGCAGCGAGGAAGCTTTCGGAGGCATCCTGCCGCAGCAGCATCGGTGCCAGCGCGACGGCTGCAGTGACGAGGAGCACGGCGGCGATCGCCGCGACCCGTCGCCAGCCTGAGCGTGGCGACGCCCAGAACGAGGGCGGGGGTGGCGCGTCGTCGGCCGGCAGCGCCTGCAATTCCTGCTTCAGCCTGATGATGCCACGTAGCGTCTCCGCCGTCTCCGGTGAGCTCGCCAGCCGCTCGGCCATGGCGCGCTGCGCCGCCGGCGTCAGCTCGCCGTCTGCGAAGGCGTTGAGCGTCTCCCAGTCCGGTCGGGAGGGTTGGTCAACCTGCGGCATGGCGGGCCGGGAGCACGCGGATATTGGCTCCCCCTATGACCTGGAGCAGCATGGCCCGGGCGCGCGACAGGCGGCTCATGACGGTGCCGGCCGGCACGCCGATCAGCGCTGCCGCCTCCGCATAGCTGAAGCCGTCGAGATCGACCAAGACCACCACCTCCTTCATCGCGACCGGCAGCTGTTCCAGCGCCTGCCGCACCGTGATCGCGCTCAGCGCGCGCTCGTCGAAACGCCAATCGGCCGGCTCGGATGCCGGCGTGCCCTGCTCGCGCTGCTGCCGTCGGCTCTGGTCGATCAGCAGGTTGCGCAGGATGCCGTAGAGCCAGCGGCGATAGGCGGGATCGTCCGCCGGCTCGCTTTTGGCCGTGAGAACCCGCAAGGCGGCCTCCTGGGCAGCATCGGCAGCCCGCTCCCGGTCGCGCGTCAGCGCGCAGGCATAGCGGAACAGCCGCGTCCATTCGCGTTCAAGCCGCGCGCGGCGCGCGTGCGCCTTGCGTTCGTTGCGCCACATGCCCGCGCCATCCGAACCGGTTCATGCCGCGAGCGGACAGGGCCAGCGCCAAGCACCCGCGACGTAGGGGAGCATAGGCGAGGATTCGCCAAAGCGGAACTGGAGGCGGCCGATACGTGAGGCGATCGCAGGAAGGGGCGCATATTCCCTTCCCCCCGCTTGCGGTGGGGAAGGGTTAGGGATGGGGGGCCGGAAAGCAGGGCTCGCCTGTTCTTCCAGCGTTCACCAAGCGGCACTGCCCCCCACCCAACCCTCCCCACCGCAAGCGGGGGGAGGGCTTGAGGCCACCGGCAACGGCGAAAAAAATTCTTCGAGCAAGCGTCCCGGCCGCCTATCTACCAACGTCAGCCGCCGCGCTTGGCGAGCGCGGCTCGATAGGCGTCGAGGACGCCGTCGATCATCGCGTTCAGGCAGAAATTGGCCCTGACATGCAGTGCAAGGTCGGCGGCCTCAGCCAGCCGCTCCGCGGCCGGTGTCGCCAGGGCCTTGCGGATCGCATCGGCCAGAATGGTCGGCTCGTTCGTTGCAATCAGGCGGTCGGCATGCCCGGGGCCGTAGATTTCCTTGATGCCGCCGACATCGGTCGCGATCAGCGGCTGCGCCGCCGCGGCTGCTTCCAGGATCACATAGGGCAGCGATTCCGCCCGCGACGGGATCACCATGACATGCGCCTTGGCGAGCGCGGCGCGGATCGGTCCCGGCGGCTCGAATACGCATTGCGCGGCGACGCCCTGGTCGACGGTCATCTGCCGCAGCAGCGCTTCGTCCGGGCCGGAGCCGACGATCAGCAGGCGCGGCGCCAGCCCGTCGCGGCGCTTCAGCAGCGCGGCCGCCTCGATCAGCGTGTCGACGCCCTTGGCCGAGCGCAGTTCGCCGAGATAGACGAGGTCGAATTCGGCACCGGCATGGTCGATCGGCTCGAATTCGGCTTCCGAGATGCCGTTCAGCACGACGCGATGGTCGGTGCGTGGCTTGTGCCCGACATGGGCTTCGAAGCGTCCGGCGATGAAGGCGCTCTCGAACAGGAAGATGTCGGTCGCCCGCTCGAGCAGGCGCTCGATCGTCATGTAGACGCGGTGCTCGGCGCTGCCGGGCTTGTAGTTGAAGCTGCCGCCATGCGGCGTATAGGCGGTGACGTAGCGTCGACCGGACGAGAACAGAGCCGGCAGGCGGGCGTAGACGCCGCCCTTGGAGCCGTGCGCGTGCACGATCTGCGGCGCGATCCGCTTGCGGGCCGAGATCTCCGAGATCTGCGCACGCATATCGGTGAGGCTCGGATAGCGCGACATCGGCACGCGGGTGACGCCGAGCGAAAGCTGCGGTCCGAGCTCGGCGAAGACCTGGTCGGCGCGTGCGCCGCCCGTGGTCGAATCGCAGAAGATGCCGACGGCATGGCCGCGCGCGATCTGGCCGCGGGCGAGGTCGAGCACATGCCGGAAGAGTCCGCCGAGCGGCGCGCGGAAGACATGCAGGATCTTGAGCGGAGCCGAACCGGCCGCGGCGGGCATGATGGCGGTATCCCGGGGAGAGCCGGTCAGAACCAGCGTTCCTTGATCACGATCGTGTCGCCAGGCCGGACCGGATAGGTGATCGGCACCGTGGCGGTGACGAGCTGGCCGTCCATCAGGCGGGTGACCTCGGCATAGTTACGCTGGCCGCGCGGGGTGAAGCCGCCGGCGATCGCCACCGCGGTCTGCAGCGTCATGCCGTTGACGAACGGGAACTGGCCGGAATTGGTGACCTCGCCGAGCACGAAGAACGGCCGGTAGGCGTCGACCTCGACCGAGACCTTGGGTTCGCGCAGGTAGCCGGCGCGCAGGCGCGCTTCGATCGCGCGCTCGAGCTGCTGCGTCGAGCGCCCTTGCGCCTCGACCGCGCCGATCAGCGGCATCGAGATGCGGCCGGATCCGTCGACGGCATAGATGTTCGAGAGGTTGTCCTGCCCGAACACGATGACGCGCAACTTGTCGCCGCTGGCGAGCTGGTAGGGAGCGGTCCGCTCGACGGCGAATTCGGGCGCTTCGATGCGCGGCGCGCAGCCGGCCACTGCGAGCGCAGCGGCAAGCGCCAGACAGACGGGATGTCTACTCATCATCACCGGCGAACCCTTCAGAATCTGACCGTAGGGTTAGGCCAGCATGGTTAATAAAAGCTGAGCGCCGGGGCGCGGGATGCATCCCGGCGTTGCGCCGCTTTAACCCGCCAATAACCTTAATGCGCTCAGATGAGGTTGCGTGCTCCCCCAAGGGCACAAGAGTTCTGCGTGAATGGAAGCCTCATGACCGCTCGCTACGATACCGTTGCGGCCGCCGGCGAGAGCCGCTCCGACCTGCTCGACTTGCCGGCTCTCTGGGCCGCGATCAAGGCGAAGAAGCTCTGGATCATCGGGCCGACATTGGCGGCGCTGGGCTTGTCCTTCGTCGCGGTCAACGCCATTCCGCCGCGCTACACCGGCCAGGCGCAGCTCCTGCTGCAGAGCCGCGACAGCTACTACACGCGGCCGGGCCAGTCGTCCGACAATTCCGGCCAGCAATTCGATGCCGAGGGCGTGCAGAGCCAGGTCCAGGTCATCATGTCGCGGGATCTGGCGCGCGAGGCGATCAAGCGTATCGGCCTGGTCGGCAATCCCGAATTCGACTCCGGCGCCGGCGCGCTCGGGGCGCTGAAGAAGGTCGGCGTGCTGCTCGGCATCGGCGCCCATCCGGCCGATCGTTCGCCGGAGGAGCGGGTGCTGGAGAAGTACTATGACCGGCTCCTGGTCTTCCCGGTCGGGCGTTCGCGCATCGTCGCGGTCGAGTTCACCTCGCAGGACCCGGCGCTCGCTGCCAAGGGCGCCAATGAGATCGCCGCCGCTTATCTCGACATGGAGGAGGCGGCCAAGCAGGACACCGCCCGCAGTGCCTCGTCCTGGCTCTCGACCACGATCGAGCCGCTGCGCAGGAAGCTGGCTGAATCCGAGGCCAAGGTCGAGGAATTCCGCTCCCGTCACGGCCTGCTCGTCGGCGCCAACAACACCACGATCACCACCCAGCAGCTCGCCGATCTGTCGACGCAGCTCTCCGCTGCGCGCAACCAGCAGGCCGAATCGCAGGCCAAGGCCTCGATCATCCGCGACGCCATCAAAGCCGGCCGCACCTTCGATATTCCGGATGTCGCCAACAATGAGCTCGTCCGCCGTCTGATCGAGCAGCGCGTCAACCTGCGCGCCCAGATCGCCCTCGAATCGCGAAACCTCCTGTCGGAGCATCCGCGCATCAAGGAGCTGACCGCCCAGCTCGCCGATCTCGAAGGCCAGATCCGCGCCGCCGCCGAGCGCGCCGTGCGCACCCTGGAGAACGAGGCCAAGATCGCTGGCCAGCGCGTCGAGAGCGTCACTGCCGCCCTCGACGGCCAGAAGAAGACGGCCTCCGGCGCCAATGACGACGAGGTCCAGCTGCGCGCGCTCGAGCGCGAGGCCCGCACCCAGCGCGATCAGCTCGAACAGTACATGCTGCGCTATCGTGAGGCGCTCGCCCGCGATGCGCAGAATGCGACCCCGGCCGATGCCCGCGTCATCTCGCGCGCCGTCGAGCCGACCGCTCCCTCCTTCCCGAAGAAGCTGCCGACCATGGTCGTTGCGACGCTCGCGACCTTCCTGGTCGCGCTGGCGGCGGTCGTCTCGCGCGAGCTTCTGAACGGCGGAACCCCGGCGCCCGCCGAGGACGCGCCGCGCCGCAAGATGCGGGCACGCGCCGAGCCGCAGATGGAGACGCCGGAAGAGGATGAGCAGAGCGCGGTGAAGGCGGCGCCGGCGCGTCGCGAGCGCATTGCCGGCCTCCTGACCCATGGCGGGCGTGTCGGCCAACTTCATCTCGACGTTGCCGACCCTGAGTCGGGCGCGGCCGATCTCGCAGCCTGCATCAACAAGTCGAGCGAAGGCCATGCGCCGCTCGTCGTGGTGCTGGACGGGGCCGAGCCCGGCGAGGCCTTGCCGCGGACGCTGGCGCTGCTTCTCTCCGAGCGCAGCCGCTGCATCCTGGTCGACCTCGCCAGCGATTCCCGCGACCGGGCCGGCTTCTCCGAGCTGCTGGCCGGCGAGGCGATGTTCTCCGACATCATCACGCGCGAGGCGGATTCGCGTCTGCACGAGATCGCGCCGGGCCGGGCCGGGCGCGCGGCCGTGCTGGCTGCGTCCGACATCGTCGACGTCGCGCTCGATGCACTCTGCGAGACTTATGACTGGGTGCTGGTCGCCGCCACCTCGACCGACGAGGCGGAGGCGCTTGCGCCGCTGCTCGGCCGCGCCCAGGGCGCGCTGGTCATGGCCGGCCATGTCGGCAACGGCCATGCGGTCGAAGCCGCCTATCGCCTCACCGACCTGACCGGAGCCCCGATCGCACTCGTCATGGTCGATGCGCCGGAGACGATCGAGGTGGCCATGCCGGATAAGGAGCCGGCGCCGGCCTGAAGGCGGACAACGCCGTCGGCAAATGCTGAAAGGTTGGAGGAAAGGGCTGCGTCATCCCGGACTGATCCGATCCCCGCAAACCGGACCGTTTGAAGTTGGAGCTTTTCGCGCCAAAATTCCTCTGCCCGGAAGAGAAAAGGGGCTCAGGTCGGCAATAAGCTGATCCAGATGGTTTCCACCGTCGACGGGATCGCTCCCAGCCATAGCAAACACCGGATCCAGCGGCACTGACGCGGCCGTGGTCCTCACCGTCCTCAAGACGAGATGCGCACCCAGGTGGAAGGCCCGAACATTATCTAAAGGGCTGCTTGTCGCGGAAGCTGTTGTCACATTGGCGCGCGGCGACCTGAGGAGCTATCCACACCAGCGCGACCGGAACCGTCGCGCTGGAAATTCTGGACCGGCGCACTTCCAATGAGAGGCTCGGATATTGGGCGGCTGGTCCGGATACCGAGTTGGGGCCTTGCGCTGATCCCTATATGTCGATAAGTCTCGACATATGGAAAACGAGCAAGTCATCCTCGCTCTCGCCGCCATGGCGCAGGGTACCCGCCTCGACGTGTTTCGCCTGCTGGTAACGGCAGAGCCGGAGGGCCTGCCCGCCGGTGAAGTCGCGCGGCGCCTGGACGTCCCGCACAATACGATGTCCTCGCATCTTGCGATCCTCAGTCGCGCCGGGCTCGTCCGTTCCGAGCGCTTCAGTCGCTCGATCGTCTACCGGGCGGATCTCGATGCCCTGCGTTCGGTCGTCGCCTTCCTCCTCAAGGATTGCTGCGGCGGTCGCCCGGAGATCTGTGCTCCTCTCCTCGCCGAGCTCACCCCCTGCTGCCAACCTGCCAAGGTCACGACCGATGCCTGATCGCGTCCACAGCGTGCTGTTTCTCTGCACCCATAATTCAGCCCGCTCGATCATGGCCGAGGCGCTGCTGAACCATCTCGGCGAGGGGCGCTTCCGCGCTTTCTCCGCCGGCAGCGAAGGCGGCCCTGGTCCGAAGCCCATGGCCATCAAAGTGCTGGAGGCGGAGGGCATTCCGACCACTGGACTGTCTTCGAAGACCTGGGACGTGTTCGCCGCCCCCGGCGCTCCCGTGATGGACATGGTCGTCACCGTCTGCGACCAGGCGGCCGGCGAAGCCTGCCCATTCTGGCCGGGTCAGCCGATCACCGCGCATTGGGGGATTGAAGACCCCTCGAACGTTGAGGGCAGCGAGATCGAGCGCGAGCGGGCCTTCGTGACGGCGCTGCGCTACCTGCGCAATCGCATCAATGTGCTGCTGTCGCTGCCAGTTGCCAGCCTAGATGAGATGGCACTGGCGCAACGTGTCCGGCAAATCGGTGCGCTCGAAGGTACGACTGGCCGTCGCCCAGAGGTGGTGTGATGGACGTCATCATCTACCACAATCCGGCGTGTGGGACGTCGCGGAACACGCTCGGACTGATCCGCAATGCAGGTGTCGAGCCGCATGTGATCGAGTACCTGAAAACGCCTCCGTCAAGGGCGCTGCTGCTGCAACTCCTGGCCCGTGCCGAGCTCACGGTGCGAGACATCCTGCGGGAGAAGGGCACGCCCCTTGCTGAGCTCGGCCTGGATGCCCCCGGTTTATCCGACGATGCCTTACTCGATGCCGTCGAGGCCCACCCAATTCTCATCAACCGGCCGCTCGTCGTCTCGCCAAAAGGTGTGAGGCTCTGTCACCCCTCCGAGGCCGTGCTGCCCTTGTTGCCGCCGCAACTGGGCGAATTCCGCAAGGAAAACGGCGAACTTGTCGTCGACGCCGCCGGTCACCCCGTCACTCCCGCCTGAGGCGCCGATGTCCACCTTCGAACGTTACCTCACGCTTTGGGTCGCCCTGTGCATCGTCGTCGGCATCGCGCTCGGCCACGTCATGCCCGGTGTCTTTCAGGCCATCGGTGCGGCCGAGATCGCCAAGGTCAACCTGCCGGTTGCCGTGCTGATCTGGCTGATGGTCATCCCCATGCTGCTGAAGATCGACTTTGCCGCCCTCGGGCAGGTCGGCCGACACTGGCGCGGCATCGGCGTTACACTCTTCATCAACTGGGCGGTGAAGCCGTTCTCGATGGCGGCGCTGGGGTGGTTCTTCATCGCCTGGTTGTTCCGGCCATGGCTGCCGGCCGAGCAGATCAACAGCTATATCGCCGGGCTCATCATCCTCGCCGCGGCGCCCTGCACGGCCATGGTCTTCGTCTGGTCGAACCTGACGAAGGGCGAGCCGCATTTCACGCTCAGCCAGGTGGCGCTCAATGACGCGATCATGGTCGTCGCCTTCGCTCCGATCGTCGGGCTGCTGCTCGGCCTATCGGCGATCACCGTGCCATGGGGAACGCTGGTCCTTTCAGTCGTCCTCTACATCGTCATCCCGGTCATCGTCGCGCAGCTCCTCCGCAGCCGCGTTCTGGCGAGCGGCGGGCAGGCGGCATTGGATCGCCTGCTCGGCAGGCTCGGCCCGGCCTCGCTCGTTGCGCTGCTCGCGACGCTCGCACTGCTCTTCGGCTTCCAGGGCGAGCAGATCCTGGCGCAGCCGATGGTGATCGCGCTTCTGGCCGTGCCGATCCTGATCCAGGTCTATTTCAACGCCGGCCTCGCCTATGTGCTGAACCGCATTGCCGGCGAGCAGCATTGCGTCGCCGGTCCCTCGGCTCTGATCGGCGCCTCGAACTTCTTCGAGCTCGCTGTGGCGGCCGCGATCAGCCTTTTCGGTTTCAACTCCGGCGCGGCGCTCGCGACCGTTGTCGGCGTGCTGATCGAGGTTCCCGTGATGCTGACCGTGGTCTGGATCGTGAACGGCTCGAAGAGCTGGTACGAACGCGGCAATAACGTCCGGAAGGTGCAGGCTGCCGAATAATTCGATAACTTTGGAAGTAGCGATTGACAGCTTGCATCGCGCGGCGCAATCTATTTCCATGAAAGTCGAAAAAGTGGCAAAGCAGCTTGAAGCGCTCGGCAATCCCACGCGCCTTGAGCTCTACCGGGTACTGGTTCGCGCCGGTCACAGCGGGCTCCCGGTCAATCGGGTGCAGGAGCGTCTGGGCATTCCCGCCTCGACCCTCTCGCACCACATGCAGCGTCTCGTGCAGAACGGGCTGGTCTCGCAGGAGCGGCAGGCCACGACCCTGATCTGCCGGGCCGAATACCCCGCGATGGCCGCCCTCGTGGGCTTCCTCGCGGATGAGTGCTGTGCTGACGAAGCCTGCGCTACCTCCAATCAGGCGGCATGAGCTGCCTTTTTATTTGCCCACTGATTCCATCCTTCTAGAATAATAGGATATATAGCCATGATGGAGCTACCGATCGCTATCATCGGCGCTGGGCCCGTCGGCCTCGCCGCCGCCGCCAATCTTGTTGCGCGCGGCCTTCCTGTGAGGGTCTACGAAGCTGGCGCTGCAGCCGGCGCAAGCATCAGCGATTGGGGCCATGTTCGGCTGTTCTCGCCCTGGGCTTACAACGTTGATCCGGCAGCCCGATCGTTGCTGGAAAAGGCGGGATGGCAGACGCCGGATGAGGCGGCCTATCCAACCGGCAGCGACCTCGTCAGCGCCTATCTTGCTCCGCTCTCGCAAACGCCTGAGCTCGCGCCGGTCATCGAGTATAGCGCTCGCGTCAAGGCGATCGGTCGGCGCGGCGTCGACAAGGTCGTCAGCCGCGACCGCGAGCTGCGCCCGTTCCAGCTGACGATCGTCGACCGTGCCGGCCGTGTCCGCCGCGAGCTCGCGCGGGCGGTGATCGACGCCTCGGGAACATGGACGTCGCCGAACCCGCTCGGGGCGGGTGGCGTGGCCGCCGAAGGCGAGGAAGCCTCTGCCAGCCGGATCGCCTACAACATTCCCGACGTCCTCGGCCGTGACCGCGCGACCCATGCCGGGCGGACCACGGTCGTCGTCGGCGCCGGCCACTCTGCAGCGAATGTGCTGCTCGACCTGGCCGAGCTCGCCACCACCGAACCCGCCACCAGGGCGATCTGGCTGACGCGCAGCACCAACCTGTCCCGTGTCTATGGCGGCGGCGCCAACGACCAGCTCGCGGCTCGCGGCGATCTCGGCGAGAGGCTGCGGCAGCTCGTCGAAGCGGGCAGCATCGAGCTCGTCACCAGCTTTGCGGCCACTGCGGTGCGTGAGGTGAATGGCCAGCTCGCACTTGACGGCGAAACGCCTGACGGTCTTCGCACGGTTTCCGCCGTCGATCGGATCGTCGTCTGCACGGGCCAGCGTCCTGACCTCTCCTTGACCCGCGAATTGCGCATCGAGCTTGATCCTTGGCTGGAGAGCGCCAGGGCACTCGGGCCGATGATCGATCCTAATCTGCATTCCTGCGGCTCGGTGCCTCCGCACGGACACCGCGAGCTGTCTCATCTCGAACCCGGTTTCTACACGGTCGGTATCAAGAGCTATGGCCGCGCGCCGACCTTCCTGATGCTGACGGGCTATGAGCAGGTCCGTTCGGTGGTTGCCGCAATCGCTGGCGACTTGGTTGCGGCAGACGATGTCCAGCTCGTCCTGCCCGAAACGGGCGTCTGCACGGCCGCACCTGCAAGTACGGGTGGATGCTGTGGCGGTCCGGCTCCGAGCAGCGTAGACGCCTGCTGCGCCGACGATGCATCGGCCAAGGCACAGGGCAAGGCTGGCTGCGGCTGCGGCAGCACGTCTAAGACCAACGCGACCGCTCACGCCCAATGAACACACCTGTCCACTCGGAAACCAGCCCGGTCCCCAACGCTGGGATCGGGCTCATCCTCGCCCTCGGCGTCACCCAGGTCGCCGGCTATGGCGCGCTGTACTACGCCTTCGCGGTCCTGGCGCCGGGCATGACCAAGAGCCTGGGCTGGGCGCCCGAATGGACCTATGGCGGCTTTGCGCTCGGACTGCTCGCCGGTGGCTTTGCCGCCCCTTTGGCCGGGCGCCTGATCGACAGATACGGCACGCGCCGGATGATGAGCATCGGCTGTGTGCTGGCAAGCCTGTCGCTCTTTGCCCTATCCAAGGCGGAAGGGCTGATCAGCTATTACGCGGCGATGATCGCCCTTGAGGTCGTCTCGACGCTGGTTCTCTATGACGCCGCCTTTACCGCTCTCACACAGGCCCATGGCGCGAACGCCAGGCGGGCGATCAGCAAGCTGACGCTGATCGGAGGCTTCGCCTCGACCTTGTTCTGGCCGCTCACGACCGCATTGCTGGCGCAGGCGGACTGGCGCTCGATCTATCAGATGTATGCCCTAGGATACCTGCTTTTGGCTCTGCCATTGCACGCTTTGCTGTTGCCTCACGGCGCATCGTTGCATGCCGCCAAGCCCGCTCAATCGACCGTAGCGACAACTGGTGACGGCTACCTCGTCGGCTCCGCACGCCGCCGCGCCTTCGTCCTGCTGGCGGTCGCCTTCTCGCTGCAGGGCTTCGTCGTCTCGGCCATGTCCGTGCATATGCTGACGCTGCTGCAGGGCTTCGGCTTCAGCGCGGCGCTGGCAGTCACGTTCGGAGCCATGGTCGGCCCATCGCAAGTGACTGGCCGCTTCATCGAGATGCTGTTCGGCACCAATGTGCCTCCTGTAACCACGGCATGGGTCTCCGGAGCTCTCATGCCGCTCGGGTTCGCACTGCTGGTCTTCGGCGGCGGGACGGCTGCCCTCGCTGGCCTATTTGCCATCGCCTACGGTGTCAGCATGGGACTGAGCTCGATCGTGCGCGGCACAGTCCCGCTCCAGCTCTTCGGCCCCGCGGGCTATGGGGCGATGCTCGGCAAGCTGTCTGCACCGGGGCTCGCCATCCGCGCTGCGGCGCCGCTCGCATTCGCCGTGATGATGGAACGTGCCGGGCTTTCAGCCAGTGCCGCAGTGCTGGTCGCACTCTCCGGTGTCGCCGCCTTGGCTCTGCTCATACTTGCCCGGGCGGCTACAGCAGAGGGCTAGGCGGCCGCGCTGGCCCTTGCGAGCAGCGCGGCAGTTTGGAGCTTGGAGCTAATTCCAATCAGCGGAGTTCCGGTGTCCGGTTCCGGGCAGCATGCCACTAAGCTCCGCCCAGCCCGCAGCCCCTGCGAGTCGAAAGGCAGCGCGCAACCTCAATCGCGCTGCTGCTCCGCTTTCCACGCCAGGTACTCGGCTTCGGCATCCTGCGCGAGCGGATAGTAGCGCCGAAGATCCCCGCCCTTCGACAGCATGAGGCGCGCGAAGTCCTCCCATTCGGCATGATGGCTGCCGGCCTCGAGCAGCCTCTCGGCATAGGCGATTGGGACGCAGATCGCCCCGTCATCGTCTGCGATGATGATGTCGCCCGGTCTGACATAAGTGCCGCCGCAGGCTATCGGCACGTTGACCGCGTGCGGCATCAGCGTCGTCTGGGTATGGAAATTCGGCGAAGCGCCACGCATCCAGTAGCCGATGTCGAGTGCGAACGCCTTCGCCGCATCGCGGATCACCCCGTCGATGACCATCCCCGCGCCGCCCTTGCCGGCGAAATAGGTCAGCATCATCTCGCCGAAGATTCCGCTCTGCATGTCGCCGCGGGCATCGACAACGACGACGTCGCCGGCCTCGACGTGATAAAGCGCGTGCCTGTGGAGCTGCTTCTCGCGGTCAGCGTACTCGTCGTCGCCATAGAGATCCTCGCGCTTCGGCATGAATTGCAGCGTAAGGGCCGGGCCAGCGATGGCCTTGCCGCGCGAGTGCGGCAAGGCTCCTGCGATGAACGGGTTTCGAATGCCCATCTTGTAGAGTTCGCTCGACGCGGTGGCCGTGCCGATGCTGGCGAGCCCGTCCAGAAGCGCCTTGGCGGGACGGTTGATCGTGGGGATGTCGAACATGCGTCGTTCCTGATGGTTGCCGGCGTGATCGGGTCGCGGTGAGCGCTTCTGCGGATAGAAGAGATCGCGAGGCGGCTTCTCAAAGTCCGCCGACGACCGGATGCCAGTCCGGGCGGTAGGGGTCCTGGTGGAAGCGGGCGTAGTAGTCGCCCTTCTCATCGTAGAGGGCGCCGTAATGGCGCATCTTGTCCTCGTCGAGCGAAACGCCGATGCCGGGCCCGGTTGGCACGCGGATGGCGCCGTCCTCATAGGGCATCAGCCCGCCCTCGATGATGTCGTCGGTCAGGTAATGGTAGTGCGCGTCGCCGGCGAAGCTCATCTCGGGGATGGTCGCGGCGGTGTGCAGCATGGCGGCGAGCTCGATGCCGAATTCGGCGCCGGAATGCATGGCGACGCCGAGCGCGAAGGTCCGGCAGATCGCGGCGAGATCCTTTACGCCGCGTGGACCCTCCCAGTAGTGGATGTCGGTCAGGACGATGTCGACCGCTCCGAGGCGGATGGCAGGACCGAGATCGTCGAACTTGGCGGGGGACATGTTGGTGGCGATCGGAATGCGCACCGCCTTGCGGACCGCGGCATTGCCTTCGAGCCCCCAGGCCGGATCCTCGAAATACTCCATGCCGACGGCTTCCAGCCGCTGGCCGATGCGGATCGCCGTCGGCACCGACCAGACGCCGTTGGGATCGATGCGCAGGCCGAAGTCCGGCCCCATGCGCTCGCGGCAGGCCTCGACCGCCGACGCCTCGGTCTCGGGCGAGAGCACGCCCGCCTTGAGCTTCATCGCCTTGACGCCGAGCGTCTCGTGCAGCTCCTGGCAGAGATCGGCCATGTCCTGCGGATGCTCGTCATGGCCGCCGCCCGGCCGGTCATAGCGCCAGAACAGATAGGCGATCATCGGGATGCGGTCGCGTACCGGCCCGCCGATCAGGTCGCAGAGCGGGCGGCCGAGCGCCTTGCCCTGGATGTCGAGGCAGGCCATCTCGATCGCGGCATAGAGCCGGGCATTGGAGAGATAATAGATCGCTCGCAGCGTCTTGAGCTTGATCAATTCGAGATGGAACGGGTCCATGCCGATGATACGCGGCTTCAGCTTCATCAGTGCGCCGCGCTGGTCGCCGCCGCCGACCTCGCCCAGGCCGACGAGGCCCTCGTCCGTGACCAGTTCGAGGATAGTGCGCAGGAAATAGCCGGGATGGACCCCGGTGTTGTGGCGAAGCTGCGCATTGAGCGGGATCGCCACGCAGCGCACCCTCATGTCGACGATCTTCATCGGCCTGTTTTCTCCCTAAAGATGCATGCCGCCATCGACGAAGAGCGTCGTGCCGGTGATGTAGCGGGCGGCGTCGGAGGCCAGGAACAGCGCGACCTCGGCGCAATCCTCCGGCGTGCCCAGGCGGTTGGCCGGGATGCGGGCGAGCACGGCGTCGCGATAGGTGGGGTCGGCCAGGGCCTCGCTATTGCGCGCGGTCGCGATGGCGCCCGGTGCCAGCACGTTGCAGGTGACGCCGTTGGCGGCGACCTGGCGGGCGATGTTGCGGACCATGCTCTCCAGCGCGGCCTTGCTCGCGGCATAGGCGAGCATCTCAGGATGCTCCTTGACCTGCTGGATCGAGCCGATCGCGATCAACCGGCCGAAGCCGCGCTCTGCCATGGCTGGAACGATCGCCTGCATCAGCCGGTAGTTGGCGGCGAGGTTGAGCTCCCATTGCCGGTCGAGCGCGGCCCGCTCGAAGCCGTGCCAGGGAGCCCGTTCCTGCAGGGCGGCGTTGAGTAGGAGGATGTCGATCCCACCGAGCCGGTCGGTCGCCTCGGTAATCAGGCGCTCGACCTCGCTGGACCGGCTCAGGTCGGCGGCGATACCGAAGGCCGCTCCCGCCGCGCGGCAGGCCGTGTCGAGCTCTTCGCCTGTTGTTGGGCCGTTGAGGCAGACGGCGGCGCCGGAGCGCACCAGCGCGGTCGCGATGGCGAGGCCGATGCCCTGCGTCGCGCCGGTCACAAGCGCCCGGCGTCCCGTCAGATCCGCCCGGAGGCGTGCCGGCTCAGCCATGACTGTCGCCGAGCCTCGCATCGAAGGCGTCGCGCACCGCGTCACCCAGGAAATTCAGCGCCAGCACGGTCAGGAAGATGGCGAGCCCGGGAAAGAAACTCATCCACCAGGACTGGTAAAACTGGATGCCGGTCGCGACCATGTAGCCCCAGCTCGGCGTCGGCGGCTGCACGCCGAGGCCGAGGAAGGAGAGGGCGCTTTCGGTGATCAGCGCCTGCGAGGCCGAGAGCGAGCCGTAGACGATGACGTTGCCGGAGACGTTCGGCCAGATGTGCTTGAACATAATGCGCAGCGGGCGTGCCCCGGAAGCTTGCGCCGCCACGACATAGTCGGCCTCCCGCAGCGTCAGCACCTCGGCCCGTACCAATCGCGCGAAGCCCGGCATCTTGGTGATCGCGATGGCGAGCATGACGTTGACGAGGTCGGGGCCGAGCACCGCGACGATCGAGAGCGCCAGCACCAGCAGCGGGAAGGCGAGAAAGGCGTCCATGACGCGCATGATCAGCGCGTCCCAGCGCCCGCCGAGCCAGCCGGAAACCAGCCCGAGCAGCGAGCCTGCGATCAGCGCGAGCCCGATTGCGAAGATCACGACCTGGAGAGAGACGGTGGCGCCGTGCAGCACGCGCGAAAGCACGTCGCGGCCGATCTCGTCGGTGCCGAACCAATGCGCCGCGCTCGGCGGCATCGAGAAGGCGTCGGGGTCGATATCGACTGGCGAATAGGGCGAGAGCCAGGGCGCCAGCAGCCCGAGCGCGACGATGATGGCGAGCACGATCGTGCCGAAGCGACCCTGCCAGGAGCCGAGGATGCGGCGCAGGATGATTGCGCTGGGGGAGCGAGGCGCGCGCTGCGTCGCTGCGGGGGGCATCGATCCGGTCACGGCCGCCATCGCCTCACGCCTTCACGCGCGGGTCGAAGGCCCGGTAGAGCAGGTCGGTCAGGAGGTTCACGGCGAAGACCGCGATGACGATGAACAGGATCGCGCCCTGGATGACCGGAAAGTCGCGCTGGAAGATGCCGTCGACCAGCATGCGGCCGAGGCCGGGCAGCGCGAACACCGTCTCCGTCACCACCGCGCCGCCGAGCAGGGCGCCGATCTGCAGGCCGATGACGGTGACGATCGGGATCAGCGCGTTGCGCAGCGCGTGCCGGATCAGGACGAGGCGCTCGCTCAGCCCCTTTGCCCTGGCGGTGCGGATATAGTCCATCGACAGCACCTGCAGCATCGAGGCGCGGGTCTGGCGCATGACCAGCGCGGCGAAGGCGGTGCCGATCGTCAGCGCCGGCATCACCATCAGCCTGAGGTTGCCGCCGGGATCGTCGAGGAAGCGGATGTGGCCGGAGGGCGGCAGCCAGCCGAGCTTGAGCGAGAACAGCATGATCAGCAGCACGCCCATCCAGAAATAGGGCACTGCGACCGAAGACATGGCGATGAGGCTCGCCGCGACGTCGATCAGGCTGCCGCGGAAGCGTGCTGCCAGGATGCCGGCCGGCATGCCGATCGCGACTGCGATTAGGATCGAGAGGAAGCCGAGTTCGAGCGTCACCGGGATGCGCGCCGCCAGCATCTCGCCGACATCCTCACGCGTGCGCAGCGAGCGGCCGAAATCGCCCTGCGCGACGCGGGCGAGCCAGGTGACGTAGCGGACCGGGGCCGGCTGATCGAGGCCATACTCGACGCGCACTGCGGCGCGCTGCTCTGGGCTCGCCTGCTCGCCGAGGATGGTGACGGTCGGGTCGCCCGGCAGCAGGTTGGTGAGCGCGAAGACGATAATCGTGACGAAAAAGGCCACCGGCAGCATCTGCGCGAGCTTCTTGGCCAGATAGGGCAGCACGGTCGCGATCCCTCAGTAGCGATCGAGCCGGCGGTGATCGCGGGCGATCTCGGCGATGACGGCGTCGGACACCGCGAAATGGGTGGTCATGGCGATGCGCGCCGCGGCGGGGTCGCGGGCCTTGATCGCATCGACGATGGCCTGATGACGGGCGACCGTCGCGGTGGGATCGCGCAGGTCGCGCTGCATGCCGAGCGCGCGCTGGGTGAACTTGATGGTGTCGACGAGCGCGCTGACCAGATGCTCCAGCAGCGCGTTGCCGGAGCAGCGCGCCAGCGCGACATGGAAGGCGAGGTCGCCCTGCAGCCAGCGCTCGAAATCGCCGTCGATATTGGCGCGCATCTTCTCCAGCGCGACCTCGACCGGTTCGAGCTGGAGCGGCGTCGCGCGCTCGGCGGCAAGCGCCGCGACCTCGACCTCGATGGCGCGCCTGAGCTCGACTGCTTCGCGCAGGCCATTGTCGGTGACACGCACGGCCAGGCGCAGGAACTGGTCGAGCGGCGCGACCGAAAGCCCCTTGATCGTGGTCGGCTTGCCCTGCTGGATCTGGACGATGCCGAGCGCCGAGAGGCGCCCGAGCGCCTCGCGCACCACCGGCTTCGAGACGTTGAGCCGCTTGGCGAGTTCGGATTCCGACGGCAACTGGTCGCCCGGGCGATAGACGCGCTCGGCGACGCGGTCGATGACGAACTGCGTCACCGCCTCGGTCAGGCGCTGCTTGTCAGGTTGAAGGGCGGCGATCTCACTCATAACATATCAGATAGGCTTGCTTGGCGATGCCGTCAACAGGGATGCGCAGGCTGCTGAGACTGCTCTGGATAGATGCCGCCTGCCTATTGTGCGCTGCGATGGGGCTATCGTTGCCTGCCGTTAGAGCTGGCTCTGCATTGGTCGCGCAAAAAGCGTTTGCCTATCTCATAACATATCTGATAGGTGACTTCTCCGTTGGCGCCGGACCAAGAGCGCCTTGGGAGGAGTCACGCCAATGGCCCTGATTTCACGTCGCGGTCTCTTGCTCGGCGCGTCCGGCGCGGGTCTCATCGCCGGGCTGCCGGGCCTTGCCTTCGCGCAAGGGGGGCCGGTGCGTGGCGGTACCATCGTCGCCTCGATGGACCTGCAGCCGAAGAGCCTCGACCCGATCATGGGCGATGCGCCGACCTCGGATCGCTACGCCCTGATCCAGATGTTCGAAGGGCTGCTGAAGTTCGACGTGCAGGGCAATCTCCAGCCTTCGCTGGCGACGAGCTGGCAATGGTCGGAGGACAAGAAATCCGTCATCTTCAAGCTGCGCGAGGGCGTCGTCTTCCATGATGGCGAACCCTTCGATGCCGAGGCGGTGGTCTTCAACATTTCACGCGTCGTGGCGCCGAACTCGACCGCGCCGCGCAGCCCCGATCTCGCCGATATCGCCGGCGCCGAGGTGGCCGGGCCGATGGCGGTCAAGATCAACCTGAAGCAGCCCTCCGGCGCGGCTCTGGCCTCGCTCGCCGTGGAAGCCGGGATGATGTGCTCGCCGGCGGCGCTGAAGAAGCTCGGCCAGGATTTCGGCCGCCAGCCGGTGGGGACCGGGCCCTACAAATTCGCGGAATGGGTCGGCGGCAGCCAGATCCGCTTCATCCGCAACGAGCGCTATTGGCGTGATGGCGCCGACGGCAAGAAGCTGCCCTATGCTGACGCCGTGACGCTGCGGATCATCCCGACAACGGCGGTCAAGATGGTCGAGGTCAAGTCGGGCGGGGTGCATCTCGTCGACGGCGTCACGCCGCGCGATTTCGAGGAGGTCGAGAAGAACCCGGCGTTGACGCTGGTCGCGGTTCCGCCCGGCATCGCGCAATGGCTGACCTTCAACGTCTCCAAGGGCGTCTTCGCCAATCCGCATCTGCGCGCCGCCGTCAACCATGGCATCGACCGCAACGTCTTGATGAAGGGCATCACCCGGGGCTTTGGCGCGGTGACGCCGACCTGGGTGCCGCCTAGCGACTGGTCCTATGATGCGAGCGTGCCGCAGCCGAAGCTCGATCCGGCCAAGGTCCAGGCCCTGCTCAAGGAGGGCGGCCAGCCGAACGGCTTCACCTGCAAGCTCTCGATCATCCAGCGCGATCCCGACACGCAGGTCGCGCAGATCGTCCAGGCCCAGCTCAAGCCGTTCAAGATCAACATGGAGATCGAGATCCTGGAGCGGCAGGCCTGGGTGCCGAAAGTGCTCGGCCTGCAGCACGAACTGGCGATGGGGCGCGTCAATGTCCCGCGCGCCGACCCCGACCATGTCTTCGGCCCGTTCTTCGGGCGCACGGCAGCGCAGAACTGGTCGGGAATCAAGGACGAGGAGGTCTTCCGCCTGGTCGACCAGGGCCGCGAGGAAACCGAGCAGGCCAAGCGCAAGGCGATCTACAAGGAGCTCCAGACCGCGCTGAACAAGAACGACTACTATTCCTGGCTGTTCTTCCGCGAGGCCCGCCATGTCGCCCGCAAGGAACTCCAGAACATCGTGCTCGACTCCGGCGGCGCCTGGCAGCTCGCGGAAGCCTGGATCGCCAAGGCCTGATGCAGCCCGTCACGATCCTTGTTCTTTCGGCCGGGGTACCCGCGGCGACGGTCGCGGCGCTGGCGGAGCGCTTCGACGTGCTCGGGCCCGGGAGCCCCGACGAGATCGAGGCACTCGTTTCCGCGCACGGCGCCCGGATCCGCGGCATCGCCACGACGGGCAAGGCGCGGCTGGATCGCGCTTTGCTCGCCAGACTGCCGGCGCTTGATCTCGTCGCCTGCTACAGCGCCGGGCTGGACAAGATCGACACGGATGCTCTCGCCGAGCGCGGCATTCCTCTCACCAACAGCTCGGCCGCGCTTGCCGACGAGGTCGCCGATCTCGCGATCGCGCTGATGATCATGGCGCGCCGCCGGCTGGTTGCGGCAGAGGCCCATGTCCGCAGCGGTGCCTGGGCCGAAGCTGCCTTTCCGCTCGGGCGCTCGCTGACGGGACTGCGCATCGGCCTGCTCGGCCTTGGCCATATCGGCAGCGCCATCGCCCACCGCGCCAAGGCGATGGGCATGCAGCCGCGCCACTGTACACGCCGGCCTGTCGCCGGTTGTGCCTATCCCCACCATGCCGATGCGCGGGCGCTCGCCGCCGACAGCGACGTCTTCGTCATCGCCTGCCCGGGCGGGCCGGCCAATCGCGGACTGGTCGACCGCAACGTCATCGCGGCCCTGGGCTCCGACGCGACGCTGGTCAACATCGCGCGCGGCGAGGTCGTCGACGAGCCGGCTCTCATCGACGCGCTGGCGTCGGGACGGCTTGGCAGTGCCGGGCTCGACGTGTTCGCCGACGAGCCGAATGTCCCGCTGGCCTTGCGGCAGCTGGATAATGTCGTGCTGGCCCCGCATCTCGGCAGCGCGACCATCGAGACCCGGCATGCCATGGGCGAGAGCGTCGTCCGATCTCTGGAGCGGCTGCTGAAACCGGGGTGAAAAAACGGATGGTCTTGGCCGGCTTCTCCGACCGATTATCGCTCTCAGCGGCAGTGTCCGCTTGCAGGCGATCTGTCGATGTCCGCTTTGGCGCTCTGTTGCCTTGAGACTGCCACCGGGCTCCGACCTGGGAGAGAAACAAGCGTCGGCAAATTTGCCCGGCAGACCTGCATCACAGCATCTTGCCGCCACCGCCACCGTCGCCAGCGATTGTCCCCGCTCCGCCAGTGCCTCCGGCGATCTCGTGGATCAGGACAGTGCCGGCGATACCGCGCCGCCGTTCCTTCGGCACGGTGGATTTGAGAGGTTCAAAGACAGTGAGAGATAGCGGAGGCAGATTACTCGTCCGCCTCTGCTGGCTTGCGGCGCTTCAGCAGGCCGAGGATGCGTTGCGCTGCCTTCAGCGCAAGGGGCGAAGCCTTGATCCGCCGCTTCAGCGCGCGCTTGGCTCGACTGTAGCCTGCATAGGCCCGCCCCCTGGCCGTCAGCGGGACGAAGGTGTCGACGAGTTCGTCGCTGTCGTCGCAGATCGTCGTCTTGTAGCGGGCCTCGCCGACGCCGAGGTCGAACATGGTAACGCCCGCCTGGCATTTGCGCTTGATCAGCTCGATCAGGAGGATCTCGCCGGGACTGGTCCGCGCCGCCTCCGAGCCGAGATCGAAGGAGGTCGCCATGCCGGAGAAGCGCTTTCCCTGCACGGCGCCGACATAGGTCGCGACCGAACGGCCGGCGAGATCGAGCGAATAGAGCTCGATTGCCGGCGAGCGGCCGGCCTGCGCCAGCGCTCCTTCACGCAGGAAGGCGCGGATCGCCGGAGTGGCGAACGGGTCGGGCAGGCCCAGCTGCGCGAAGCGGGCCGCCTTCTGCGCCAGGAACGCGTCGAGCACGCGCTCGATCTCGGCGGCGCTGTGAGCCCGCACCAGTTCCGATGGCCCGAACTCGGCGAAACGATTGCGCTTCGTCGTCATCTTCTTGCGGGCATGCTTGCTCATCGAGCGCCGGAGCGTGCCGTCGCAATCGCCCGGTTCGAGCGCCAGCTTGTAGGCGCGGCTCGGGCTTTGCCCTGCGGCGAGCCTGGCCGGCGGATTGGCGATGCCTTGCCAGGCGGTCGGCTGGTTGATCAGGAACAGCGCGTCGATCCCGCCGATCGCCGCGCCGATCTCCTTGAGCAGCTGCTGGGCTGCCGTTGCATCGAGCGCTGCGGCGAAGTCCGGCCGATAGAGCGCCATATGATAATTGGCGTGCTTGCCGCCGATGAACTCGGCGAAGCGCGTGCCAAGGCGCTTGGTGACCACCAGCGGGAACAGTGCGAGCAGGGCGCCCTGGCTGTCCTCGACCCGGACGAAGCGGAAATCCATGCCCTCGGCCCGCCCGATCGTCGTGGCGAAGGGCCGGACCCAGTCATAGGCCTGATAGGGCGTCACCAGCGCATCGGCTTCCAGCGCGCGCCAATCGGCTTCGAGAGCGGCAAGGTCGCTGCCTGCAATGACCCTGGCCCAGGGGCACGCCTCCGCCTCACGCCGCAAGGCAGGCGTGGTGGGCGGGCTGGACGCGCGGTCGGCGACGACGGACATGCCGTCTTCCTTAACCCCGCATTGTGAACGGACCTGCCACTGTCGCACACGTTGCAAGACAGCTTCGCCGAACAGCGTTAGCGAAGGGTTGAATCGATCTCTCGGAGACGCCGGGCATGAGCCTGCGCCACAAGGCATTTTCGGCCGCGTTCACGGCCATCGCGGCGACCGGCGCCGATCGCTGGGGCAGGGCGCTCGCCCAGGGCAAGGGCGCGATCCTGACGCTGCACCATGTCCGCCCCACGACATCGGGCGGCTTCCGTCCGAACGGGCTGCTCGAGATCACACCCGGCTTCCTCGATCGGGCACTGACCCTGATCCGGGCTGAAGGCTACGACATCGTCTCGCTCGACGAGGCGCTGGTTCGGCTGGCCGATCCGAAACCCGGCCGCTTCTTCGTCGCGCTCACCTTCGACGACGGCTATCGCGACAATCTCGACCATGCCTGGCCGGTGCTGGCGAAGCACCAGGCGCCCTGGACGCTCTATGTCGTACGCGGCTTCGCCGAGCACACCGCCCGGCTCTGGTGGCTGGAGCTGGAGGAGGCGATCCGGGCGCTGCCGCGCATTTCGGTCGAGCTTACCGATGGCCGCTTCGACGCGCGCGCTGGAACCGAGGCGGAAAAGCAAAGGGCATTCGATCAGCTCTACTGGCGTCTGCGCAAAGAGCCGGAAGCGATTCTGCTCTCTGCGATTTCCGATCTCGGCCGGCAAGCCGGCATTGACCCCGTCGCTTTGGTCGAGCGCGAATGCCTGCCGACGGAGACGCTGCGCTCGCTTGCCGGTGCTCCTGGCGTGACCATCGGTGCGCATACGCTGAGCCATCCGATGCTGGCCAAGCATCCCGAAGAGGTTGCGCGCCGCGAGGTCGCCCAGAGCAAGGCCTGGCTGGAGGAAGCGCTCGGCGCGCCCGTCCGCCACTTCGCCTACCCGGTCGGCGATCCGACCTCCGCCGGGCCGCGCGAGTTTGCCTTGGCGAAGGAAGTGGAGTTCGTGAGTGCCGTGACGACCCGGCCCGGGCATCTCTTCGCCGAGCACATCGAGCATCCGCATGCGCTGCCGCGCGTCTCGCTCAACGGCCTGCACCAGAGCGAGGCCGCGCTGAGGGCGCTGCTGTCGGGACTGCCGTTTCTGCTCTGGAATCGCGGCAGGAAGGTCAGCGTCAGCTAATCGTCCGCGGGAAGATCAGCGGATCGGTGGGGCGTAGTGCAAGCCGCCCTGCTTCCAGGAGGCATTCAGGCCGCGCTCGATCTTCAAGGGGCTGTCCTTGCCGATATTGCGGTCGAAGACCTCGTTATAGGCGCCGACCTTGCGGATGATGTTCAGCGCCCAGTCCTTGGACAGCCCGAGCGACTCGCCGATTGCGCCTTCGCGGCCGAGCAGGCGGAGGACGTTCGGGTCCTTCGTCGAGGCCGCGGCCTGCTCGACCGTGCTCGACGTCAGCCCGAATTCCTCGGCCGCATGCATCGCATAGGCCGACCATCTGACGATGTTGTACCAGGGGTCGTCGCCCTGCCGGACCGCGGCGCCGAGCGGCTCCTTGGACAACGTGTCGGGCAGCACGGTGTGCTTCTGCGGCTCGGTCAGCTTCGAGCGGAAGGCGTAGAGCACCGAGCGGTCGGAGCTGAAGGCGTCGCAGCGGCCTGATTGATAGCCCTGCAGCGCCTCTTCCTGCGAAGCGAAGGCGACGATCTCGTTCTTCAGATTGTTCGAACGGAAGAAGTCGGTGAGGTTGAGCTCGGTGGTCGAGCCCTGATTGGTGCAGAGCGTCGCGCCGTTCAATTCCTTGCCGGATTTGACCTCGCCCGAGCGGACCATGATCCCCTGGCCGTCATAATAGGTCACGGCGGCGAACAGGATGCCGTTCGTGGTCTCACGCCCCATCGTCCAGGTTGTCGTATTGAACAGGATGTCGACCTCGCCGGACTGGAGTGCGGTGAAACGGGCCGCAGCCGGCAGCGGTACGATCATGACCTTCTCGGGGTCGCCGAACACCGCCGTTGCGACGGCGCGGCAAAAGTCGACGTCGAGGCCGCGATGGCGGCCGCTCGCGTCGGCGATGGAGAAGCCGGGCGTGCCCATGGTCGAGCTGCATTTCAGGACGCCGCGCTGTCTCACAGTGTCCAGGGTGCCGGCCTCAGCCAGCCCTCCGCCGAGTGCAAGGCCAAGAGAACCCAGCTGCAGCAATCTTTTCATGGCCCCATCCCCGTCTTGCCCGCGGCATGCATCGCGCCGCCGGGCGTTTTCGAACGCGGCGAAACGGTATTGCGGTGGCTGCGAGAAAAGCGCTCTAAAAGCCTGGGTCTGCTGCAAGTTTCTTGAGTTCGGCGCGGCGGAAACGCAGGAAACGACAAAACCGCTCGAAAAGGGCCGTTATCGGCCTCGGGGCGTATGACGATGTCGTCGGGAGGCTCACGGATCGCTGGGCAGCTTCGATGGGCCCGGGGCGGAGGGGCGGTCAGGCCTCGTCCTTGCGCTCCATCCATTTGATCAGCGGTAGCAGCGGCAGCACCCAGATCAGTCCGAGCACGACATAGGCGACAGTCTGCACCGGCTTCGAGGCTTCGGTGATCCGCCCCTGCGCCAGTGCCATCGCGACGAGCGCGTAGACGCAGACGAAGACGATCATCACGACCGTGCCGACGAGCTTGCGATGGGTCTGCCTCATGGCGATCACGGTCCAGGCTGCGGCATTGCGGGCGTTGTTCAGGTCTCAAGGGCGGACTATCTGTCACCCGCCGCCGCGCTTGTGAAGCGTATTCAAGCCTTCTCCCTGCGACCCGAGGTCCCGCTGCCGTGACGATCGCGCTCGATCAGCCTGCCGTTCCGGCTGCGACCGGCCATGCCGGCATCCGCCGCTGGCTCTGGGCCGTCGCCTTCCTCGTTTTCGTTATGGTCGTGGTCGGTGGCGCGACGCGATTGACCGGCTCCGGCCTCTCGATCACCGAATGGCGCCCCGTCACCGGCGCGATCCCCCCGCTCTCCGATGCAGCCTGGGCGCTCGAATTCGAGAAGTACCGGCTGAGCCCGCAATTCCAGCTCCTCAATTCGGGCATGGAGCTCGCCGATTTCAAGTTCATCTATTGGTGGGAATGGGGCCACCGCCAGCTCGGCCGCTTCATCGGCCTGCTTTATCTCGTCGGCTTTTTCGTCGTGCTGCTGCGGCGCTCGATGCCGTGGCGCGAAACTGCGATCCTGTTCGGGATGGGCCTGTTGCTCGGCCTGCAGGGCACGATCGGCTGGATCATGGTCGCCTCGGGCTTGCAGCCCGGCATGATCGCCGTCGCTCCGGTCAAGCTGACGCTGCATTTGACCTTCGCCGGTCTCTTCTTCGCCAGCGTGATCGCCTTTGCGACCTGGCTGACGCCACTGCGCCGGATCGAGCCGGCACGGGGCAGGGCGGCAGCATGGTTCCTGCTCCTCTTGCTCTTCGTGCAGATCGCGCTCGGCGGGCTTGTCGCCGGCTCCAAGGCCGGCTTTACCTTCAACACCTGGCCGCTGATGGACGGGGCGCTGGCGCCCTCCGCCTCGACGCTCTTCGCCGGCACGCCGGTCTGGGAGAACTTCGTCGACAACGTCGCGCTCGTGCAGTTCAACCATCGCCTTGGCGCCTACATCCTGTTCGCCTTCGCGCTCTGGCAGATGTTCAGCCTGCGCCGCACCGCGCCGAGTTCAGGCGCCGCCAAGCGCGCCGCCGCCATCGCCGGGCTGGTGCTGGCGCAGTCTGCGCTCGGCATCGTGACGCTGCTGCTGGTGGTGCCGCTCTGGGCCGGCCTCGCCCACCAGGCGCTCGGCTTCACCGTGCTGGCGATGGGTGTGGTGCATCTGACGCGCACGCAGCAGGGAGAGAGGCATGCGGCCTGACGGCTGTCTGTTCTGCGCGATCGCGGCTGGCAAGGTCCCATCGCATCGCGTCGCCGAAACCGAGAATCTTGTCGCCTTCCTCGACATCGCCCCGGTGCGGCCCGGCCATGTCCAGATCGTGCCGCGCGCGCATCATCCCTATTTCGAGGAGCTGCCGGCGGAGCTGGCGGCCGAAATCATCCAGCTCGGCCAGCGCCTGGCGAAGGCCTTGAAGCGAATCTACGGCGTGCCGAAGGTCGCCTTCATGTTCACCGGCAACGACATCGCCCATGCGCACGCCCATCTCATCCCGATGGTGCGTTCCGACGATGTGACCTCCCGGCGCTATATCGCCGAGGAGGTCGTGACCTATCGCGACTGTCCGCGCCCGCCCGCGGATGAGCAACAGGCGACCGCCCGTCGCATCCGCGAGGAGTTCGATCAGGCCAGCGCCTGATCGAGATCGGCGATCAGGTCCTCGACATCCTCGATGCCGATCGACAGGCGCACCACCTCGGGGCCGGCGCCGGACGCGGTCTTCTGTGCGTCCGAGAGCTGGCGATGCGTGGTCGAGGCCGGGTGGATCACCAGCGAGCGCGTGTCGCCGATATTGGCGAGGTGCGAGAACAGCTTGAGGTTCGTGACCAGCTGCACGCCGGCGTCGTAGCCGCCCTTGAGGCCGAAGGTGAAGACCGCGCCGGCGCCCTTGGGGCAATAGCGCTGGGCGAGCGCGTGGTACTTGTTGTCCGGCAAGCCGGCATAGTTCACCCACTCGACAGCCGGGTGCTTGGCAAGATGGGTCGCCACCTTCACCGTGTTCTCGCAATGGCGCTGCATGCGCAGCGGCAGCGTCTCGATGCCGGTCAGAATCATGAAGGCGTTGAAGGGCGAGAGCGCCGGGCCCATGTCACGCAGGCCGAGCACGCGGGTCGCAATCGCGAAGGCGAAGTTGCCGAAGGTCTCGCCCAGCACCATGCCGTTATATTCCGGCCGCGGCTTGGACAGCATCGGGTAGCGCTCGTCGCCGACCCAGTTGAACGAACCGCCGTCGACGATCAGGCCGCCGATCGAGTTGCCATGGCCGCCGAGGAACTTGGTCGCCGAATGCACGACGATGTCGGCACCGTGCTCGAAGGGTCGGATCAGGTAGGGGCTGGCCATCGTGTTGTCGACGATCAGCGGGATGTTGTGCTTCTTGGCGATCTTCGAGATGCCCTCGATGTCGACGATGACGCCGCCCGGATTGGCGATCGACTCGATGAAGATCGCCTTGGTCTTCGGCGTCACCGCCGCGGCGAAGGCGTCGAGATCGTCGCTGTCGGCCCAGATCACGTTCCAGCCGAAATTCTTGTAGGAATGGTTGAACTGGTTGATCGAGCCGCCATAGAGCTTCTTGGCGGCGACGAATTCGTCGCCCGGTTGCAGCAGCGCGTGGAAGCACAGGAATTCGGCGGCATGGCCCGAGGCCACGGCGAGCGCAGCCGTGCCGCCCTCCAGCGCGGCGACGCGCTCTTCCAGCACCGCGTTCGTCGGGTTGCCGATGCGGGTGTAGATGTTGCCGAAGGCCTGCAGCCCGAACAGCGAGGCGGCGTGGTCGACATCGTCGAACACGAAGCTGGTCGTCTGGTAGATCGGCGTGGCGCGCGCGCCGGTGGCTGCGTCGGGAGCGGCGCCGGCATGGACGGCGAGCGTATGGAAACCCGGTGCGCGGTCGGTCATGGCGTGCTCCCTCGGAAACTCTGATTTCGGACGACTTGTTCGATTTAACGAACGCCTTGCGAGGCGTCAATTCAGCGTCGTGGCCGCAGCTCGGGCCCGACATGCTCCGGGCGGACACCCATCCCGACCATGCGCGCGGGCAGGCGGCGCAGCAGCGGAAAGCGTTGCAGCAGCCTGAGCGGCCAGGGCGGCGCGATCGGCTTGTCCGCCGCGAGCAGTGGCGTGATCACCCGGTTCTGGATCGCGATCTGGGCGGCCTGCGTGACCCTGGCCGGCCATTCGCGGCGCGTCTGCACGGCGGCGAGGTCGGTATCCGCCAGTGTTCTCTCGCGCAGCGGCCTGGCCAGCAGATTGGCGGCTGCGACTGCATCCTGGACCGCGAGGTTGATGCCGACGCCGCCGATCGGCGACATGGCGTGTGCGGCATCGCCGATGCAGATCAGCCCCGGCCGCCACCAGCGCTCCAGCCGATCGACCGCGACCGAGAGCAGCTTGATGTCGTCCCAGGAGGCGAGTTCGCCGGTCCGATCGGCCAGCTCCGGCGCGAGCGTGAGGAGCCCGGCCTTGAAAGCACCGAGCCCGGCGGCCTGCAGGCGCTCCAGCGAGCCCTTCGGGATGATGAAGGCGCATTGCCAATAGTCGCCGCGGTTGAGCCGGATGAAGAAGCGCCCGGCCGCGACCTGGCCGAAGGCCTGCGCCGGCTCGTCTGGTTGGCGGCTGAAGCGAAACCAGAGCACGTCCATGGGCGCCCCCAGTTCCGTGACGGTGAACCTTGCGGCGTCGCGCACGTCGGAACGCCGCCCGTCCGCCGCGACGACGAGATCGGCGCGAATCTCCAGCGGGCCGTCGGGGCCATCCGCCTGCAGGCCCGCGACGCGTCCGTTTTCCTGGACGAGTCCGGTCGCCTTCGTCTGCATCAGCAGCCGGAACTTCGGATACTCCCGGCCGTGATCGGCGAGGAAGTCGAGGAAATCCCATTGCGGCATGAAGGCGATGAACGGCGCCTTGACCGGCAAATGACTGAAATCGGCGACGGTGATGTCTTCACTGCCGAAGCGGGCGACGAGATCGTCCTCCCGGACATGCGGTAGCTTCAAGAACTCGTCGAGCAGGCCGAGCTCGTGCATCACCTGCATGGTCGAGGGATGGATGGTGTCGCCGCGAAAGTCGCGCAGGAAGTCGGCGTGCTTCTCCAGCACGATCACCTCGACACCGGCGCGCGCCAAAAGGAAGCCGAGGATCATCCCGGCCGGTCCGCCGCCGGCGATGCAGCAGGTGGTGCTCTCCCGGCGCATGCGCTTTCCTCCGCTTATTCGGTCAGCCTGATCCCGGTCTTCGCCACCAGCTCGGTCAGGATGGCGCGGTCGCGGGCCATGAAGGCGCCGGTCTCCTGCGGGCTCCAGGCGACGGGCTCGATCACCAGCTCGCGGTAGCGCGCGACCAGCTCGGCGTCGGCCATCGCCGTGTTGATCGCAGTGTTGAGGATGTGCAGCGTGTCCGGCGCGATGCCGGCCGGCGCGACGATCGAGGCCCAGCCGGGATAGATCAGGTCGACGCCCTGTTCCCTGAGCGTCGGCAGCTCGGGCAGTTGCGGCTGGCGCGCATCGGTGGTGACCGCGAGTGCCTTCAGCTTGCCGCCCTGGATATTGCCGAGGCTGGCGGCGAGGCTGTCGATCATCACCTGGACCTGGCCCGACATCAGGTCGGCCGCGGCGAGCCCGGCGCCGCGATAGGGCACATGCGCCAGCTTGAGGCCGGCTGCCTGCATGATCATCTCGAAGACGAGGTGGTTGGTGCCGCCAACCCCGGCCGAGGCGAAATTGAGCTGGCCCGGCCGCTGCCTGGCATAGGCAATGAACTCGGCGAGCGAGTTGACCGGCAGCGTTGGCGAGGCGTTCAGCACCAGCGGGAACAGGCCGAGCATGCCGACCGGCGCGAAATCATAGGCGACGTCATAGGGCAGCTTCTGGCCGAGCGCCGGGGCGGCGGCGAAGCTCGCTGCGGTGGCGATGAGAAGCATATGACCATCGGCCGGCGCCTTCACCACCGCCTGCCCGGCGACGATGCCGTTGGCGCCCGGCCGGTTGTCGATGATCACTGACTGGCCGAGCTGTCGCGCCAGCGTCTCGCCGAGCCGGCGCGCCGCGATGTCGGTGCCACCAGCCGGCGCGAAGGGCACGACGAACTGGATCGGCCGTTCCGGAAAGGCGGCGCGGGCGCCCCCAGCTGCGAGCGTACTTGCAAGCCCGGCGAGCAGGATAGTGCGGCGATCAGGCAGGGGCATCGGCCTTCTCCGGGACTGCTGGCAGCCGGCAGCTTAGGGCGAGATCGCTCCGAGCTGAATGCGACGGAACGCAGAAATCATGAGCGATTGCCCCCCGTCTCGACACGAAGCGGTGCCGGCCTGAACTTGACGCGGTTGACGACCACCGAGCTCGCAATGCTGTCGACATGCGGATTGCGGTAAAGCGCGCCTTCGAGGAAGCGTTCATACTCCGCCACATCCGCCACCTGGATGATGATCACGAAGTCCGATGGCCCGGTGACGAGATAGCATTGCGTCACCTCCGGACGATCGAGCATCGCGCGCTTGAAGCCCTGCACGACATCGGAGGTTCCGCGAACGAGCTTGACCTGCGCGATCACGGTCGTCTGCGGGCCGAAGGCCTCCGGATTGATAAGGCTGACATCGCCCTCGATCACCTTGGCATCACGCAGGCGGCGGACGCGTCGCAGGCAGACCGGAGGCGACACGCCGACCCGGCGCGCCAGTTCGAGATTGGTCAGGCGATTATCGTCCTGGAGCGTCGCCAGGATGCGCCGGTCGATGCGATCGAGTTCGATCAAGCCGCCATGCCTCCCGCAGCTTTCCAATCCGGCAAGACGGCTAGCAACAATCGAAAGGATTGGAAACCGCGCGCCGCTGAATGCGCCAATCCGGACGGAAAGGCGCGCCTAGGCTGCTTCCACGCCGGGCCGTGATAGCCGGTGCCGGGAGCCGCGATAATGAAGCATGTCGGAATTCTCGCCCACAGCGCCGAAGGCTCGGCACTGTGTTACCTCTCGCTCTGCCACGACGGCATCCGCCGGCTCGGGCCGCATCGGCACCCGGATGTCACGCTCGACGTTATCAGTATGGGCGCGAGCATGGAGGACTGGGCACGCGGCGACCATGCCGCCATCCGCGCCCGCCTGGCACAATCGGCGCAGCGGCTTGCGGCTGCGGGCTGCGATTTCTTCATCTGCCCGGACAACACCGCGCATCTCGCGCTCGAAGCCGAGGGCGAGCCGCTGGCGTTGCCGGGGCTGCATATCGCCGAGGTGGTGGCCAGGCGGGCGCGCCAGCGCGGTTTCAGGACGGTCGGCGTGCTCGGAACGCGCTGGCTGATGGAGAGCACGCTCTATCCGCGCGCCTTCGACAGCCATGGTCTCGACCATCGCCTGCCTTCCGCGGACGACCGCGCTCTGATCGATCGGGCGATCTTCGAGGAGTTGTGCAACGGTGTCTTCAGCGCGCCGACGCGGGCCGAGTTCGTCCGGATCATCGCCGACCTCGCGGCGCGCGGCTGCGATGCCGTCGTGCTCGGCTGCACCGAGATCCCGCTGCTGATCGCCCCCGAAATGTCGCCGCTGCCGACGCTGAATTCGACGGTGCTTCTGGCCGAGGCGGCGCTCGATTTGGCGCTGGGGCGTGCTCCGGCGCCGGATTGGCGCGGCTCAGCGTGCCTTACGTCCCGGGCCGATTGATCGTCAGCTTCTGGAAGCCCTTGCCGGCCAGCACCGGCTTCTTCGCCGAGAGGATGCGCGAATTAATGCCCTGCCAGCCGATCTCGCCGGAGAGCCGGCCATATTCGATCTTCGGGCAACGGTTCATGATCACGGTGAGGCCCTTGGCCTCGGCCCTGGCTGCGGCCTCGTCATTGCGCACCGAGAGCTGCATCCAGATCACCTTGGGCAGCGGGTCTAGGCCGAGCGCTTCGTCGGTGATCGGTCCGGCTGCCTCCGAGTTGCGGAAGATCTCGACCATGTCGACCGGCCGGGGGATGTCCTTCAGCGAGCCGTAGACCGTCTTGCCCAGCAGCGTCTGCCCGGCGAGGCCGGGATTGACCGGGATCACGTCATAGTCGCGATCGAGCAGGTATTTGGTGACAATCCAGCTCGGCCGCGCCTCGTTGGCGGAGGCGCCGACCAGCGCGACGGCCTTCACCTCGCGCAGGATGCGTCGAATGAGCGCATCGTCGTAAGCGTCGTGATTCACGGAGTCAAAATCCCAGCGAATTGAACGAATTACCAGCTTTCCCTGAATCAGCGGCAAAGCCGCGCAGATGTCCGGAACATGGCGTTGGCAAGCTGGTTCCCCATCTTCAGGAGTGAGGGGCAAATCCCGCTCTTCATCAGTAAGGAGGGCCTGCCATGTGCGACTACAGTCTGCACCATGTTATGTCGACTCCTGCCAAGGTCGGCGACGTCCTCAAGACCACCGGTTTCCCCGGATCGAGCACCCGCGGGTTCTGCGCGGTTAGTGAGCCTAACGTCGCGGTCTGCGTCATGCCCGGCACGGAGCTGGTGTTCTCGGCCGAGATCGAATGCGACAGGGCGATCGGCTTCCTGCCGCATCGCCGGCTCGGGGAGACGCTGGCGCGCTTCCGCCAGATCGATCTCGACAAGCCCTATGCCCATCACGACGCGATCGAACTGCCGAATGGGCGGATCGAATTGCTGACCAACCTCTCGGTGGGCCAAACTGCGACCGTGCTGCAATTGCCGGCCGACGAGCAGGCGCAGCGGGCCGCTCCAGCCGAAGCCGAACCGGCACCGGCAAGACATGAGCCGATCCTTCTTTTCGGCATCTGACCGGGCGGAAATAGGCGCATAGGCGTCCATCCAGCGGACTCGTCCTGCGACGGGTCCGCCAGTTCAGCTGTGACGCCAGTCCGGCTGGCGCTTCTCCATGAAGGCGCCGATGCCTTCTTCCGCGTCGCGTGCCAGCATGTTCTCGACCATCACCGCCGAGGCGTGGTCATAGGCTGCCTTCAGCCCCATCTCGCGCTGCTCGTAGAAGGCGCGTTTACCGATTTTGACTGTGGCCGCCGATTTCGAGGCGATGATCGCGGCGAGCCGCCTGGCTTCCGCAAGCGCCTCGCCCGCCGGCACGACGCGGTTGACGAGGCCCATGCGGGCAGCTTCCTGCGCCGGCACCATCTCGCCGAGCAGCAGCATCTCCATCGCGTGCTTGGCCGAGAGATTGCGAGAGAGCGCGACCATCGGCGTCGAGCAGAACAGGCCGATATGGACGCCCGGCGTGCAGAAGCGCGCAGCTTCGCCGGCGACGGCAAGGTCGCAAGATGCGACGAGCTGGCAGCCGGCGGCGGTCGCCGTGCCTTCGACCGCAGCGATCACAGGCTGGGGCAGGGCGGTGATCTGCTGCATCGTTGCCGAGCAACGTCCGAGGACGTCGGCGAAATAGACGCGGCCACGGTCGGGATCGGCCCGGCGCGCGCTCATCTCCTTGAGGTCGTGCCCAGCCGAGAAGACCGGGCCGGCCGCTGCCAGCACCACTGCGCGGACGTTTTGATCGGCCGCGATCGCAGCGAGCGTCTCCGACAGGGCGGCGAGCATCGCCTCGCTCAGCGGGTTGCGCGCTTCGGGCCGGTTGAGGGTCAGCGTCGCGATGCCGTCGGCATCCTCGCGCAGCAGGATCTGCGCTTTGGCGTGGGCGTTCATGGCGACAGGCCTTTCGCTGTTTGTCCTATTGTCGGAAGGCGGGGGCCGTGCTGCAAGGGGACTAACGTCCGATCAGACCCCGGTTTTCCGCACGATGACGACCCGCATGAGCGCCGCCGAGATCGAGGCCTATCTCGATCAGGTCTTCCCGCAGCTCCACTATGGCGGGCGCACCTATTTCGTCGAGGAGGTCGGGCCGCTCAGCGCGCGCATGCGCTGCGACTACCATGAGAAGCACCTGCGGCCGGGCGGCACCATCTCCGGCCCGACCATGATGGCGCTGGCCGATCTTGCTCTCTATGTCGCGATCCTCGCCCAGATCGGCCCGGTCGCGCTCGCGGTGACCACGAGCCTCAACTACAATTTCCTGCGCAAGCCGGGGCAGGCGGCGCTGATCGGTGAGGCGAAGCTGCTCAAGCTCGGCAAGCGCCTCGCCATCGGCGAGGTCTGCCTCTATTCGCAAGGCGAGAGCGAAATGGTCTGCCACGCCACGGGCACCTATTCGATCCCGGCAGAGAGATAATTGCGGTATCCTGATACCTCTTCGCGTATCGATCTGAAAACAATGCGTTTTTGTCCGAAGGCGCTCATTATCTCTGCTTGACATCGCTGGGGTAGCCGCCTATCCAGCCCCCACACCGCCGCCGGCCTGCCGGCGGCTTGTCCTTTTTTCAAGCAGCCGAAGGGTGCCGCGATGAAGACCATCTCGCTCAAGCCCGCCGATGTCGAGAAGAAGTGGGTTGTGATCGACGCCTCCGGGCTCGTCGTCGGCCGTCTCGCCTCCCTGGTGGCGATGCGTCTGCGCGGCAAGCACAAGGCCGCCTACACCCCGCATGTCGACTGCGGCGACAACATCATCGTCATCAACGCCGACAAGGTGGTGCTGACCGGTCGCAAGCGCGACCAGAAGATCTACTACCATCACACCGGCTATGCCGGCGGCATCAAGGAGCGCTCCGCCAAGTTCATTCTCGAAGGTCGCTTCCCCGAGCGTATCGTCGAGAAGGCTGTCGAGCGCATGCTGCCGCGTGGCCCGCTCTTCCGCCAGATCCTCGGCAATCTGCGCGTCTACAAGGGCTCTGAGCATCCGCATGCCGCCCAGTCGCCCGAGGCGCTCGACGTCGCGGCGCTCAACCGCAAGAACGCGAGGGTCTGACGATGGCCGAGGTTCTCCAGTCTCTCGAGCAGCTCGGTCAGGTCGCCAAGGGCGTCCAGCCCGAGGCTCCCGTCCACGTCAAGAAGGTCGATGCGCAGGGCCGCGCCTATGCCACTGGCAAGCGCAAGAACGCCATCGCCCGCGTCTGGATCAAGCCGGGTTCCGGCAAGATCACGGTCAACACCCGTGACCAGGAAGTCTACTTCGCCCGTCCGGTGCTGCGCCTGATCCTGCAGCAGCCGCTGATGCTGGTCGATCGCATGACCCAGTACGACGTTATCGTCACGGTCAAGGGCGGCGGCCTCTCCGGCCAGGCCGGCGCGGTCCGTCACGGCATCTCCAAGGCTCTGACCTTCTACGAGCCCGAGCTGCGTGGTCCGCTCAAGAAGGAAGGCTTCCTGACCCGCGACTCGCGCGTGGTCGAGCGCAAGAAGTTCGGCAAGGCCAAGGCCCGCCGCAGCTTCCAGTTCTCGAAGCGCTGATCGGCGCCAGACAGAACATTCGTTCAGAGGGGCGGCAGAAATGCCGCCCCTTTTTGTTTTGACAGGTTGCCGCTGAGGCCTCGACCCCATTGAGATTCGGCAGGGGATGCCCCCTCCAGCGCCGGGCTGTGATCCGGACAATGTCGGCGCCACGACGCGTGGAAACGTCGATCTCACATCCCGCAGGATGTCCTGACCAGGAGTGTGAATGGATCGATCTGGAAATCCTCCTCGAGTGATTCCCCGAAGAGTCTCAGCCACTTCTCCTGCAGTTCGAAAGCTGCGGCCTCGCGCGCTGCGTCGCATTCGAATTTTGCCTGATGCACTTCCTGAAAATGATGAACCAGTTCGTGGACCAGGACAGACAGGTCCGCTGCCGTCGCGCCGCTCCATGTGTCTCTCAGATAGATGGTGTTCTCGCGTGAATCGTAGATCGAGATGATGGTTGGCTGAGCGCGTTGCGTTACGATTTCTGACGCATATTGCTTGAATCGCAGCACGGCGACCTGGTCAGCTCGTTTGAAGACGAGCCTCGGCAAGGAGGCGGGGACCGGCTGCCCCAGCTTCGCGCCGACCCAGATCGCAAGGGCTTCCAGCAGCCGTCCTCCCGGATCGGGTTGCTTCTCACCGATGACGATTTCGAAGCCTGAGCCGAGGCGCAGGCGCTCGATCGTCTCGTCGCGGGCCCGAGCTTCGAGAGGTAAGGATGACACGAGCGCGGCAGCGCCCGCGATCAGACAGCGTCCGACAGCTTTCATGGCAGTCGTCCGGAGCAAATGCCGTCAATTGCGATACTGGCCGTCGGCACCGCCGTGTGTGCTTCACGGGAGGATCGCCTGTTCCGCAAGCTAACAGATCACGGAAGCGATCCCTACCGACTTGCCCGCTCCCGCTGCATCATCCTTCAGCCATGGCGTGCACCGGGTGTCCAACAGGTCTGGTCAGGCATTGGCTTCCAGCCAGGCGACGAGTTCGGCGCGTCGCGGATGCGGCTTGCCAGCTGGCGGGAGCAGCATGGTCAGACGGTCGCTGCTGGGAAGCTCGTCGGCGAAGGGGGCAACCAGCCGCCCATCGGCGAGATAGGGCGCAATGAGGCTCCTGCGACCGATCAAAACACCAGCGCCGCCGAGCGCCGCATCGAGCGCCAGCGCATAGAGCGAATAGGACGGGCCGCGACCGGGATCGATCCCGCCCACACCGGCATGACTCAGCCAGCGCGCCCAGTCGCTGCGCCAGACTGCGTCGTGCAGCAGGGTCTGGCCGGCGAGATCGGCCGGTGTGCGCAGCTTGCGGGCGAGGGCGGGGGCGCAGACCGGGAACAGGCTGTCCTCGCCAAGCGTGAGCGCGTTGATCGGCGGTTTGGCGAGGTAGAACAGCGCCAGATCGAAACTCTCGTGCCGGCCTGCCGGTGGTTCCTCCATCGCGCTGATCGAGACGGCGAGGCCGGGAAAGGCCTGCTGCAGCGCCGGCAGGCGCGGCGATAGCCAGAGCTGGGCGATGCAGGGCAGGGCAGCGATGGCGAGCGCCCGGCCGGCATGGCTCGCCTTGAGCTCTTGCACGGTCAAAGCGAGCGCGTCGAAGGCGGCGCTGAGCCGGGGACGCGCGTCCCGGGCGGCCTCGGTCAGCGCGACGCCCTGCGGCAGTCGCCGGAACAGAGTCAGGCCGAGAAAGGCTTCGAGATGCCGAACCTGCTGGGCGATGGCGCCTTGCGTCACCCCGATCTCCTCGGCCGCCCGCGAGAAGCTGCCGAGCCGCGCCGCGGCCTCGAAGGCACGCAGCGCATTGAGCGGTGGCAAGGGCGGGCGGGGCGGTCTGACGGGCATGGGCGGCACGAGGTTTCAGGCCTAGATTTTCTAGCCCTGCCGGCGACGATAACTGGTTTGCACAAGCGTCTGCAAATCGCTGCAATGGCCGCACGAAACAACACTCTGCGGGGATGGCGATGACGGTGAAACTGGCGCGGCGCGGCTGGGTGCCGGCGGCGAGCGAGGATTATGTGCAGGGGATCGCCGGTGAGGTCGCCGGCCAGGACCGCGCGGCGCGCGAGGAGAGGCTCGCCAACCTCGTCGTCGAGAACCGCACCATCCACGAGCGCGACTGCGTCAACCTCAACCCGGCAACGAACGTCATGAACCCGCGCGCCGAGGCGGTGCTGGGGCAGGGACTCGGCACGCGCCCCTCGCTCGGCTATCCCGGCGACAAATACGAGATGGGCCTCGAGGCGATCGAGCAGATCGAGGTGATGGCGGCCGAGCTTGCAGCGCAGGTCTTCGGCGCGTCCTATGCCGAGATCCGCGTGCCGTCCGGTGCGATCGCCAATCTCTATGTCTTCATGGCGGCGGCCAGGCCCGGCGATGTCGTGATCGCACCGCCGCCCGCGATCGGCGGCCATGTCACCCATCACGGTGCCGGCGCTGCCGGGCTCTATGGCGTCGTCACCCATCCCGCGCCGATCGATGCCGAGGGCTACACGGTCGATGTCGAGAAGCTGCGCGAGGATGCGCGGCGGCTTCGGCCGAAAGTCATCAGCATCGGCGGCAGCCTCAATTTGTTCCCGCATCCGATCCGCGAGATCCGCGCCATCGCCGACGAGGTCGGCGCGATCGTGCTGTTCGACGCCGCCCATCTCTCCGGCATGATCGCTGGCCACGGCTGGCAGCAGCCGCTGGAGGAGGGCGCTCACGTCATGACGATGAGCACCTATAAGAGCCTGGGCGGCCCGCCCTCCGGCCTGATCGTCACCAACGATGCCGGCCTCGCCGAGAAGCTCGACGCGATCGCCTATCCTGGCCTCACCGCCAATTTCGATGCGGCGAAATCGGCGGCGCTGGCGATCACCATGATGGACTGGCAGGAGTTCGGCCGCGACTACGCCGCGATGATGGCGGCGACGGCAAAGGCGCTCGCCGAGGCTCTCACGGAGCGGCAGGTGCCTGTTTTCGCCCGCGATCGCGGCATGACCACCTCCCACCAGTTCGCGATCGAGGCGGCGTCCTATGGTGGCGGGCAGGCGGCGGCGAAGCGGCTGCGTGCCGTCAATATTCTGAGCTGCGGCATTGGCCTGCCGATCGCGGAGGTCGACGGCGACGTCAACGGCCTCAGGCTCGGCACGCCCGAGATCGTCCGCTTCGGCATGAAGCCCGAGCACATGCCCGAGCTCGCCGGCTATATTGCCGACGGGTTGTCGGGTGCGCGCCCGGACGAGGCGATCGCCCGCGATGTGACGGCCTTCCGCCGGCGGTTTGGGAAGCTGCATTATGTGAGGTGACGTCGTAGCGCGTCATTCTCGGGCGAAGCGCAGCGCAGACCCGAGAATCTCGTGACGAGAAGGCGCTGTGTGGCGCCTCTTCCGGCCTGAGATGCTCGGGTCAAGCCCGAGCATGACGCTGGTCATACCGCTCCAGCATTTCGGAGCGCAGCGCCTCTTCCCCGATCACCTGCGCGGCGCCGAGCCAGGCCGCTTCGATCTCACCCGCCGCATTGCGGACCAGGCGGGCCGGCTCGCCCGGGCTGGCGAAGGCCGAGGCTTTGACGATGCGGCCCTGGTCCTCGCCCTCCGGCACGATCTCGCCGGCGTCGAAGAAGGGGTTGTACAGCGCCGGATTGGCCATCAGCACCTTGCCGTCGACCGGCACGAGGTCGCCGGCGCCCCAGATCGTCCAGAGGCGCTTGCGCCAGCGCTCGGTCGCTGGCGTCGGCGCGCCATGTTCGGCGAAGGTCCGGAAAATCTGGATCACGCCGTCGAGCCAGGGGTGGGCGAGGCCGTCGATGGCATTGGTCAGGACCGAGACGGTGAGGCCCTGTTCAGGCACGGTGGCGGTGCGGGTGATGAAGCCCTGGAAGCCGCCGGAATGGCCGACCCAGTCCCAGCCATCGCCGCCGCCCGATATGGTGCCGAGGCCGTAATGGCGCCCCAGGCTGCTCTCGGCGTCGGGCCAGAGCCGGCGCGTCATCTCGCGGCGGCTGAGCTCTGACAGCACGCTGCGCTCGGCCTTGGGGGAAAGCTGGGCAATGTAGCGGGCGATATCGGCCGCGGTCGCGACGAAGCCGGCGGCCGAGACCATGGCGTTGCCGGGATTGTCGGCCGGGATCACCACACGCCGGCCGAGCGGCTGCGTGCCGCTATGGCCCTTCGCCATCGGCCCGTTCCAGAGCGTGATGTCGGGCCTGGTCTCCTTCAGCCCGGCAGGCGTGACGATCTCGCGGGCGATCCAGTCGGCGTAAGGCTCGCCGGTCACCGCTTCGATGACGAGGCCGAGCAGGCCGAAGCCGTGATTGGAATATTTGAGGCGCTGCGAAGCCGGGAAGACAGGCGGCCTGGCGAGGTCGGCAAGCAGCTCGTCCTTGCGCAGATAGGGCTTGCGATCGAAGAACTGGCCGCAGTCGACGCCGTCGCGCAGGAGCCCGGCACTGTTGGAGAGAAGCTGCGTCAGCGTCACCGCCGCGACTTCGGGGTGCAGGCCCTCGACATAGGCGCCGGCCTTGTCGTCGAGCCGCAGGTGCCCTTGTTCGGCGAGGCGCAAGATACCGGCGGCGGTGAAGCTCTTCGAATGCGAGGCGATCCGGAAGCCATGGCGCGGCGTCAGCGCCTCGCCGGTCGAGAGGTCGGCGCTGCCGAAGGCGGCTTCGAGGACGATCTCGCCATCGTCGGCGATCGCGACCGCGCAGCCGGGCTGGTCATGGAGGCGGCGCTGGAATTCGAGCCAGCTTGCGACATAGTCGAGCGCGGCGGGCAACCAGGGCTTCATCGGGGAATCCATCCTTAGGCGGGCTGAACCGAAGCTTGGCACAGGCGATGATGCCGCGTCAGCGCCGCGAAGCGCAGGAGCCATGCATTGTTGGCGGAAACGCCTTCGTCCTTGCCCTCGCGGCTCACGCGTGGCATCCGTCCGCGCCACACATAAGGATCGTTACCGTGGACAAGACCGAACTCGCCAAGCTCGAAGCCTATCTCCGTCGCACCTTCGCCAACCACAATATCAGCGTGCGCGCGCGGCTGAAGAAGACCGATTCGGCCGAGGTCTACCTCGCCGACGAGTTCATCGGCATCATCCATGTCGACGACGAGGACGGCGACCGCTCGTTCAACTTCACCATGGCGATCCTCGACGTCGATCTCGAGGATTGAGATCGCAGGGCTGCGCTCAGCGCATCAGCCCGTCGATCGTGCGGCGCACGCCGCCGAGCATGATCTGCCAGTCGGCCACGATGGCGCGCGGGAAGCGGATGTTCACATCGACGCCGCGATGGCGGAAGGTCACGCGGCAAGGCTCGTCGAGGCCGCTCTGGGCGGTCTCGACCGGGCAACGCGCCGCAAAGCCGCGCGCATCCGGCACCGAGACGTAGAGCTCGTCGCCCTCATAGGGCGAGCCCTTGCGGAAGCCGCGCACCACCAGCCCGCCCGGATTGGACCAGACCGTCGGCGTCAGGAAACGGGCATAGGTCGAGAGCTGCGTTGCCGGCTCGTTGACCTTGTCCGGCGGGCTCAAGGTCACCAGCAGACGGTGCCTGGTGTCGGGCATCACCGGCCCGAGGCTCGGCCAGTCCAGTCGCAGGCGTGCCATGCCGACCAGGCGTCCATCCTCGCCATCGGCGCCGGTCAGGTTTTCCGGGATCGCCAGCACGACCTCGCCGACCCGCGACGCCTGCAGGTCGGTGCCGGCGTCGGGATTGGGGCGGGTGGCGAACAGGGCAAGGCCGGTGCCGGCGAGCCCGAGGACGACGATGGCGGCTGCAAGCCGCAGCAACGCCCGGTCGCCGCGCGGCAAGACCGGCGCTGGGCGACGCTTCAGATGATTGCGGATCAGCGCTGCGACATCGGTGGCGCTGCTGAGCGGTTGGCCCTGGTCGGGCGCGGCGTAGAGGCTCATCGGATTCGTCCGTGGGGGCCGATGCGTGGCCCTGTCCGGAGACTCAACCAGAGCCGCCTTAACACCCCGTAAACCATGTCCGGGCCGGCGTGGTTAACCATTGGTTAAAGCTTCGCTTCCGCGTTGAGCGACCTTGCGCCATGGTTCGCCAGCAGCCGCTGGAAGCCGTGTCCGTGACGCTCGAACCATCTGCCATCGAAGCCCTGAAATCGCTGGTCCTCGGCTTCGCCTTCGCCGGGTTGCTGGCGAGCGCCTTCGAACTGTTCACGCAGAAGCGCGTCGGCTTCGAGCTGCTGCAAAGCGGTGGTGTCGGCGCGGTGGCGAGTGTGCCGGTGGTGGTGTTCAGCGCGCCCTTCCTGATCCTGCGCAACACGGTGCGCGGCCGGCGGATCGAAGGGCGGCCGTTTTTCTTCGTCATGGCCGCGAGCATGATCGCCTCGCTCTGGAGCCTGATCAGCGGCCGGGTCGTGCTCGACATGCTGATGATGCTTGGCGCCGCTTGACGGGCAGGGCGCCGGCCCTGCAATCCTCCAGAGCAATTCCAGCAAAAGTGCGTAGCGGTTTTTGCGCGCGGAATTGCGAGAAACCAAAGAGATAGAGCTTTGGAGGCGATTTGTATTCGCCAGAAGAGCTCTAAATGAAACTTCGGAGGATACGCCATGCCGCTCTATTCGCTCGACGGGACCGAGCCCGAGACGCCGCCGGAAGGGCAGTGGTGGCTGGCGCCCGACGCCCACGTGATCGGCCGCGTCCGGCTGGCGAAGGATGTCGGGATCTGGTTCGGCGCGGTGCTGCGCGGCGACAATGAGTGGATCGAGATCGGCGAGGCCACGAACATCCAGGAAGGCTGCGTGCTCCACACCGACATGGGCGCGCCGCTCAGGATCGGCGCCGGCTGCACCATCGGCCACCGCGCCATCCTGCATGGCTGCATCATCGGCGAGAACAGCCTGATCGGTATGGGCGCGACCGTGCTCAACCATGTGAAGATCGGCCGGAACTGCCTGGTCGGCGCCAATGCGCTGGTGACCGAGGGCAAGGAATTTCCGGACAATTCGCTGATCGTCGGCTCGCCGGCGCGCGCGATCCGCACGCTCGACGAAGCGGTGGCCGCGGGCCTGCGTGCCTCGGCTGCAGGCTATTCCGAGCGCTGGAAGCAATTCGCCAAGGGCATGAAGCGGATCGACTGACCGCTCTGCTCCGCAGTTCCGCTACCTTCAAAAAAGAAGCGGGCCGGCTCCCGGGGAAGGAGCCGGCCCTGGACGATGCCCGGTCGGGGACGGGTGGGTGGGGACGTGACCGGACTCGTCGTCTGGTGGCGAAGCCCGTCTAGACTTCGCCGGTCTCGTATTCGCGCCGGGTTTCGTCCCCGCCCGACGCGTTGTCTGGTTCAGCGCAGCGAAGCCACCGTCGAGGTCGAGAGGCCGCCGAGCGAGGCCCAGCCTGTACGGGCCTGGGATTCGCGCTTGACGTAGGTGTAGCCGGTCTGGCTCCACGGCAGGATCGCGTTGCGCTTGTTGTCGAGGATGAAATCGCCGCGGTCGGTGCGGATCATCAGCACGGCATGGCCGGCATTCTCCTCGTCGATCACGACGGTGACGCGCATGGCCCGGCGTGGCAGGCCGGCCTCGGCCAGGCGCTGGCGCTTCAGCAGGACATAGTCCTCGCAGTCGCCCTTGCCGTCGGTCGGGATATCCCAGCGGTCGACCACGCCCCAATGGTCCTGGTCGGTGACGGCCTCGATCTCGCGATTGGCCTTGAGATTGGCGGCGACGATCAGCTTCCAGGTCTTGGCCGTCAGCTCGATCTGCTCTGCCTCGCGGGTGTCGACGGCGCATTCGCTTGGGCTGCGCTTGCAGAAGTCGACCCAGGCGTAAGGCGCCCGGGCCTCGCCGCCGGCGACGATCGGCGCGCTGGCGACCGGCACGCCGCTCGTCTGCTGCGCCTCAGCGCCGGTCACGCCGGCGAGGGTAATGATGGTAGCAGCGGCCAGGCCGCGAAATCCCCGAAAACCCGAAAACATGTCGTCCCCTTTCCTGTCCCGGGAACGACCATGCTCTTGGGCTGTAGAGATCGCTTGAAATGAAAGCGCGCAATTTTACTGAAATCGAGCCTATTGAAGATCAAAGTACTTACAGAAAATAAGGTATAAAATCGATGGTAAGATTTCTTAGCGCTCGTGTCAGAGATCATTAACTATGCGTTTTCTTAACCGTCTAGTCTCTTAACCATAGAGGTGAGGCCCGTAATACCTGGTCAAGGATTGCAGCGCCCGGCGGCTAAGACAGGGCTGGGCCGCCCCATTTTCCGGCCGGAGCGCGAGCAGGGAGAGAGATTGCCATTGGTCGTCGGGGAGAGTTGGTCGCCCCCGCGCCTTCTACGGCCGGGCTGGCCTTCGTCCGCGTCGCTTTCCCACATGCGAAGAGGGGCTTCGCGGGGACTTTTTCTACCGCAGATCGCAGGAGCTGCGAACCATGGCGAGCCGCTGCGCGGTCTGCGTGAACGCGAGATGCAGCGCTGCCTGGATTGTCTTGAAGGTTAAGCTGAAAGGAAAGAAGCGCTGGTCCGCGCTCAGAGCTCGAGATTCTCGTCGAGCACGTCGGCCGAGAGCGGCATGCGGAACTGGGCGGCGTAGCCGCCGTCGAAGCGGCGCACGATCATCGCCGCGGTACTGCCGAGCCGGACCGCCGTGCCCATCTCGAATTGGTGATCGCTGGCGAAGGCTGCGCCCGAGAGCGAGATGTCGATCAGCCGGACCGCATGCTCGCTGCCGTCTTCCTGGGTAATGATGCAGCGCGGGTTGCGCGGGATGATGCGCTCATGGCGCCGATCCTCGGGCAGGCCGAGCTCGTCGCGATTGGCGAGCCAGGTCAGCTGTGCGGTGAATTTCTCGCGTTTGCGGCTTGTCGCGGTGATGGTCATCGCGAATCCGGCGGGGGTGGTGCGTACCGCCGTGCCCTCGATTCGTCCGAGATGCTCCAGGTAGACAATGACGCGGTCACCGATCATCGGCTTGGCCGGCGCGACCATGTGCAGGCCGCCCGGCGAGATGTCGGTGGTCTGGCAGGGATATTCCATGCGGTTGGGCAGCATGTAGCGTCCAAGCAGGACGACTTTCATGCGCTGATGGCGCCGGCGCTCGACCGGGACCGAGCCCGTCTTTGGATTGTGGGGCGCCGTGAGCATTGCAAACTCTGTTTCTACCAGAGTGATGCTACCGGCTCGCGGGTTAAGAGCACGTTAGAGCGTTCTCACACACGTCCACCGGGTAGGAGCATCAGCTTCGGCCGCTTGTCCTGGGCAGCAGCTTCGGTCGGGCGCTGCGTGCGCGCATCGGGCCAGATCATCCTGAGCGAGATCATCCGCATCGATTCGAGTGTATCGAGGCCGAGCCATTCCGGCGACAGCGCCGGCGAGAACGCGCCGAGGATGCGGGCATGCGTCCGTCCGCGATAGCGCAGTGGCAGCAGCAGCAGCTCGAGATGGACGCTCGCGCCGTTCTGCGTCTGGGCCGAAAGCCCGGCGACGGCGCCCGCAGTTTCGTCCATCACGGTCTGGACCAGGCGGCGCATGTCGCCCTGCGCCTCGACATCGGGCCAGAGCGCCGCGAAGGCGCGCCCGCGCAGTTCGCGCCCGAACAGGGCGCAGAGCCGCGTTCCGGCCAGGCGGAAGACCGGCCCGATCGGCTCGTTCTCCAGCACGAAGGTGTCTGCCAGCGCATGGCGCAGTGCGCCCGGCTCGATCTCGCCCCGTTCGGGGGCGCTCCGGTCGCCGCGCAGCATGTCCCAGTAGTCGAAAACCAGGCGGGTGCTCGGATTCTTCATGTCGTGTCCAGTCCGGTCTGCGCTGTCCCTGTTCGTGCGAAGGCGTTTCAAATCGGATCGCTTTCGTTCGAGCTGGGGACTGTCGGGCCCTTGCGAATCGGCAGGACGCAGCCCGCATGCCGTCTTGCCACGCGACCCGGACAGGGGGAGGCGGCAGGGGTCGTTAAGGTTAAGCAACGGTTAAGCTTGTGGAAGATCCCTAAAATGCCGCATAAATCTCCTGTCGAATTCGAGCCCGCACCAAGCGTCCGGGCTCACGGGAAAAGGCGGAGGCGCGGGGGCGTGACCGGCCGGGGAGGAAAGGGGAGAGCGCTCGCTCTCCCCTTTTCTGTTGCCTGCCGCAGGCCCATGCGCCAGTGAGGTCGCGATGTCGGCGAACCCAGACGATCCATATGGCCCGCCAGTGCGCGAGCCGGTCTTCAATCTGCCCGGCGTCATCGTCTGGCTGATCGCGGCCCTGGCGCTGATCCAGGGCGCACGCGAGCTGCTCAGCGAGCGCGACGATTTCCTGCTCGTCTCCTGGCTGTCTTTCGTGCCGGCGCGCTTGACGCTCTGGTTCGCTCCGGAGCGCCTGGAGGAGATCGCCCGCTCGCTCGGCACCTCCGGCACGCCCGATTTCGTCCAGCGCCTGCAATTGGTCCGCCTGCTGCTGGCCGATGGCGGCGGCCAGCTCTGGACCCTGCTCAGCTATGGGCTGCTGCATGGCTCCTGGCTGCATCTGGTCTCGAACGTCGTCTGGCTGGCCGCCTTCGGCAGTCCGGTGGCACGCCGGCTCGGGGCTGGGCGCTTTCTGCTGCTGATGGCGGTGTCCACGATCGCCGGTGCCCTGTTGCACTGGTGGTCGCGCGAGCTCGACGTCTTGCCGCTGGTTGGCGCTTCGGCCGGTGTCTCGGGCGCGACGGCTGCGGCGATCCGCTTCGTCTTCTCGCCGGGCGTGCATTTCGGCGGGCTTGGCCATGACGAGGTGGTCCGTGCGATTCCGGCCGAGCGGCTCGGCGGTCTCTGGCGCAATTCGCGGGCGTTGCTGTTCGTGGTGATCTGGTTCGTCACCAACATCCTGTTCGGTGCCGGGCTGGTGCCGATCCTCGGCGAGGAGACCAGCATCGCCTGGGAGGCGCATATCGGCGGCTTCCTCGCCGGGCTTCTGCTGTTCCCGCTGCTCGATCGGGGGCCGGTCCGCCGCTAGAGCAGGATGCGAAAAAGTGGGAACCGGTTTTTCGCATAGATCCTGCTCTAACTCTTTGATGAGAGACGGATTCAGATTTCAGATGGCATCGCTTTGCGATTCCATCTGAAATCATCCGGCTCTAGAGCACGCTCCGATCAGCTGGCATCGCAAGCTGATCGGTGAATCTGTCTCTAGCCGCAACCGCAGCGCGCAGGCTTTCGACGCGAGCGCCTTGCCGTCGCCTCAGACTTCGCTCACAGTCGAATGAGTCCAAGCTGGCGTCGTATCGCGGACGCAACGATCCGCGTTCCGGCGCTGCTTCCGTCGAACCCATCAAACGAGCACCGGTCAACGGTGCCGCTACCGTTGGAGGAGAAGTCGATGAACGTCGTTCATATTCTCGGCAACAAGGGCGCAGAGGTGATCTCGGTGCAGCCCCACCGGACGCTTGGCGAAGCGGCGCGGACCTTGGCGGAGAAGCGGATCGGCGCGGTGGTTGTGACCGGCGCCGATGGCAGTCTGCTCGGCATCCTGTCGGAGCGCGACATCATCAAGGCCTTGGGCACGGATGGCGCCGCGGCGTTGGAGACGCCGGTGTCGCGGGCCATGACCGCCAAGGTTGTGACCTGCCGGCCGGACACCAGCGTCGACGATCTGATGGAGATCATGACCTCGGGCCGCTTCCGGCATGTGCCGGTGGTCGATAACGGCCGGGTCGCCGGCATCGTCTCGATCGGCGACGTGGTCAAGCATCGCGTTGCCGAGATCGAGGCCGAGAGCCGGGCGATGCGCGACTATATCGCGATGGCGTGAGGCACCGAGTCGCGACCTGCCGCTAGTTCAGCGGCAGGTGGTTGGCTGCGACGATCGCGGCGATCTCGTCCAGCGCGCGTTCCGCCGCTTGCCGGCCGAGCGCGATCGCTTCGTCGGCGCGGTGGAAGTCGAACAGGCCGACGCGGCCGAGCTTGGGGCCGATCATCACATCGGGTGGATCGCCGGCGAGACGCGAGCGCGAGATTCGATCCTGGGTGATGTTGAAGGCGTCGATCATCACGCCGGCGAGGCCCGGCTGCTGCTCGTGATTGGCCTTGCCGACGATGCCGCGCATGCGCTCGCGCATGCCGCCGAACCAGCCGGTCGCCGGGCGCTGCTCGGGCGCCGGCTCCGGGTCCGGATCGGCGCCGTAGGACTGGATCACCGTGCCGCGGCCGGTCATGTCGCTGTTCAGATTGACGCAGAGCACGACGTCGGCGCCGAGCGCACGCGCCACCGTGACCGGCACCGGGTTGACCAGCGCCCCATCCATCAGCCAGCGACCGCCGAGCTTCACCGGGTCGAATACGCCGGGCAGCGCGTAGGAGGCGCGCAGTGCGTCGACCAGCGAGCCGCGGGTCAGCCAGATCTCATGGCCGGTGCCGAGTTCGGTTGCGACGGCGGCGTAAGTCTGCCTGAGATCGCTGATCTGCAGGCCGGCGAGGTCGCGTTCGAGCAGGCGCTTCAGTCGGCCGCCCGAGATCAACCCGGCGCCACCGAGATGGAAATCCATCAGCCCGACGACGCGGCGCTTGGTCAGGCCGAGCGCGAATTCGCGCAGCGGCTCCATCTTACCGGCGGCGTAGCAGCCGCCGACCACCGCGCCGATCGAGGTGCCGGCGATCACTTCGGGCGCGTAGCCCGCCTCGGTGAGGACATCGAGGACGCCGATATGCGCCCAGCCGCGCGCGGCGCCGCCGCCGAGGGCGAGGCCGATCCGCGGCCGGCTAAGGCGCGGAGCGGGTTCTGAAACGAGATCGTTCATCGCAGCTCCGCCGCCGCCAAATCCAAAGGCCCGTCTGGCGATGTTCTCCAGTCTCATCGGCGCGATCCCTCCGCGGGAGGACCTCAGGATCACGCCAGCCGATGAGCGAAAGATGAACGGCGCCGGGACCCTAGGCGGCTATCAGTCGCTTTTGAAGGAAACATGAAAGCTTGGTGAAAGGATTGCCAACGAAGCAGGCCGCGGCGGGTCAGAAGGTCAGTGGTCCGTCCGCGGCGGTGCCGACCGGCTTAACCCGATAGAAGCAGCTATGGCGGCCCGTGTGGCAGCAGCCGCCATCGCCGCCGACATTGACCTTGATCCAGATCGCGTCCTGATCGCAGTCGATCCGCATCTCGACGATGCTCTGCAACTGCCCGGAGGTCTCGCCCTTGCGCCAGAGCGCCTGGCGCGAGCGCGACCAGTACCAGGCTTCGCCAGTCTCGATGCTCAGGCGCAGCGATTCGGCGCTCATATGCGCGACCATCAGCACCTCGCCGGTCACAGCGTCGGTGGTGACGCAGGTGACGAGGCCGTCGCGATCGAACTTGGGGGCAAGGACCGGGCCCTCTTCGATCTCGGCTTTGGCTGAAAGGGTGGGGAAGGCGGTCATGAGAGGATCCTGAGAGTAGCGCCTCGCATATAGGACGCGGAAAGCGCGCCGTCATCGCCTCTCCGTCATTCTCGGGCGGAGCGAAGCGCAGACCCGAGAATCTCAGGCCCAGAAGACACCGGTTTCCGAGATGCTCGGGTCAAGCCCGAGCATGACGTGTGGACGACGGGTGCTGTCGCTTCACAGCCCCGGCGACTTCACCATGGTGAAGAAGCGCACCTGCTCGGCCGGATCGCGGAAGCGGCCGGTGTACTGCGTCGTCATCGTCGATGAGCCCTGCTTCTGCACGCCGCGCATCGACATGCACATGTGCTCGGCCTCGACCAGGACGGCGACGCCGCCCGGTTTGAGCGTCCGCTCGATCGCCTGGGCGATCTGCGCCGTCATCGTCTCCTGCGTCTGCAGGCGGCGTGCATAGACCTCGACGACGCGGGCCAGCTTCGACAGGCCGACGACGCCACCGTTCGGGTAATAGCCGATATGGACCTTGCCGACGAAGGGCACCATGTGGTGCTCGCAATGCGAATAGAACGGGATGTCGCGGACGAGGACCATGTCCTTGTAGCCGTCGACCTCCTCGAAGACCCGTTCGAGCATGTCGCCCGCGTCCTCGCGATAGCCCTTGTAGAACTCACGATAGGCCTTGGCGACGCGCTGCGGCGTATCGAGTAACCCCTCCCGCGACGGATCGTCGCCGGCCCAGCGGATCAGCGTGCGCACGGCCTCCTCGGCCTCGACCTGCGTCGGCTGGGTGATGATGAACTTGTCTGCGGAGGGGCTGCGCGCCCGCTCTACGGACAAGGACTTAACCACATTATCCATGTGGAGCCTCCCGTTTCGGTTGCACCGGTCTTGCGACCGGCAGGTCAGACAAGTTCGCCCGCTCGTCCAGCGAAATGACACGCTCTCCCTAAGAGCGCATCGGCACTCTATATTGGTTGCGAAAGCCGGCAACTCCAGACCCCGGCCGGGGCAACCCATGCTGAACGACGTCTACAACAAGCGAATCCTGGAATTGGCAGGAAACATCCCGCTGCTCGAGCGCCTATCGGCGCCCGATGCGACGGCGACGGCCCATTCGCGCCTCTGCGGCTCGACGGTCACGATCGACCTGACCATGGACGAGGATGTCGTCACCGGCTTCGGCCACGATGTCCGTGCCTGCGCGCTCGGCCAGGCCTCGTCCTCGATCATGGCGCGCCATGTCGTCGGCTCGACTGCCGCCGAATTGCGCGAGGTCCGCGAGCAGGCCCGCGCGATCCTCAAGGAGGGAGCGGAGCCGCCGCCTGGAAAATGGGCGGACCTCTCCGTGCTCGTGCCGGTGCGCGACTTCAAGGCGCGCCACGCCTCGACCATGCTGACCTTCGACGCGGTGGTCGACGCGATCGGCCAGATCGAGGCGAAGCGGCGCGAGACGGTGGCGGGCTGAAGGTTATTTCAGCCCGAACGCCTGGCGGATTTCCGGCTTCGTCTCGTCATAGCGGACCTTGAAGGCCTTCTCTGCCAGCAGCGCCTTGGCGACGACGCGGCCGATCTTGTCGCCGGCTTCCAGGTCGGTGGGATAGTGGAAGCCGCAGATGAGACGGCTTTCGTCATAGCTTTTCACCCGCTCCTCGAACTTGTCGGCGAGCTCGGGGACAGCGTCCGAGAGCAGCGTGGCATAGAGCGCCGCGGTCGCGGCATGTGCCGAGGGGAAGGAGGTTCCTTCCGGCCGTCCGCCGGGGCAGGGCTTGACCCTGACCTTGTTCCACATCTGGAACGGCCGGATGCGGCTGGTCAGGCGGTTGACGCTCTTCAGGAGGATGGCGAGCTCGACCTGCGCCTCGCGCATCAGCAGCCGCGTTTCGCGATGGGTGCCGTCGATATAGTTGTGGTCCATGCCTTTCAGGAAGGCATTGAACGTCTGGTACTGGTCGGCGATAGCCTGCTTCTCGCGCTCCGGCGTGCGGGCCGAGGAGAGGGCGAGCACCTTCTCGAACTCGGCGCGATGCTCCGGCGAGTTCTGTGCCGGGGGCAGGCCCATCACCTTGGTGACGTCGATTTTGGCGGCGTCGAGCCAGATCAGATAGGCTCGCTGCTGTGCCGCCGCGGGCGTAGCCAGGGCGAGAGCGAGCAGCGGCCCGCAGAGGGCGGTGGCGGAGGCAAGGAAGCGTGCGCGCATCATGACCAGGATCTGGGAAGGCGGGATCGAAGAGGGGCGATGGAAGTTCGGCTGGAGGGAGTCGGCAGGGTTCAGCCGAGTCATACTTGCCTAAACATGCTGAAAAAAGCCTTTCATGGCGACGGGCATTTATGCGCCTGCCGCGCCGGGGCGCGCATCTGCTGATCCGCGGCTACCAGCTCAGCCTGTCCCTGCTGATCGGCCGGCAATGCCGGCACTGGCCGTCCTGCTCGGAATATACCGACGAGGCGATCCAGCGGCACGGCCTCTGGGCCGGCGGCTGGGTCGGCTTCGCGCGCATCTGCCGCTGCACGCCGCTCGGCACGTCGGGGATCGACATTGTCTGCGAGGAGCTGCCGCCGGAGGGAGCCTGGTACAAGCCCTGGGCCTATGGCCGCTGGCGTGGGGTCAACGCGCCGCCGGTCGAACTGGACGAGCCAGCGGAGCGAGCCGATACCTCCTCGTAAGCGGCGCGGGTCATCCCGGACGGAGCGAAGCGGAGATCCGGGATCCATTCCGGAGCCTTTCCGATAGAGGTTCCGGAATGGATCCCGGGTCTCCCTGCGGTCGCCCGGGATGACACGATCTGAAAGTAGAACGCGAGGTCATCGAGGCGAAACGGCGATTGCCTGTACCGTCCTGCTCGTATAGGCCCGCCGGGCGCGCGCCGATCCGGCTGCCGGCCGCGCCCCTCAAAGCAGCCGGCCTTGGCTTACGGGGCTTGTATCCCCGAGTGAGCAGGAGTCGATCGATGACGATCTCCCTGACATTTCCCGATGGCGCGCAGCGCGAATTTCCTTCCGGCATCACCGGCAAGGAGCTTGCCGGTGGCATTTCGCCCTCTCTCCTGAAGCGTACGGTTGCGATGGCGCTCGACGGCGTGGTCGTCGACCTCGCCGATCCGATCACCGCCGATGCGAAGATCGAGTTCCTCAACCGCGAGGATCCGCGCGCGCTGGAATTGATCCGGCACGACTGCGCTCACGTTCTCGCCGAAGCGGTCCAGGAACTCTACCCCGGCACGCAGGTGACGATCGGCCCGGTCATCGAGAACGGCTTCTTCTACGATTTCTTCCGCAACGAGCCGTTCTCGCCGGAGGATTTCGCGCCGATCGAGAAGAAGATGCGCGAGATCGTCGCGCGCGACAAACCCTTCACCAAGGAGGTCTGGAGCCGCGACAAGGCCAAGGCGTTCTTCAGGGACAAGGGCGAGGCCTTCAAGGTCGAGCTGGTCGACGCGATCCCGGAAGACCAGACGCTGAAGATGTATGCGCAGGGCGACTGGATCGACCTCTGCCGCGGCCCGCACATGACCTCGGTCGGCAAGGTCGGCAACGCCTTCAAGCTGATGAAGGTGGCCGGCGCCTATTGGCGTGGCGACAGCAAGAACCCGATGCTGACGCGCATCTATGGCACCGCCTTCGCCCGGCAGGAGGAGCTCGACGCCCATCTCAAGCAGATCGAGGAAGCCGAGAAGCGCGACCATCGCCGGATCGGCCGCGAGATGGACCTGTTCCACTTCCAGGAGGAGGGGCCGGGCGTCGTCTTTTGGCACTCCAAGGGCTGGCGGCTGTTCCAGGAGGTGCTGACCTATATGCGCCGGCGGCTGGCCGCCGACTATGAGGAGGTCAACGCCCCGCAGGTGCTCGACAAGTCGCTCTGGGAGACCTCGGGCCACTGGGGCTGGTACCAGGACAACATGTTCGCGGTGAAGTCGGCCTCGGCTTTCGAGAATCCGAACGATCCGACGCGCGACCAGAAGGTCTTCGCGCTGAAGCCGATGAATTGCCCGGGCCATGTCCAGATCTTCAAACACGGCCTGAAGAGCTATCGCGACCTGCCGATCCGGCTCGCCGAATTCGGCAACGTCCACCGCTACGAGCCTTCCGGCGCGCTGCACGGGCTGATGCGGGTGCGCGGCTTCACCCAGGACGACGCGCACATCTTCTGCACCGAGGAGCAGCTCGCGGCCGAGTGCATGAAGATCAACGACCTGATCCTCTCGGTCTACGAGGATTTCGGCTTCACCGAGGAGCTCGTGATCAAGCTCTCGACGCGGCCGGAGAAGCGCGTCGGCTCCGACGCGGTCTGGGACCATGCCGAGGACGTCATGACCAGGGTGCTGGAGACGATCGCCAAACAGTCCGGCAACCGGATCAAGACCGAGATCAATCCGGGCGAGGGCGCTTTCTACGGGCCGAAGTTCGAGTATGTGCTGCGCGACGCCATCGGCCGCGACTGGCAATGCGGCACGACGCAGGTCGACTTCAACCTGCCGGAGCGCTTCGGCGCCTTCTATATCGGCTCGGACGGCGAGAAGAAGCAGCCGGTCATGGTCCATCGCGCCATTTGCGGCTCGCTGGAGCGCTTCGTCGGCATCCTGATCGAGCACCATGCCGGGCATTTTCCGCTCTGGCTGGCGCCCGAGCAGATCGTCGTCGCGCCGATCACCTCGGAGGCGGATGCCTATGGTGAGGAGGTCACCATGGCGCTGCTCTCGGCCGGTCTGCGTGCCCGCGCCGACCTGCGCAACGAGAAGATCAGCTACAAGGTGCGCGAGCACTCGCTGGCCAAGGTCCCGGTCATCCTCGCCGTCGGCAAGCGCGAGGCCGAGGAGAAGACCGTGACCGTGCGGCGCCTCGGCAGCCAGGCCCAGACGGTGATGAGCCTCGACGCCGTTGTCGCGGCGCTGGTCGAGGAGGCGACGCCGCCCGATCTCGCCCGGAAGCGGAAGGCCAGGGCGGCCATCTAGCGCGAGACTGCGTGCCGGCGATTGAATGCCGCCGGCACATGCGAGAGAATGTTGTTTGGCCTCGGACGCTTCTTGCGCCGGAGGCCAAGCAGTGTTCCGTCGGGTAACGTGGGATCAATCATGATCATCGCGACGATGGCCTCGCCGGTGCTCGGAGCTGAGTTTGCGGGGAGCCGACCGTGAGGCGCTTGAAGACCCTGAGCTGCATTGCCTCGATCCTCTACGGCCTGGGCGGCGTTGCCCGAGCAGAATCCACTTTCTTCGAGATCGGCGGCGATGCCCAATTCGCTTCCTACCGCGATATCGTGCGCCGTTATGTCCTTGAGAAGAGCAAAGCGAAAAGAAGCGAGATCTGCGTGATCGGCTTCGTCGCAGGAGACAACAGCCGGGCCGCGTGGGTGATCTGGCGCGCGGCGCGACAGGTCATTCTGCTAGAGCCAGGCTCGGATGACCTAACGTTTTCGCGCCGTGTGATCGATCTGAGAAAGGATGTGGTCGCTGACGAGCAGGCCCTGAAAGGCAGCACCTATCGCGTAACTCGCAAATGGGTCGCTGATCTCACCGGTGATTGCGAGGCCAGAGGGCAGCGCATGACTATACAACGCTGAAACCGCTTCTATGATGCCCCTTGCAACCTGGGGCTGTTTCGATGACCAAGCTTGCTTTACCAGCCCGCAACACGGATGCGGGAGCTGAGGTTCGGTTGCTTCTCGCCGAAGCACGCGGACCAGCATTCTCAAGCTATGTTTTCAGTGAATCCGAGAACGCGATGAAGCATATGGATCGCGTTCTCAACAATCGCTTGAGCAATAGACCTGCTCAATTCGGCGCTCCCGGCGCGACGAGCATTACCGATATTATCAAGGCAAAGGGGCAGTTCGCAGGATTTGAGAAGTATCCCATCTATGATGCGAGTATAAGTACTCGATTGCAAAAGATGCTTGATATCGCCAATAACAATAAGGATCGCCGCGCGCAAGAATTTGCCGATTTCGTTGAGGCGGCTATCGCGATTGCAACCAGTTCGATGATGATTGCTGAACCTTCGACGGGCATTCTGGCGGGGTGGAGAACGGGCGGCGCCTCGTCTCCAGGCGGCAGCTTCAAAAAGCACGCGACCATCGGTGGGATCGATTTCTATTTTATCTGACCGCGGGACGAATTGCATTTAAAGCGTCGCCTGCTGAACTTCACCAAGCCACACCACGAACGGCTCGCCAAAACCCGTCAGCCCATGCCAAATGGCCCGCATGCTGACGGGTTCCTATCGCAAACGGCTTGAAGCCGATCTGGGTCGCTGGGTGGGCGAGGGGCTGATCGCCCCTGAGAGCGCCGCCACCATCCGCCGTTCGCTGGCGCAGGAGGGCGGCGGCTTCAAGCTGCCGGCCCTGATCGGCCTGTTCGGCGGCCTGTTGATCGCCTCCAGCGTCTCTGCCTTCGTCGCGGCGAACTGGGAGGAAATCCCCCGCGTTGCGAAGCTCGTGATGATCCTGCTCGGCCTCGCCGGTGCGCTCGGCGTCTCGGCTCGGCTGCAGAGCCGTGGCTCGACCGGCGGCGCCGATGCCGCCGCGACCTGCGGCACGCTGATCTTCGCCGCCGGCGTCGCCCTTGTCGGCCAGATGTATCATCTGCCGACCGACTGGCCGGGCGGCGCGCTGCTGGTTGCGCTGGGCGCGCTGATCGTCGCCTTCCTGCTGCGCTCGAACGGCGCGCTCATCATCGCGATCGTTGGGATCGGCTGCTGGGCCGGCGGCCGCTGGGATGAAGGCGAGGGCAGGGCGCACCTGCTGTTCTGGCTGCCTTTCCTGCCGGCGCTCTGGCTGGCCGCGACCCGGCACAACCGCCTCGTCCACCATGTCGCGGCGCTGGCGCTGCTCGGCTGGTTCGCGACGCTGCCGGGCCAGCCGGCCTTCCTGCGCTTCGACTACGGCCTGCTTGCCTATGGCCTCGCGGTTTCCGCGCTGTTCGTCGCGCTCGGCGCGCTGGCGCTCGACCGGGGCGGGCCGGGCCTGCTCACCGCCTTCCTGCCCTGGGGGCTGATCGGCCTGATCCTGTCGCTCAATGTCGAGCTGATCCGCATCCTCGAACCGAGCGAGGCACGCGCCGGCACGGCTCACTCGCTGAACTATTTCGCCTATGCGCTGGCGCTGCCGGCGGTAGTCGGCCTCGGCCTGCTGGCGCGCGAGCGCCGCTTCGCCTGGCCGCTGGCGGCGGCACTCGTCATGTCGCTGCTGGTACCGGTGCTGTTCTGGAGCGGCGGCGCGGTCAGCATGGCCGGCAAGATCGTCGTGGCGGCGCTGATCCTCTCGATCGCGATCGGCATCGTCGTTGCTGGTGCCGGTGGCGGCGTGCGCCGGCTCAGCGTCGCCGGCTCGCTGCTTTTCGCCATCGCGATCGTGACCCTGCTCTGGCAGACCATCGGCACCTTGCTCGATCAGTCGCTGTTCTTCCTGGTCGGCGGCGCGGCCCTCATCGCGATCGCCAGCGGGATGCGCCGGCTCCTCGCCAAATTCAGCAAGCCGGCGGAGGCCGCGCCGTGATCCGCTTGCCCTCCGCCGATGCCTTCATCGGCCGCGTCTCTCCGCTCTGGCGCGGGCTTGCCGCCATCATCCTGCTCTGCGGGCTGATCCTCGCCCTGGTCGAGTCGCGCGCCGGCATCCTGCGCTCAGGCACCGAGATCCGGCTGGCGACGGCGCCGGTCGATCCGCGCGACCTGTTCCGCGGCGATTATGTCATCCTCGGCTACAAGATCAGCACGCTCGATCTCTCCAAGCTCGATGGCGACAAGAGCTTCGAACGCAACCAGACGGTCTTCGTCCGCGTCGCGCCAGGTGCCGACGGGTTGGCCGAGGCGAAGGGCGTCTATCTCGCCCGTCCGGCCGCCGGCGCCGGCGAGACCGTGATCGAGGGCAAGGTCGCCTCGGCCGGCGCCTGCGTCGCCAATGCCGATGGCGATCCCGATTGCAATGCCGGCCGCCGTGCCATCCGCGTCACCTACGGGCTCGAGAGCTATTTCGTGCCTGAAGGCACCGGCCGCGCCATCGAGACGACCGAGCGCAAGCGGCTGGAGATCGTCGCCGCCGTGTCGAGCTCCGGGCAGGCGGCGATCAAGCGCCTGCTGATCGACGGCAAGCTCGTCCATCAGGAGCCGCCTTACTAGCGCTGGGCCATTATGGCGACGCAGGCAGTTCCCACGCCGCCCGTCCCGGTCTAGAGGATCAGCCGATTCCACAACGGATCGGCTTGAGCGATGTACGACATCAGATGGATTCGCGAGAACGCTGAGGCGTTCGATCGGGGCTTGCAACGGCGCGGGCTTGAGAAACTGTCGTCGTCGCTGCTGGCGCTCGATGATCAGCGCCGCGCCGCCATCGGCAAGTCGCAGGCCGCGCAGGAGCGACGCAACGCCCTCTCCAAGGAGATCGGCAAGGCGATGGGCCAGAAGGACCTCGCGCTCGCCGACCAGCTCAAGGCCGAGGTCGCCGCGCTGAAGGAGCAGGTGCCGGCTCTGGAGGCGGAGGAGAAGGCCGCGGTCGAGACGCTGAACGCCCAGCTTGCCGCGATCCCGAACAAGCCTTTCGACGATGTCCCCGAAGGCGCCGACGAGCATGGCAATGTCGAATACAGCCGCCATGGCGTGAAGCCGGAGGAGGCCGGGAAGCGCTTGGTCGGTGTCAATCAGCCGAAGGAGCACTTCGAGCTCGGCGAGGCGCTCGGCCAGATGGACTTCGAGACGGCGGCGAAGCTCTCCGGTTCGCGCTTCGTCGTGCTGGAGCGCCAGATCGCCAGGCTGTCGCGCGCCATCGGCCAGTTCATGCTCGACACCCATGTCGAGGAGCACGGCTATACCGAGGTCAACCCGCCGCTGATGGTGCGCGATGAGGTGATGTTCGGGACGGCTCAGTTACCCAAGTTCGATTACGATCAATTTCGCGTCACTAGGACCGGTTCGCTGGACAGCCTGGTCCAAAGCGAGCGCTCCCGCGTGGTTAGCGAGATCGAAGATTCGATAGTGGGGGAATTGGGTGGCAGCGAGCAGGTGAAGATCGACGATTTCCTCGATTCGATGGGGAAATTGAGCGACACGATGAAAAAGCTTGGCTATTCGAGCGATGCAATTTCGTCGTCGCTCAATCGAGCCATCGCCAGATTACAGAAGAAGGAAGTCGCTAAGCCGGCCCTGCCTGAGAGTTATTGGCTCATCCCGACCGCCGAGGTGCCACTGACCAATCTCGTGCGCGAATCCATCCTCTCCGAAGAGGAGCTGCCGCGCCGCTTCACAGCGCTCACCCCCTGCTTCCGGGCGGAGGCCGGCTCGGCTGGCCGCGACACCCGCGGCATGCTGCGCCAGCACCAATTCGAGAAGGTCGAGCTCGTCTCGATCACCGCGCCGGAGAAGTCGCGCGAGGAGCATGAGCGCATGCTGTCTTGCGCCGAGAACGTGCTGAAGAAGCTCGATTTGCATTATCGCGTGATGACGCTGTGCACCGGCGACATGGGCTTCGCCTCGCAGAAGACCTACGACATCGAGGTCTGGCTGCCCGGCCAGAAGACCTATCGCGAGATCTCGTCCTGCTCGGTCTGCGGCGATTTCCAGGCGCGGCGCATGAACGCCCGCTACAAGACCAAGGACGGCAAGGGCCCGTTCTTCGTCCACACCCTCAACGGCTCGGGCACGGCGGTCGGCCGCGCCTTGATCGCGGTGATGGAGAACTACCAGAACGCCGACGGCTCGATCACGGTGCCGGAGGTGCTGGTTCCCTATATGCGCGGGGTCACCCGCATCGAGAAGGCGGCCTGAGCCCATGCGCATCCTGGTGACCAATGACGACGGCATCCATGCCGAGGGCCTTGCCATCCTCGAGCAGATCGCCGCGCAGCTCTCCGACGATGTCTGGGTCGTCGCGCCCGAGACCGACCAGTCGGGCGTGGCACATTCGCTGTCGCTGTCGAACCCGCTGCGCCTGCGCCAGATCGAGGAGAAGCGCTTTGCGGTGCAGGGCACGCCGACCGATTGCGTGATCATGGCGGTGCGCTCGGTCATGGCCGAGATGAAGCCCGATCTGGTGCTCTCCGGCGTCAATCGCGGCCAGAACGTCGCCGAGGACGTCACCTATTCCGGCACCATCGCCGCCGCCATGGAAGGCACGCTGCTAGGCATCCCCTCGATTGCGGTGAGCCAGGCCTATATGGCGGGCGACCGCACCAAAATCATCTGGGACTGCGCCCTGCAGCATGCGCCCGGCATCATCCGCCGGCTGCTGGAGGAGGGAATTCCCGACGGCATCCTGTTCAACCTCAACTTCCCGAACGTGGCTCCCAGTGAGGTCGCGGGCGTCGCGGTGACGGCGCAGGGGCGGCGCGACCAGGAGCTGATGCGGCTGGAGCCGCGGCGCGACGGGCGCGGCAATCCCTATTACTGGATCGCCTTCCAGCGCGGCAAGCACGAGCCGGCCAATGGCACCGACCTGCGTGCCCTCGCGGAGAAAAAGATCTCGGTGACGCCGCTCGAGCTCGACCTGACACACGAGCCGACGATGACGCGCTTCGCGCAGCTCTTCGCCTGAAAGCGGCAGGGATGACCGAGGAAGGCGCCAGCAGCGAGAGCGAGCGTACGGTCGCTTTCCTGTTGTCGCTGCGCGCGCGCGGCGTGCGCGACCTCGCATTGCTCCGGGCGATGGAGCGCGTGCCGCGCGAGCATTTCGCGCCCTCGCGCTTCGCCGATCTCGCCCGCCAGGACGTCTCGGTGCCGCTTCCCTGCGGCCAGACCATGACGGCGCCGCACACGGTCGCGGCGCTGGTCGGCGCGCTCGAGATGAAGCCGGATTGCCGGGTGCTCGAGGTCGGCTCCGGTTCCGGCTATGTCGCGGCGCTGCTCGCGGCGATGGGCAGCAGGATCGTCTCGCTGGAGCGCTATCGCACGCTCGCGCTCGCCGCGCATGAGCGCCTCGCCGGCGGTGGCTTCGCACAACTGGTCGAGCTGCGCCATGCCGACGGCTTGCAGCCCGATCGCACGCTCGGTCGCTTCGAGCGCATCCTGGTCAACGGCGTGATGCAGGCCGTGCCCGAGGCGCTGCTCGCTCGGCTGGAGATCGGCGGGCGCCTGGTCGGGGCGCTGCGTGTCGAGGGGGCAGGGCGGCTCGTCGTCGTCACCCGCAGCGAGGACGGCTTCGATCACGCACTCGGTGCGATCACGCGTATCCCGCCGCTCGCTCCGGGATTGTCGCAGGCATTGTAGGCGTTCGTCGCGACGACCACGCGAACCCAGCCCGTCATGCTCGCCCTTGTGGCGAGCATCCACGTCTTGAACACAGCCCTCGGCCACGGAAGGCGTGGATGATCGGGACAAACCCGACCATGACGGGGCCCCATCCCGTCAGGAAGATTGCGACAACCCTCAGAAATTCATCTGACCTGTCAGTAGCGAAACGCCTTCTTAACCTAACCGGCTCTTTAATGCGGACCGTAGAGTTGCGTCGTTCGCGAGTGCAGAGTCCATGCGTAAGCAAGTCGAGCTGGCCGTGTCGAAATCCGTGGTTCGCGCCGTGTCGGTCTGCGCCCTTGCAGCCGGTCTGGGCGCTTGCTCCTCGGACACGTTGCGCTTCACCGAAGCGCCCTTCAGCAGTCCCTTTAAAACCGCTCAGGCTCCCGCTTCGCAGCGCGATCCGGCGACAACGGGCTCAATCGGCCGCAACGGTCCGAGTCAGTCCTACGAGACGGCCTCCGCCGCCGGCAATCCGAGCGTGCGCAGCCAGCCCTTGGCGCCGCCGACCGCTTCCGTCGCGTCTCGTGCTGCGCCGCAGTCCGCCCCCGCTCCGAGCGCGCCGGGTTCGGCCGCCGGCTGGAGCGCCCAGGGCGGCACCCCGATCGTCGTCGCTCATGGCGAAACGCTCGACGTGATCTCGGGTCGCTACGGCGTGCCGCGTTCCGCGCTGATGCAGGCCAATGGCCTTTCCGGCGAGGTCACGCCGGGTTCGCGCATCGTCGTTCCCGTCTATAACGGCGGCGGTTCGCAGACCGCTGCACGCCAGCCGGCGCCGAGCGACAACCGTTTCGAGCAGCCGCGCTCTGCGCCGCCGCCGGTGTCGCGTCCGGTTGCCTCCGCGCCGGCGGTGTCCGCGGCCGCCCCGAAGGTCGCGGCCGTCGATGCCCGGGCACAGGCTGCCCAGGCGAAGGCGCAGGCTGCCGCCGAGGCCAAGGACAAGGCTGCTGCCGACGCCAAGCGCATGGGCGAGGCCCGAGCCCGCTTCGCCGCCGAGGCCAAGGCCAAGGCCGCCGCCAAGGCCGGCAACGAGACCAAGACTGCGGCGCTGCCGGCCCCGGCTCCCGTCGCTCAGCCGGCCAAGCCAAAGGCTGCCGCTCCGGTTGTCGCCAGCGCGCCGGCCGACAAGGTCGCCGTGCAGCCGAAGGCGGTCGCTCCGGAGCCGAAGGCCGCCGAGCCGCAGACCACAGCGAGCCTGCCCAAGGCCGAGGAATCCGCTTCGTCCGGCGCCGAATTCCGCTGGCCGGCCCGTGGCCGCGTCATCACCGGCTATGCCGGCAAGGGCGGCAATGAGGGCATCAACATCGCGGTTCCGGAAGGCACGCCGGTCAAGGCAGCCGAGGGCGGTGTCGTCGCCTATGCCGGCAGCGAGCTCAAGGGCTACGGCAATCTCGTGCTGATCCGCCATCCGAACGGCTACGTCTCGGCCTACGCCCACAACGGCGAGCTCAGCGTCAAGCGCGGCGAGCAGGTCAAGCGCGGCCAGGTCGTCGCCAAGTCGGGCCAGTCCGGCAACGTCAACTCGCCGCAGTTGCACTTCGAGCTGCGCAAGGGTTCGACCCCGGTCGATCCGATGCCCTATCTCAGCAGCAACTGATTCCGGTCAGACTTCGACCGGCAATCGCGAGACCCCACCGGTCGAAACCAGGCGGGGCGGTCCCAGGAAAGGCCGCCCCGTTTTGCTTTTTTGAAGCGCTCTGCCCGTCATGCTCGCCCTTGTGGCGAGCATCCACGTCTTGAACACCAATCTCGAAGAACAAAGGCGTGGATGGTCGGGACAAGCCCAACCATGACGGCGCCCTTTCACCCCTCCAGCTTCGTCTCCAGTCGCCCGGCCAGATCCTGGATGTACTGCCAGGCCGTGCGCCCGGAGCGCGAGCCGCGCGTCGTCGCCCATTCGAGTGCCTCTCGGCGCAGTTGCTCAGGTTCGATCGTCAGCCCGAAATGGCCGACATAGCCGTCGATCATCGCCAGGTATTCGTCCTGGCTGCATTTGTGAAAGCCGAGCCAGAGGCCAAACCGGTCCGAGAGCGAGACCTTTTCCTCGATCGCCTCGCCCGGATTGATCGCCGTCGAGCGTTCGTTGTCCATCATGTCGCGCGGCAACAGGTGCCGGCGATTCGAGGTGGCGTAGAACACGACGTTGTCGGGCCGGCCTTCGACGCCGCCGTCGAGCGCTGCCTTCAGCGACTTGTAGGAGGTGTCCTGGCCGTCGAAGGAAAGATCGTCGCAGAAGACGATGACAGGGTGCGGATCAGCCTTGAGCAGCCCCATCAGGGCGGGCAGGCTCTCGATATCCTCGCGATGGATCTCGATCAGCTTGAGGGGCAGCGCGCCCGCCGGCAGGCGCTGGTTGGTATCGGCATGCACAGCTTTGACCAGCGACGATTTACCCATGCCGCGCGCGCCCCAGAGCAGGACGTTGTTGGCCGGCAGGCCGCGGGCGAAGCGTTCGGTGTTCTCGGCCAGCGTGTCGCGCACCCTGTCGACGCCGCGCAGCAGCGACAGCGCGACGCGGTTGACCTTGGCGACCGGCGCAAGCTCGTGGCCGGCAGCATGCCAGACGAAGGCGTCGGCGGCGGAGAGATCGGGCTTGCGCTTGGCGGGCGGTGCGAGGCGCTCCAGCGCGTCGGCGATGCGCAGCAGGGTGGCGAGCGTCTGGTCGGGGGCGGTGTCGGTCATCGCAGCGGGTCCGCTAATATGGCGTACCGAACGGTACGGTACGCTCATAGCTCCGCTGTGCTCGTGAAGGCAAGGCCATTGCGCGCAGGGCAGGGAGCGCTTAGCTGGGAGAACGGTCGCAAGACCGGTCGCTTTCGATTGATTTCATGACATCGCTGGCTATAGTCCGCGCGATTTTGCAACCCCGCGCCGGCCGGCCGTCAATCGGCGGCGACGTGAAGGAGCCTTCCCGTGATCACCCCCGCTTTTGCCCAGGGCTTTGGAGGCGGCGGCACCAACGACGTCCTGATGTCGCTGGTTCCGTTCGTCCTGATCTTCATCATCATGTGGTTCCTGATCATCAGGCCGCAGCAGAAGCGGGTGAAATCGCATCAGGAGATGATCAAGAACGTGCGCCGCGGCGACACGATCGTCACCTCGGGTGGCATCATCGCCAAGGTCTCGAAGGTGATCGACGACGCCGAGCTCGAGGCCGAGATCGCCGATGGCGTGCGCGTGCGCATCCTCAAGGGCATGGTTTCGGACGTGCGCGCCAAGGGCGAGCCGGTCAAGAGCTGAAGGCCGTGAGGCGCGGCTAGACGCCGCGCCCGCCAACAAGGCTGTTCATACAGATGCTTCGTCTCCAGGCCCGCAAGGTCATTCTCGTTCTGCTCGTGCTGGTCTTCGGCTGCGGGCTCGCCGTGCCGAACCTGTTCTCGCCCGAGACCCGCAAGGCGATCGAGCAAGGCGCTCCGGCCTGGATTCCGCGCTTCCTGCTGCCGATCCATGCGATGACGCTCGGCCTCGATCTGCAGGGCGGCTCGCACGTCCTGCTCGAGATCGACCGCGCCGACCTGATCCGCAGCCAGGTCACCCAACTCCGCGACGACGTTCGCCGCATCCTGCGCGAGGAGCGTGTCGGCCTGCAGGGCGGCATCGGCCTGACCCCGCGCGGCGTGCAGCTGCGTGTCCCGGAGGCGGGCGACCGCGCCAAGCTGATGCCGAAGCTGCGCGAGCTCGCCCAGCCGATCGGTACCTTCGGCGCCTTCGGACCCTCCGGCAACCAGTCGATCGAGCTCACCGAAAATCCCGACGGCCTGATCCAGCTCAGCGTCACCGAAGCCGGTGCGAACGAGCGTATCCGCCGCGCCGTCGAGCAGGCGATGGAAGTGCTGCGCCGCCGCGTCGACGCGCTCGGCACCACCGAGCCGAACATCCAGCGCCAGGGCCTCGACCGCATCCTGGTCCAGGTGCCGGGCCTGCAGGATCCGCAGCGCCTGAAGCAGATCCTCGGCGAGACCGCCAAGCTGCAGTTCCGCATGGTCGCGGATGCGAATGCCAGCGATGTCGACATGCTGCCCTCGCAGGATCAGGGCGGCCAGCCGATCCCGATCAGCCGCCAGGTCATCGTCGAGGGCGAGGACCTGATCGACGCTCAGCCGGCGTTCGACCAGCGCTCGAGCCAGCCGATCGTCAATTTCCGCTTCAACATTCGCGGCGCCCAGCGCTTCGGCCAGGCGACCACCGAGAATCTCGGCCGCCAACTCGCCATCGTGCTCGACAACAAGGTGATCTCGGCCCCGGTGATCCAGTCGCCGATCACCGGCGGCTCCGGCCAGATTTCCGGCAACTTCACGGTCGAGGCGGTCAACAACCTCGCCATCCTGCTGCGCGCCGGCGCGCTGCCGGCGAAGATGACGATCGTCGAGGAACGCACCGTCGGCCCCGGCCTCGGCCAGGATTCGATCCAGGCCGGCAAGATGGCGACGATCATCGCGACCGTGCTGGTCATCCTCTACATGATCGGCAATTACGGGCTGTTCGGCATCATCGCCAGCATCGCGCTGCTGGTGCACGTCTGCCTGATCCTCGGGCTGATGTCGCTGCTCGGCGCCACGATGACCCTGCCGGGCATCGCCGGCATCGTGCTCACCATCGGCACGGCGGTCGATTCGAACGTGCTGATCTACGAACGCATGCGCGAGGAATCGCATCTCGGCAGATCATTGGTTTCTGCCCTCGAGGCGGGCTTCACACGCGCCTTCGCCACGATCATCGATTCCAACGTCACCATGCTGATCGCGGCGGTCGCGCTGTTCGCGCTCGGCTCCGGCCCGGTACGCGGCTTCGCCGTCGTCTTCATCCTGGGCATCCTGACCACGGTCATCACCGCGGTGACGCTGACGCGCATGTTGATTGCGCTCTGGTATCGCTGGGCGCGGCCGAAGGCCCTTCCGTTCTGACGCCGCAGGCCAGGAGATAACAGACCATGCGCCTGCTTCGCATCGTTCCCGACAACACCAAGTTCCGCATCGTTCACTGGCGCCGTCTCGCCTATCCGTTCTCGGCGGCCTATTCGGTGCTGGTCTTGGCGCTGTTCCTGACGGTCGGGCTCAATTTCGGCATCGATTTCCGCGGCGGCACGCTGATGGAAATGCAGGCCAAGAGCGGCAAGCCTGACATCGCCCAGGTCCGCCAGACCGCCAATAGCTTCGGCTTCGGCGAGGTCGAGGTCCAGGAGTTCGGCAATGCCGGCGACCTCTCCATGCGCTTTGCGCTCCAGCCGGGCGGCGAAGTCGCGCAGCAGGCCGTGGTGACCAAGGCACGGGCGGCATTCGCCGAAGCCTACGAGTTCCGCCGGGTCGAGACTGTCGGTCCGCGTGTCTCGGGTGAGCTGGTCCAGGCCGGCACGCTCGGCGTCGTGCTCGCGATCATGGGCGTGCTGGTCTATCTCTGGTTCCGCTTCGAGATGCAGCTCGCGATCGGCGCGATCGTCGGCACCATGCACGATATCGTGCTGACGCTCGGCTTCTTCCTGATCACGCAGCTCGAATTCAACCTGACCTCGATCGCGGCGATCCTGACCATCGTCGGCTATTCGCTGAACGAGACCGTCGTGGTGTTCGACCGGACGCGCGAATTGCTGCGCCGCTACAAGACCATGCCGATCCCGGAGCTGCTCGACCTCTCGGTCAACTCGACCCTGTCGCGCACCGCGATCACCTCGACCACCACCATCCTCGCGCTGATCGCGCTGGTCTTCTTCGGTGGCACGGCGATCGAGGGCTTCGCGCTGGTCATGCTGTTTGGCGTCATGGTCTGCACTTATTCTGCGATGTTCGTCTCGACGCCGGTGCTGCTCTATCTCGACGTCCGCGCCGGCCGCCTCGACCAGAGCGAGGAACTGGCCGAAGCCAAGGCACGGGTCTGAGGGCTTGGCAGAGCGTCGCTTCGACGGCTTCGTCCCCGGACGCTTCCAGCTCGACGCCTTCGGCGCGGGCGGCTTCCGCTTCGCGGGGATGAGCCATCGCGGCTCGATCCTGGCGACGCCGTCCGGCATCCGGATCTGGCCGGTCACATCCTTCGCGCAGGTGACGCTGGAGAGCCTGCAGCCGGTTCTCGACGAGGCCGGGACGATCGACTTCCTGATCCTTGGCATCGGCAGCGAGATCGCTTTCCTTCCAGCCTCGCTGCGGGATCCGTTCAAAGCCGTCGGCATCACCGTCGAGGCGATGGCGACGCCGGCCGCGGCACGCACCTACAACGTCCTCGTTGGCGAGGAGCGGCGCGTTGCCGCAGCGCTGATTGCGGTCGACTAGTCGGCGATCAAATCCAACCAGCCATGTCGCTCCCGCGTAGCCAAGGCCGTTGCCTGAGCCTAGACTGCCGCTGCTTCGACCCGCGTGACGGCGGGAGCGGGGAGGGCGCATGACCACGAGAACCGAGGACCGTGCCGGCACTGCGCCGGCCCCGCTCTCCCAGGCCTATGGCCATTGCCTGGCGCTGGTGCGCGAGCACGATCCCGACCGCTATATCGCCTCGCTCTATGCGCCCGAGGCGCTGCGGCCCGGCCTCTTCGCGCTCTATGCCTTCAGCCACGAGATCGCCCGCGTGCGCGAGCAGGTCAGCGAGCCGTTGCCGGGCGAGGTTCGCCTGCAATGGTGGCGCGATGTGCTCGAGGCCGGCTCGGATGCGCCCGTGTCGGGCCATCCGGTCGCCCAGGCGCTGCTCGATACCGTCAGGCGCTTCCGCCTGCCGATCGCCCCGCTTTCGGGCTTGGTCGAGGCGCGCGTCTTCGATCTCTATGACGATCCGATGCCCGCGCTCTCGGACCTCGAAGGCTATGCCGGCGAGACCTCGAGTGCGCTGATCCGACTTGCTTCCCTCGTGCTGGGCCAAGGCCGCGATCCCGGCGGCGCGACGGCTGCCGGCCATGCCGGGGTCGCCTATGCGCTCTGCGGGCTGATGAGGGCCTTCCCCTGGCATGCGGCGCGCGGACAGGTCTATCTCCCGGCCGATCTGCTTGGACGCAACGGCGTCACCCGCGAGGACATAGTGCGCGGCCGCGGCGGACCGGGCCTGACCTATTCGCTGAAGGAGATGCGGGCGCTGGCGCGCATCCATCTGCGCAAGCTCAACGATCTTGGCGCCACGGTGCCGGCGGCGATCAGGCCGGCGTTCCTGCCCGTCGCATTGGTCGAGCCCTATCTCAAGCGGATGGAGCGGCGCAGCTACGATCCCTATCGCAGCATCATCGGCCTCTCGCCGCTCAAGCGGCAATGGACGCTGTGGCGCGCGGCGCGGGCTTAGGGAGCTGAAGAGCGTCTTGCTCGGGCTTGACCCGAGCATCTCAGGCCGGAAGAGGCTCCTATCGGTGCCTTCTCGTCAGGAGATTCTCGGGTCTGCGCTTCGCTTCGCCCGAGAATGACGGCCGCTATTCAGCCGCCTGCACGCTGCTCGCGCCAACCCAGCCATCCAGCTCGACCTTCGCCCGCGCCGTCAGCGCCTGCTTGCGGGCGACGCTCTTGGCGGGGCCCTTCAGGCGCTTGCCGTCCGGACCATGCGTCGCCACGCCCTCGATCGGGGGGAACAGGCCGAAATTGATGTTCATCGGCTGGAAGGAGCGCGGACCCTCGTCGATGGTGACGATGTGGCCGCCGGTGATGTGGTTGACCAGTGCACCCAGGGCCGTCGTCGCCGGCGGCAGCGCCAGAGGCTGGCCGAGCCGCTCGGCGGCGGCGAGACGCCCGGTGAGAAGGCCGATGGCGGCGCTCTCGACATAGCCCTCGCAGCCGGTGATCTGCCCGGCAAAACGCAGGCGCGGATCGGCCTTCAGCCGCAATTGCGGATCGAGCAGTTCCGGCGAGTTGAGATAGGTGTTGCGGTGGATGCCGCCGAGCCGGGCGAACTCGGCATTTTCCAGCCCGGGGATCATGCGGAAGATCGCGGCCTGCTCGCCGTATTTCAGCTTGGTCTGGAAGCCCGTCATGTTGAACAAGGTGCCGAGCGCATTGTCCTGGCGCAGCTGCACGACGGCATAGGCCTTCACCGTCGGATTGTGCTTGTTGGTCAGCCCGACCGGCTTCATCGGCCCCCAGCGCAGCGTCTCGCGGCCGCGCTCGGCCATCACCTCGATCGGCAGGCAGCCGTCGAAATAGGGCGTGCCCTCCCATTCCTTGAACTCGGTCTTCTCCGCCGCGAGCAGCGCGTCGATGAAGGCCTCGTACTGGTCGCGGTCGAGCGGGCAGTTGATGTAGTCGGCGCCGGTGCCGCCCGGTCCAGCCTTGTCATAGCGCGACTGGAACCAGGCGACGTCCATGTCGACCGAATCGAAATGGACGATCGGTGCGATCGCGTCGAAGAAGGCGAGCTCCCCCGTGCCGGTAAGCGAGCGGATGCCTTCGGCGAGCGCCGGCGAAGTCAGGGGGCCGGTCGCGACAATGACTTTGTCCCACGCGGTCGGCGGCAGGCCGGCGATCTCGCCGCGCTCGATCGTGACATTGGGATGGGCTTCGAGTGCGGCAGTGACGGCCTGCGAGAAGCCGTCGCGGTCGACCGCGAGCGCCCCGCCGGCCGGAACCTGGTGGGCGTCGCCCTTCGCCATGATCAGCGAGCCAAGCCGGCGCATCTCCCAATGGAGTTGGCCGACGGCGTTGGAGGACGAATCGTCCGAGCGGAAGGAGTTGGAGCAGACCAGTTCGGCGAGGCCTTCCGTCTTGTGGGCATCGGTGCCGCGCACTGGACGCATTTCGTGCAGGACGACCGGAACGCCGGCCTCTGCGATCTGCCAGGTGGCTTCCGAACCGGCGAGGCCGCCGCCGACGACGTGGATGGGTGCGATTGTCATGGTCGCGATGTGTCCGCGGCGGCGCGGAAGGTCAAGGGCGTTGGGCTGCATCCAGGCCCAGAAACGCAAAATGCCCGCTCGGAAGCGGGCATTCGCTCTTCGACCAGACCCCGAGGGGAGGAACGCGGAGTCTAGGAGAAACTACTCGTCTAACCCAGGCGGTCAGAAATCAGGCCGCGTGGGTGCGGGCGACGTACTGGATGTCCGAGCGCGACAGGCCGAGATCGTCGAGCTCACGGTCGGTGAGGCGGGACAGCTCGCGGACGGTCTCGCGATAGCGAAGATAGGCGCGGATCTTGGAAGCGATCATGGACAGGAACATGGCGATAACCTTTTGGTTTTTCGGGGCTTGGCCCCGACAGCGATGAATTCGTTGTGCACTGCATATAGAGCGATCAGGGTGCCTCTCACAGGGGCGTGGTGTCAGCTCTGTTATGCTCTTGACGCATGACTAATTAAGGGATCGTTTGGAAACGGCGCCAGACCCGCGCAGAGCGCTTAACGATTTTGTCAGAACAATGAAGATTGAGCCTAATTTTTAGGCTGATGAGGATGATCGATCGCACGTGATCGGAATGCAGCTCAAATTTGCGTAAAATCGATGCAATTCGCTATGCAGTTTGCACTGCAACATTGATTGCTCGGCAGAATGGCGTGTAACGCGCTGTTCACCATGAGCCGACTCGACGAGAATTCCGCTCGGTTCTGTGGGTTGGCGTCATGCGGTCGCATGACGTGGGCGGCATGATTCGACGATTCGCATAGGCGCGGAGCAGGGCATGCAGGGCGTGGGCTATTGCGAGCGACTGAGCGGAGCCTTCTGGGCCGAGCCGCTCAACGCAGCCAGTAATGCCGCCTTCATGCTCGCGGCGCTGGCGGCATGGCTGCTGCTGCGCCAGCAGGGGCGGCGCGACTGGCCGGCCGAAGCGCTGACGACGCTGGTCGCGATCATCGGCGGCGGCTCCTTCCTGTTCCACACCATGCCGCAGCGCTGGACCCTGCTGGCCGATGTCGTGCCGATCCAGCTTTTCGCGCTCTGCTATTTCGGCCTGGCGCTCAACCGGTTCCTTGGCCTGTCGCGGCTGCTGGCTGCAATCGGCGCGATTCTCTTCCTCGGCGCCTGCTTCGGCCTTGCCTCCGGCGTTACGCTATTGCTGCCGGCGGGCATGCGCGGCTCAGCCGGCTATGCCGGCTTTCTCATCGGTCTCTTTGGAGTCGCGCTGGCAGCGCGGCTGCGCGGTGATGCGATCACGGGCGGGCGAATCGCCGTCGCCGGCTTCGTCTTTGCCCTGTCGCTAGGCTTCCGCTCGCTCGATTCGGTGCTTTGCGGCGCGGTACCATTCGGCCTGCACTGGGGCTGGCACCTGCTCAACGGGCTGCTGCTCTATCTGCTGCTGCGGGCGGCGATCACGCACGACCTGCCGGCCGCGAGCCGCAGCTAGGCGATAGTCTCGCCGGTCTGGGGCCACTCAGCGCACGATCACCGCGCCGCGGCGCGCCGGCACGACGACTGTGCCGCGGGCCGGAGCGACCACGACCGGACGGCGGCGAACCGCGACCGCACCGCGTGGCCCGGCACAGGCTGCGCCGCGGACGCCGCGCGCGCAGACGACTGCCTCGGCGGGTGTAGAGGTCGCCGGGGCCAGGGTGGCAAAGCCGCCGGCGGACAGGGCAAGCAAGGCCGCGAACTTGAGAAGACTATGCATGGCGGCGTCCCTCCGTTTCGGATTGTGGCTTTACCAGAGGTTGCGTCGGGCCTCGGGCGCGACGCTTCATCGTCTGCCCCGCGGCGGCATTCCGCAAGGTCATACTCCCGCAGGCCTGTCGGTCCAACGGGCTTGACGGCGTGCGGCATTATATTTAACAAGATAGTTATATAAGGATTTGGGTATGAAAGATCTCGACGCAGCCTTTTCCGCTCTCGCCGATCCGACGCGCCGGGCCATCCTGGCGCGGCTGGCTCTCGGCGAAACCACGGTGATGGAGCTCGCCGAGCCTTTCGCTATGTCGCAGCCGGCCGTGTCGCGGCACCTCAAGGTGCTGGAGGAGGCGGGGCTGATCGCCAGGCGGATCGAGGGAACGAAGCGGCCCTGCCGGCTCGCGCCTGGCGCGCTTGAGGAGATCGACAAATGGCTCGCCATGCTGAGGCGGGCCCTGGAAGCGAATTACGACCGGCTGGATCAGCTTCTGGCCGACATGGAACCAGGCAGGGAGAAGGACCCAAAATGACCAGGCTGACCCTGAAGACCGAAGGCGACACCCATGTCGTCGTCACCCGCCGCTTCAAGGCCTCGCCCGAGGCGGTCTACCGCGCCCATGTCGAGCCGGCGCTGATCCAGAAATGGCTGCTCGGACCCGATGGTTGGACCATGCCGGTCTGCATCAACGATCCTCGGCCAGGCGGCAGGATCCGCTATGAGTGGAGCGACGGCAGCGGCGGCAGCCTCACGTTGACAGGTGAGTACGTCGCGCTCGAGCCGTTCGGTCGCATCGTTCATGTCGAACGCTTCCACATGCCCGATCCGGCGCCGGACAACATGCCCAATCCGACACCCGACAATCATATCGAGACCCGCTTCGAGGCCGACGGGGAGGGCACGCTGATGACCATGCGAATGACTTTGCCAGACGCCGCTACCCGCGAGGCGATGCTCGCCACCGGCATGGAATACGGCATGGAGGCGAGCTATGCCCGCCTCGACGCGCTGCCGGCCTGAGCGCCACGCATCCGCCCCACGCGCCGGCGATGGCTTGACCCGCCGCCGGCGCGCCCGGAAGCTTCCCCCATAATAAGGAGAGGGGAAGCGCACATGCCGGATCAGGCCAGGGAACTCGATCTCGCCGCGCTGAAGGGCCGGCTCTATTCGGCCGTGCTCTCCGATGTCCTCGACGGGCTCGGCCATCCCGACCAGGCGGTGAAGCCCTTCGTGCGCCCGCTCGACGAAGCCAGCGTGCTCTGCGGCTTTGCCCGCACCGGGCTCTACATGAAGCGCTACCATTTCCCCGAGGGGCACAACCCCTACGCTCTTGAGATGGACCTGATCGACAGCCTGAAGCCCGGCGAGATCCCAGTGCTCGCCTGCGACGGACCGACCGACCGGATCGCGCCCTGGGGCGAATTGCTCACCACCGCCTCGAAAGTGAGAGGCGCCGCCGGCTGCCTCACCGACGGGCTGGTGCGCGATGTCCGCCGCATCCGCGAGCTCGGCTTCCCGGTCTTCCATGGCGGCATCGGCCCGCTCGACACCAAGGGCCGGGCCGAGATGATGGCCGCCGACGAGCCGGTCGAGGTCGGCGGCGCCCGCGTCGCGCCGGGCGATTTCATCTTCGGCGATGTCGACGGCGTCGTCATCGTGCCCCGCGCGATCGCGCCGGAGGCGATCCGGCTGGCGCTGGCCAAGATCGAGGCCGAGGATTCGACCCGCGAGGAGCTGCTCGCCGGGAACAGCCTGCGCTCGGTCTTCGAGCGCCACGGGGTGTTGTGACCAACGCCGTCATGCTCGGGCTTGACCCGAGCATCTCAGGCCGGAAGAGGCTCTGGTCTGAGCTTTCTCGTCCAGAGATTCTCAGGTCTGCGCTGCGCTTCGCCCGAGAATGACGCCTTGTGTCAGCTGCACCGCTCCAGCAGCCGCGAGGCCGCGGTCACGCCTTCGAGCGAGAAGGTGTAGCTCGTCTCGTTGCCGCGGGCCGAGCGCGCCGCCAGCACCATCTCGTCGCCGGCCTTCATCGCCGCGAGCAATTCGCCTTCGCGCTCCAGCCGCTGCAGCCAGGCATTGTTGCCCGAGGTCAGCATGCGGAAGCTGTCGTCGCCGATCGTCACGGTGACCGTCGAATCCTTGGCGAAATCATAGCCGGTCTGGAAGCTCGACTCGGTGCGGGCCTGCGCGTTCGGCGCGGTCTGAACGAAGAAGAACACGTCACCATGACGCAAGGTCGCAGGTGTCTCGGCATTCGGCGATGAGACGATATAGCAACGCTTGCCTTTATCGCCGTCATAGGCGGCCGCGTTCCACTGCTTGAACTGGCCGAGTGGCTGGGCCGGGGCGGCGAAAGCCGTAGCTGTTGCCGCGAGAAGGCTGAGCGCCGCGAGAGGGGCCAGTCTGATCATCGGGTCATCTCCTGTTTGCATCGCAGGGATGTCCAGGAGCGGTTTAACAAGGCGTAAACAAGACCCTCACAATGCCGTGCGACGGAAGGGCGCAAGCAGCCTCCTTCTCCCCTCGGGGGAGAAGGTCCCGGCAGGGGGATGAGGGCGGTTCGACCGGGTGAGCCGCCTGCCGCTCGCCCTGCATGGAGGCCCTCATCCGTCAGCGCCCTCTTCACCCACGCGCCAAACCCCGCCCGCAGGCCTGCCTGCGGGCGCTTCAGAATACGGGGCTGGCGGAGCGCCGCGAGGCGCGTTGAGTAGCATCCGCTTCCGTTGAGCCAGGAAGCGGCGCGGATGGTCCCCATCCGCACGCCCCGTGGCGCTCCGCCTTCGGCTTCTTAAAGTCTCCGGGCCGCGCTTCTGCGAAGCCGGCTGCTGGCCGTGCCGCGATGCCAATGGGCGCCAGTTCCCTCTTCGGGTCGTCGCTCCCTTCGGCCATCACGCTGGTCCGAGCCGGGTTCGACCGGATTGGATCAATCCGATCGAGCCCGTCTCTCACTTTGAGTGAGAGACCGCTTTGTCCAATCGGCAAGCCGATTGGAGCGGGCTCTGTGCAGCCGCTTCATCTAGCGAGCTCCTCGCACAGGGATCGTAGTGTCCCCAGGGCGGTGCCCCGAAGCCTCCCGGGAGCAGGGCGTAACCCCCGCCCGCAGGCGCCGACCCTCACCCAGCCTCTGGCATACCTCCGGACGGCCGCCCCGTATGGGTGATGGGCGAGGGGATCATACGGGAGATTTTGGCAGCGGGGATAAGTTAGTCTTGAGAAGGCCGTGACACAAAATCGCAGCGATACTCTTCCCCGCGCGGCGGCGCTTTCCCACGCGCTAGCCCTAAACGAGGGGCTTCAGTGCTTATTTGGAGCGGAACATTTGAAAGCAATTGCCTTGCTCAGCGACTGTCATGGCCTTCGCTGCACATTGTTCGACGTAATGTTGATCTAGAGCCCATCCAACCAGAGCGCCGTTTGCTAGCTGCACTAAATCAATGGATGGTTTCCCCGAATATTGGTAACGAGCAAATTCAATAAGAGCCCCATTTTTCTTCAAAATAAAAAAATCTAGTATCCAATCTGGGTGAATTTCTTCATACTCTGGGATATTAGGAATTTCACCGATCGGCGAGCGTATAACATAAGTTTTTTCCTCTGTACTGAAGCAGCTTAAATAGAGATCATTTCCATAGTATCGTGAGAAAAAGGATTTTCCAGAATTATGCAGCGCTCCGCCCTCGTCAATCATCCACGCTCGAAACATAATATTTCCTACCTTCTGAAATCCTTTTTTGTCCGGGTAGGCGACCTCAAATCCACCGCCCCATGATTCTTTCAATCCGGCTCCAGTCACCAACTGCAAGACAAGGGATCGAGCCGCGAAACGAAGCATATTTGCTCGCGCCAGAAGCCCATCGGCCTGCTCCTGTTCGGGCAATATGCCGGGGCTATTCTGCAAAAATTCAAAAAAACTGGGTGCGCCGCTGCCAAGTAAGTAAATTCTTTGACCATCTAATTCGAACCCTTGTGTTCTAACACAAAACGGTTGAACTCCTGTTTTTGAAATAAATAATACCAGCATTTCAGTTTCTTTACTGCAAGTGCTTACAACCTTAAATAATTTATCAAAATCGTCTGTATCACTCCATTCCTTGGGTAAAATACGGTCGAGTTCTCGAATAATTGTTTCTGCGCTGGCGCGCTGCCCTGCCCACGCAATCATTAGATATGGCCTAACGATGACTAGCTTCTGAGCGAGTCCGGCTGCGTGATCCTTGCCCAAGCCAGGATGCACGCCCTGTGACCACTGGGTTGGAAGGTCCACCTGAGACGGGAGGCGCCAAGATATCAATAGGTCGCTTACAAATGCGGGCAATCCTCCCACGCTGAGTCCTGCAACTAGAGTCATCGTTCTTTCGTCCTATTCGCAGTCTTAATCTTTGTAACGTCGACCCCTTTTGCGGCGAGTCGTGGTATGAGTTTATGTTTATAACTTTGGCTCCGCTTCGAAATTGATTCAACTAGGTCGATTTCGGTTATTTTAAATCTATTTGGAACTGAAAACAGAAGTTCGTTTCTAATCAAGCAATCGACTACGTAGTCATAGCCAATCGAAGTATCTTCATGATATTCAATTGCGCAGATGCCAAAATGCCTATTGATTAACGGATCAACGTTTTTATACAGAAACTCAAGCGAGAGATATCTTAGGTCTATTTTTTCAGATGGAGAGCAAAAATGTTGTATGGCGTTTCTAGCTTTTCGTATTCTATTGAAGCTATCAATATCTGGTAATCTTTCTCCCGTCGAAACCCAAAGCAATTTTGGTAAATGCTCAAAATTATACGTTTTTCCCGTTTCAATTAGGTGTTCAATATTTAGTTCTTGGCTGTCGGGATTATCCAATTGAAATAAGTCTCGAAATATCAGGAGCGGGTGTTCTTTAGCAATAATTGCCTTCAGAAAAAGCTCTCCCGCCATGGACGCATTTAAAACCGACATGTCTGTCCAGTGATCCATTCCAGGATCGTAATAAACAGCGTGCTGATTGGCTTGTATCAATGCGCCGACCGCGACATTGAAAATGCGAGCCGGTATGTCCTTTAGGGCTGCGTGCATGTGTTGAAAATCCGGCCGGGCGAAAGGTTCTGAAGTTGTACGAATGCAGGTACTATAATGGTATTATGGTGACAGGCTCTAAGCTTTTAAACAAAGAGCCACAAAAGCGGCTAGTGTGCCCCACAGCATTTTTAAGTGCTCTGGAGAGACGCTGAAGCTTGGTGAATGAACATAGCGATTTAAAGTGTCAATGGATATTATTGCCTCTGCTTGTTGCAGTTTTTTAAGTGCCCCGAGGTATTTTTTATCTATTTTATTTTTGATGTACATATCTTCAGCAACTTTTATTGCCTTACGCGCTAGGTTGTCATTGCGTTGAATGCTCGTTAATGGGGCGGATGTTATGTAGTTCTCGATAGAAAGCTCAATCAAAACGCGAAGTAGGACCGAAATAGCATTCTTATGATGGTCTAGTTCAAGTTTGAATTGAAGTTCTTCCCAAATTTCGTGATGGCGTTGGAGATGAGCTGTCCAAGTAATACCATAGTCCACTTCGGGAATTATATGCGGCCAGAATGTAAGCTTAACCTGACTCGGTTTCAGCGGCGCAAGGGGGGATGACGGCGCCGGGTTTGATGGAGTCTTTGGCTTTGATGCCGCTGTGGGAAGAACGCCTTCTTGGTCGAGGCGGTCAATGTATTCAAGTTTTGACTCAGTATCCCAAATATCTTCTAACGTAATATTTCGTGTAGCGAGGTCCGTTGCGACGCGCTGAAGTGCCTGAAGCGTCTTCTGTTCTTCACGTATAAAATCTAGCTTTCCTTTGCGAACAGAAATTCCTAGTCGATTGCGTAAGCTTTCCGCGGATAGCAAGCGATTCATATTGGATCGTGGAATCTTGCGGCTTGGCAACATGCTCGCCGCCTTAAGTAATTTCTCGATTTCGTCGGCTATATGAAGGCCATTGCCTTTTCCTGTTCGGATGACGAAGTTGTTCTTCATCCGATCATCCCAGTTGCTTTGTCCTATACCGCCTTGCACGCCTGTGTGGCGGCGAAAGAGGATATCGTCGACGCGGTCACGATCTGTCTCAACGCGGCACTCGATGCTCTCTGGGAATTTACCCTTCCATTGCTCTCGCAACTCGGAAAAGAATATCTGAAGCTCCACCGTAGGTGCTCGGCGCGGTGTGGAAAGCAATTTAAGGCATGTGGTGCGCCGATTGCCATCTGCAACGATGAATTTTTCTCCCGAGGGAAAAACAAGCGGTGGTTCGAAAATCTCGCCTTTAGAAACTAAGTCTTTGGCCAGATTGCGCATATGCTGCTCTTGCGATGCGAAGAGTTGCGCTATCGCGCCTGTTTCGTTCTCCAACTCGCCATGGCGATCGTTCGCTGGATTCACGACCAGCGAATTCAAGGGCACCTTCCGGTATCCCATAACGCTCCCCCCGTAACCAAATACCGTGCCGAATAAAGATGCACATCCGGCGGGATTTCGAAACCCCGAAGGGCAGGGGCGTTACTTTTATCGGAACGCGGACGAAGACTACTATCGACACAGACCTAGGTGATTCCGGATACCCCTAACTGCCATTGCGTTAGCGCTAGTAGAGTGATCGCATCCTTCACGGCATTCCCGTTACTACTCCGCCGCCTGCCTTGCCCCCTTGCCCTTCAACGGCCGCCGCTCCAGCACCTCCTTGAGGAAGCGCGCGGTGTGGCCTTTGCCGATCCGGACGATGTCCTCCGGCGTGCCTTGCGCCACGACCTCGCCGCCGCCGTCGCCGCCTTCGGGGCCGAGGTCGAGGACCCAGTCGGCGGTCTTGATCACTTCGAGATTGTGCTCGATCACCACCACCGAATTGCCCTGCTCGACCAATTCGTGCAGCACCTCCATCAGCTTGGCGACGTCGTGGAAATGCAGGCCGGTGGTCGGCTCGTCGAGGATGTAGAGGGTGCGGCCGGTGGCGCGCTTGCTGAGCTCCTTGGAGAGCTTGACGCGCTGCGCCTCGCCGCCCGAGAGCGTCGTCGCCTGCTGGCCGACCTTGACATAGTCGAGCCCGACGCGGGCGAGCGTCACCATCTTGTCGCGGATCGAGGGCACGGCCTTGAACAGGTCCTTGGCCTCCTCGACCGTCATGTCGAGCACGTCGGCGATCGAGTGGTCGCGGTACTTCACCTCGAGCGTCTCGCGGTCATAGCGCTTGCCCTTGCAGACATCGCAGGTGACGTAGACGTCGGGCAGGAAGTGCATCTCGATCTTGATGACGCCGTCGCCCTGGCAGGCCTCGCAGCGGCCGCCCTTGACGTTGAAGCTGAACCTGCCTGCCTGGTAGCCGCGCGCCTTGGCCTCGGGCAGGCCGGCGAACCATTCGCGGATCGGCGTGAAGGCGCCGGTATAGGTCGCCGGGTTCGAGCGCGGGGTGCGGCCGATCGGCGACTGGTCGATGTCGATGACCTTGTCGAGATGCTCCATGCCCTCGATGCGGTCATGGCTGGCCGGATGCTCGATCGAGCCGTTGAGCTTGCGCGCGATCGCCTTGTAGAGCGTGTCGATGATCAGCGTCGACTTGCCGCCGCCCGACACGCCGGTGATGCAGGTGAACAGGCCGAGCGGGATGTCGACCGTGACGTCCTTGAGGTTGTTGCCGCGGGCGCCGACGATCTTCAGGCTCCGGCCCTTCTGCGGCTTGCGGCGCTTGATGGGCACCGGCACGCTCATCTCGCCGGTGAGGTATTTGCCGGTGAGCGAGTTCGGGTCGCTGAGAATGTCCTGCGGCGTGCCCTTCGAGACGATCTCGCCGCCATGGATGCCGGCGCCGGGGCCGACATCGACGACATAGTCGGCTGTGAGGATCGCGTCCTCGTCATGCTCGACCACGATCACGGTGTTGCCGAGGTCGCGCAGGCGGCGCAGCGTGCCGAGCAGGCGCTCATTGTCGCGCTGGTGCAGGCCGATCGAGGGCTCGTCCAGCACATAGAGCACGCCGGTGAGGCCGGAGCCGATCTGGCTGGCGAGGCGGATGCGCTGGCTCTCGCCGCCCGAGAGCGTGCGCGAGCCGCGGGCGAGCGTCAGGTATTCGAGGCCGACATCGAGCAGGAAGGTCAGCCGGTCGCGGATCTCCTTGAGGATGCGCGGGGCGATCTCGTTCTGCTTATGCGACAGGCGCGAGGGCAGGGCGCTGACCCAGGCGAGCGCGTCCTTGACCGAAAGCTGCGAGATCTCGCCGATATGGCGCATGTCGATCTTGACCGCCAGCGCCTCGGGCTTGAGCCGGAAGCCGTTGCACGCCGCGCAGGGCGTCTCCGACATGAAGCGGCCGATCTCCTCGCGAGCCCAGTCGCTCTCGGTCTCCTTCCAGCGCCGCTCCATATTGGTGATCACGCCCTCGAAGGGCTTCTTCACCTCATAGGCGCGCAGGCCGTCATTATAGGCCATGCGCACGGCTTCCGTGCCGGTGCCGAACAGGATGGCGTCGCGGGCGCTCTGCGGCAGCTCCGACCAGGGCTTGGTGGTCGAGAAGCCGAAATGCTTGGCGAGCGCATCGAGCGTCTGGCCGTAATAGGGCGAGGTCGACTTGGCCCAGGGCGCGATCGCGCCCTTCTTCAGCGAGAGCGAGTGATCCGGGACGATCATCTCCGGATCGATCCGCATCTCGTGGCCAAGGCCGTCGCAGGCCGGGCAGGCGCCGAACGGATTGTTGAATGAGAACAGGCGCGGCTCGATCTCGGGGATGGTGAAGCCGGAGACCGGGCAGGCGAATTTCGAGGAGAAGGTGACGCGGCGGGCCTCGCCGTTCTCCTCCTTCTCGTCGGCATATTCGAAGACGGCGATGCCCTCGGCGAGGTCGAGCGCCTGCTCCAGCGAGTCGGCGAGGCGGGCGCCGAGATCGGGCCGGATGACGATACGATCGACCACCACGTCGATGTCGTGCTTGAACTTCTTGTCGAGCGCCGGCGCGTCGGGGATCTCGTAGAACTCGCCATTGACCTTGACGCGCTGGAAGCCGCGCTTCAGCCAGTCGGCCATCTCCTTGCGGAACTCACCCTTGCGGCCGCGCACCACCGGCGCGAGCAGGTAGCCGCGCGTCTTCTCCGGCAGTTCGACCAGCCGGTCGACCATCTGCTGCACGGTCTGGCTCTCGATCGGCAGGCCGGTCGCGGGCGAATAGGGGATGCCGGCGCGCGCCCAGAGCAGGCGCATATAGTCGTGGATCTCGGTGACGGTGCCGACGGTCGAGCGCGGGTTCTTCGAAGTCGTCTTCTGCTCGATCGAGATGGCGGGAGAGAGCCCGTCGATCTGGTCGACATCGGGCTTCTGCATCATCTCGAGGAACTGGCGGGCATAGGCCGAGAGCGACTCGACATAGCGGCGCTGGCCTTCCGCATAGATCGTGTCGAAGGCGAGCGAGGATTTGCCCGAGCCGGAAAGCCCGGTGAACACCACGAGCTTGTCGCGCGGGATCGCGAGGTCGATGTTCTTGAGATTGTGCTCGCGCGCGCCGCGCACCGAGATGACGCGGGCGTTCGGATCGGCCGCACGGTTGCGATCGAACATGTCTTCCAGCGTCGCGGCCTGTTCGGCGAGCGTGGTCTTGCGAGCCATGGTGGTGTCCGAATTGAGCTTAAGCCGTACAGATAGGGCAATCGCCGGGCCATGCCAGTGCGGCCGGGCGAGAGGCGGGCATGAGTAGCACGCAGCCGCCGATGTTGCCGCATTGTTCTTGTGGGGTGTGCTGACAGCGATTGTCAGGAGCGTGGCAGGCCGCGGAAGCGCCGCCGCAGCAGGATCGCCGAGACCAGCATGGCCAGCGCCAGCGTCCCGGACAGGATCAGCGCTGCCGAGGCGCCATAACGCTCGATCAGCAAGGCATAGGCGAGCGGCGAGGCAGCCGAGAGGAAGAAGCCGGGCGCCAGCAGGCGGCCGACATAGGCGCCATAGCTTTTCGGATCGAACAGCATCAGCGGCAGCGTGCCGCGCGTGATCGTCAGCACGCCGTTGCCGGCGCCGTAGCAGAATGCGAAAGCGAGCGCCGCAAAGGCACTCGCGCCGCCGGCGAGGCCGACGACGAAGCAGAGCGGCAGCACCAGGCAGGCGACGAGGTTGAGGTCGAACGGGCTGGTCTTCGCCCCGAACAGCACCTCGCCGAGCCGCGCCAGCGACTGGCCGATGCCGCGGGTCGAGCCGATCCAGACCGCGGCCGCGGCCGGCAGGCCGAGTCCCGCGAGGATGCCGATCATATGGGCGGACATGCCGGCATTGAGGATGCCCGCGAAGGTAACGATCAGCGCATAGAGCAGGCCGGCGAAGCGGGTATCGGCCGGGCTGAGCGTGACGACCGGCTTCGCGGCTGCGTCGGACAAAGGCCGCGCCGAGACGGTCGGCAGCGTCAGATGCAGCGGCAAGGTGAGCAGCGCGAAGCCGGCATAGGCGATCAGCGCGCCGCGCCAGCCGAACTGCTCGGCGAGCGCATGACCGAGCGGCCAGAACACGGTCGAGGCGAGGCCGCCGAGCAGGGTGATCTGGGCGATCGGCCGGCGCGCGGCGCCGCCGCCGATCCGGGCCAGCGCCGCGAAGGCGGCATCGTAGAGGCTGAGCCGCATGGCGAGGCCGAGGCAGAGCCAGGCGGCGTAATAGGCGGCGATCGTATGGGCAAAGGCGAGGCCGAGGCAGCCGACGGCGGTAAGCACCGAGCCCACGCACATCACGGTGCGGCCGCCATGGCGGTCGATCAGGCGGCCGACCGTGCCGGAGGTCAGCCCCATCACCAGCAGGCCGGCCGAGAGCCCACCATGGATGATCGCCTGCGACCAGCCGAGCTCGCTTGCGATCCGCTCGCCGAAGGCGCCGACCAGATAATAGGACACGCCCCAGGAGATGAGCTGCGCCAGCCCGAGGCAGAAGACGGTGCTGCGGGAGATCACCTTGCCGATCCGGCCGCCCAGGACTGCGGTGGGGCGCTGTCGCCGGGGCCGAGGCTGCGCTGCATCAGCACGGTGTCGACCCAGCGGCCGAACTTGAAGCCGGTCGAGCGCAAGGTGCCGATCGGCTCGAAGCCGAAACGGCGATGCAGGCCGATCGAGCCGGCATTGCCGCTGTCGCCGATATTGGCGAGCATCTGGCGCCAGGGCCCGGCCTCGCACCGGACGATCAGCGCGCCGAGCAAGCTGGAGCCGATCTTCCGGCCGCCGAGCCCGTCGGCGACATAGATCGAATCCTCGACGGTGTGGCGATAGGCCGGGCGAGGGCGATAGGACGTCGCATAGCTGTAGCCGACGATCCGTCCGCCCTGCTCGGCGGCGAGATAGGGCAAGCCGAGGCCGAGCACCGCCTGGCGGCGCCCCAGCATCTCCTCGACGCTCGGCGGCGTCTCCTCGAAGCTCGCGAGGCCATGCAGGACATGGTGGGTGTAGATCGCCTGGATCGCTGGCATATCCGCCTCTCGCGCATCGCGGACGAGGATGGGCGATGCCGTGTTTCCGGCGGATTCAGAAGTCGTCATTCCAGTCGTTCCGGCCCGATCGGGCCGCCTTTCCGTCCTGTCGGGGCGCCCGGTCAGCGCTTCCCGTCGCGTCACGCCGATATCGGCAAGCTGGTACTCGTCGAGCTCGCGCAGGGTCCGCAATTGCTGATAGCGCGATTGCTGGCAGGCGCCGACATAGTGTGCCGCCTCGCGCAGCATCTGTCGTCCCGCCCACCAGATCCCGCTCATCGCTCGCGTCCTGCCGCGGCCGGATTCTTCCCCGACCGCCAAGCCACCTTGCGCTTTGCCGTCTCATAAATGAAGCTTCTCGAAGTTATGCAGAGCATGAGAAATTCTTTGAGATGCGCGACCTTCGCCTCGATCAGCTCGACAGCTTCCGCCAGGTGATCGCGCTCGGCAGCTTCTCGGCGGCGGCCGAGCGGTTGGGCCTGAGCCAGCCGGCGGTCAGCCTGCAGATCCGCGAGCTGGAGCGCCGGCTCGGCACGGTGCTGATTGAGCGCGTCGGACGCCGGGCCCAGCCGACGGCGGCAGGCATGGAACTGCTCGACCATGCCGGGCGGATCGCGGCGGCGGTGGCGGCGGCGCAGGAGGCGATGGCGCGCCACGCGACCGGGGCGATGGGCCGTGTCCGGATCGGTACCGGCGCCACCGCCTGCATCTTCCTGTTGCCGCCCCTGCTGCGCGAATTGCGCCAGCACCACCCGACGCTGGAGATCACGGTCAGCACCGGCAACAGCGCCGATATCGTCAAGGCGATCGAGGACAATCAGATCGATATCGGTCTGGTTTCGCTCCCGGCTGCCGGCCGCAGCCTGCAGGTCACGCCGCTGCTCGACGATGAGTTCGTCGTGATCGCCCCGCCGGGCATGGACTTGCCGGCGCGATTGACGCCGGAGGCGCTCGCGCGCCTGCCGGTGCTGCTGTTCGAGCCGGGCGGCATCACCCGGCGCATCGCCGATGAATGGTTCGCCCGCTCCGGCGTGATGCTGAAGCCGGTGATGTCGCTCGGCAGCGTCGAGGCGATCAAAAGGCTGGTCGGAGCCGGACTGGGCTGCGCCATCCTGCCGAGCATGGCGGTGCGTGACGAAAACGACGGACTGATCGTTCGGCCGTTGTCGCCGCGCGTGCATCGCACGCTTGGCCTCGTCCTGCGCAAGGACAAGCCATTGCATCGCGGCCTGCGCGAAACGCTGAAGGCGTTGCGGGCGCTGGGCACGCTCGGCTGAGCGCTTTGCCTCCTGACAAGACCGGTCAGGCAAGCGGTCCATCTCATCCGCCGTTTGCGCACTGCCCATGATCCGAAAGCGGCGCTAAGGTTTTCGCCTGCCGGGCGGAACATTTCGCCCGCTTTCGCGCTTCGTGGACAGGCCGGAAAGTCAGGTGCCCTGATCGGGCACGGCAGCCAGCGGGGGATCGTCATGATGAAAGCCGTTCTGCGAGGGGCAGCATTGCTGCTCGGCCTCGGTCTCACCGCTCCCGGTTTCGCCTGCGAGCTCGACCGGCCGCTGAAGATGGCGGGGCTCGATTATGACTCCGCCGCCTTCCACACTGCCGTCGCCAGCGCCATTGCCGAGAAGGGCTTCGGCTGCAAGGTCGAGCGCGTGCCGGGCGTGATCGCGCCGCTGGTCAACGGTCTCGGCCGCGGCGATGTCGACATCGTCATGGAGATCTGGCTGGCGAACCCGGTCGAAGCCTGGGTCAAGGAAGCGGCCGCCGGCAAGGTTGAGCCGCTGGGCACGACCTTCCCCGATGCGACCGAAGGCTGGTTCGTGCCGCGCTATCTTGTCTCCGGTCCCGACGCCAAGGCGCCCGAGCTGAAATCGGTGCAGGACCTCAAGCGCTACAAGGAGCTGTTCACCGACCCGGACGAGCCGGGCAAGGGCCGCTTCTATAATTGCGTCGCGGGCTGGGTCTGCGAAGGCATCAACAGCAAGAAGCTCGTCGCCTACGGGCTCTCCGGCGACTTCACCAATCTCCGCGGCGGCTCGGGCGAGGCGATCGTCGCCGCCATCGAATCCGCCCTGAAGCGCAAGCGGCCGGTCGTGTTCTATTATTGGGGGCCGAGCTGGCTGCTCGGCGCCTATGATCTGGTCAAGCTCGAGGAGCCCGCCTTCGATCAGGCGATCTGGGATGAGCTCAAGTCGAGCGATGCGCCCAAGCGCGCCAGCGCCTACCCGGTGAGCCGCGTCGTCATCGGCGCGAATGTCGAGCTGGCGAAGAAGGCGCCGCAGCTCGCCGGCTTCTTCAGGAAGTACACCACCACCAGCGAACTGACCTCGAAAATGTTGGCCGAAGCTCGCGAGAAGGGCCAGTCGCCGGAGCAGCAGGCGCTCGTTTTCCTCAAGACCCAACCGGATGTCTGGAAGGCCTGGCTGCCGGCAGATATCGCCAGCAAGGTCGCGTCCGGCCTGTGACGCTCGACGGGCTGCCGGATCTCGGCAAGGCGCTGCAGAAGCTGGTCAACAAGGGCGTCGATGCCGTCGTCACCGGCTATGGCAGCGACCTCGACGGTTTCAGCAGGCTGCTGACCGCGCCGGTGCGCGGCGTCGAGGCGGCCCTGCTACTCGTCCCCGTGCCGGCCTTCGTCCTCGCCGTCGCTGCAGGCGCCTGGCTGGCGCGGCGCAGCCTCGGCTTCACGCTCGCCATGGCGAGCCTGCCGCTGGTGCTCGCCGGCCTCGGCGTCTGGACCGAGGCGATGCAGACCCTCGCGCTCGTCATCGTCGCGGTGGGGCTGGTCGTCATTCTCGGCCTGCCGCTCGGTGTCGCCGCGGCACGCCTGCCGCGTCTGGGGCGGGCGCTCGCACCAGTCTACGACCTGATGCAGACCATTCCGAACTTCGTCTATCTGATCCCGGTGGCGATGCTGCTCGGGCTGGGGCGGGCGCCGGCGCTGCTCGCGACCCTGATCTACGCCCTGCCGCCTTTCGCGCGGCTGACCGAGCTCGGCCTGCGCGGCATCGATATCGGCATGATCCACGCCGCCCGCGCGCTTGGGCTCGGGCCGTGGCAGACGCTCTGGCTCGTCGAATTGCCCTTGGCGCGGCCGGTTATCCTGCAGGGCCTCAACCAGGCGATCATGCTCTCGCTCGCCATGGTCGTGGTCGCCTCGATGATCGGCGCCAAAGGCCTCGGTGAAGTCGTGCTCCTCGGCCTGCAGCGCGCCGATCCGGGCCTCGGCTTCGTCGGAGGGCTCGCGGTGGTGGCGCTGGCGATCCTGCTCGACCGCATGGCGCAGGCGATCCTGCGGGAGCGGCGGCCGCCTGTGTGAGCTGCTGACGGATTCGGTCAGGACGATCGGTTGCGCCGCGTCCGTCGCTTGGGCAGGGTGCCGCCCGAAACGGGAGAGGGCCGCCATGTACGGGTTGATCGGGAAGATGCGGGCCAAGCCCGGCGAGCGCGAGGCGCTGATCGGTTACATCCTCGAGAGCAGCGGCGAGATGCCGGGCTGCCTGAGCTACATCGTTGCCCGCGATCCCGACGATGCCGATGCGATCTGGGTGACCGAGGTCTGGGACAGGGAAGAGAGCCACAAGGCTTCGCTCGCTCTGCCGGCCGTACAGGCGGCGATCGCCAAGGCCAGGCCGATCATCGCCGGCTTCGACAGCCATGTGATCACCGAGCCGGTCGGCGGGTTTGGTTTGACGAAGGGCTGAGGGCCGCGGACGCGGCTTCCGCTCGCGGGCCGCACGGTCTAAGACCCTCGCGACCGAGCCGCGAGCCTGCTATGACCCAATCCGCCCTGAGCAAACTCACCATCCTGCCGACGACGGCGGCGCTGACCGGCCGTGTCATGCCGCCCGGCTCGAAATCGATCACCAACCGGGCGCTGCTGGTCGCGGCTCTGGCCAGGGGCGCGAGCCGGCTGAGCGGCGCGCTGAAGAGCGACGACACCCGCTATATGGCGCAGGCGCTGCGCGACATGGGCGTCACGATCGACGAGCCCGACGCAACCAGCTTCATCGTCACCAGCGATGGGAAGCTACGGGCTCCGGCCAAGCCGCTCTTCCTCGGCAATGCCGGCACCGCGACCCGCTTCCTGACCGCCGCGGCAGCGCTGGTCGACGGCACGGTCGTGGTCGACGGCGACGAGCACATGCGCAAGCGGCCGATCCTGCCGCTGGTCGAGGCGCTCACGAGGCTCGGCGTCGCGATCACCGCGCCGAGCGGCTGCCCGCCGGTCACCATCCGGGGGCAGGGCGGATTCGAGGGCGGGCTGGTCGAGGTCGATGGCGGGCTCTCCAGCCAGTATGTCTCGGCGCTGCTGATGGCCGGCGCCTGCGCCCGCAATCCCGTCGATGTCGTGCTGACCGGCCAAGGAAACGATAGTCAGATCGGCGCGCGCGGCTATGTCGACCTGACGCTGGCGACGATGCGTGCCTTCGGCGCCGAGGTCTCCGAGCCGGCGAGCGGCGGCTGGCGGATCGCGCCGACCGGCTATGTCGCGACCGACTACCTGATCGAGCCGGACGCCTCGGCCGCGACCTATCTCTGGGCGGCGGAGGTGCTGACCGGCGGCGCGATCGATCTCGGCGTGCCGGCTTCCGCCTTCACCCAGCCCGATGCCAAGGCGCATGAGCTGATCGCCGCTTTCCCGAACCTGCCGGCCGAGATCGACGGCTCGCAGATGCAGGATGCGGTGCCGACGCTCGCCGTGCTCGCCGCCTTCAACCGCACGCCGGTGCGCTTCACCGGCATCGCCAATCTGCGCGTCAAGGAATGCGACCGCGTCGCGGCGCTGGCGCAGGGCCTGTCGCGAATCCGTGCCGGGCTCGGTGTGGAAGATGGCGACGATCTCCTCGTCGCCTCCGATCCGGCGCTGGCCGGCCAGACGCTGCCGGCCGAGATCGACACCTTCGCCGACCACCGCATCGCCATGAGCTTCGCGCTGGCGGGCCTTAAGATCGGCGGCGTCACCATCCTCGACCCTGCTTGCGTCGCCAAGACCTATCCGGACTACTGGCGCGCGCTCGGCTCGCTCGGCGCGCGCTTCGAAGGCGAAGTTCCGTAGGGCTTGCCGCGCGAGGCTCAGGCGGCTTCCTTCGCCGCTGCCGTCGACACTTCCCTGAGCTGTTGCTCCGCCGCGGCCTTGACCCGTTCCACGGCGGCGTCCTTGACCGGGCCATAGCCGCGAATGTCCATGGGCAGGGCGGCGATCAGCGCCAGCGCGTCCGGCCCGCGCGAGAGCAGCTGCGCCAGCAATTCGTCGAGCAACCCTTCGTACCAGCCGATCAGCGCGCGCTCCATCTTGCGCTCCGCCGTGTAGCCGAATGGGTCGAAGGCGGTGCCGCGCAGGCCCTTGAGGCGTGCCAGAAACCGCAGCGGCGTCTGGATCCACTGGCCGAAGCGACGCTTCAGCGGTCGCCCGCGCGCATCCTTTTCGCCGCCGAGGAAGGGCGGGGCGAAATGATAGTTCACGCTGAAGTCGCCCTCGAAACGTTGCTTCAGCTCGTCGAGGAAGCCGGTCTGCATGTGCAGGCGGGCCACCTCGTATTCGTCCTTGTAGGACATCAGCTTGAACAGCGAGCGGGCTACGGTCAGCGTGAGCGCTTCGCTGCCGAGCGGCCGCTCGGCGGCACGGACCTTGTCGACTCCAGCCCGGTAGCGCCGAGCCCAGGCCTCGTTCTGGTAGTCGGCGAGGAAGCGCTCGCGGCGGGCGATCACCTCGTCGAGGCTTTCCGTCTCGAAGGCGGGAGCAGCTGGCGCAAAGGCGGCCGGGTCCGCGGCTGCAAGACGCCCGGCGGCAAAGGCCTGCTGGTTGCGTTCGACCGCGACGCCGTTGAGGTCGATGGCGCGCTGCAGGGCGTCGAGCCCGACCGGGATCAGGCCTTGCTGCCAGGCATGGCCGAGCATGATGATGTTGGCGAAGACGGCATCGCCGAACAGTGTCTCGGCCAGCGCATTGGCATCGATGGCGCGGACGTTCCCGGCGCCCATCACCGTCTCGATCGCCTTCAGCCGGCGGCGCGTCGCAAGGTCGGCGTCGCGCTGGCGCACGATGTCGCCGGTCGGCATCTCCGCCAGATTGATGACTGCGCGCATGCCGGCGCGATAGGTCGCCGAGGCCTTGGGCGAGGACGACACGACGATATCGCAGCCGATCAGCGCGTCGGCCGCGCCGGTGTCGATGCGGACCTGATTGATCGCTTCGGGCGTTGCGGCGATCCGCATGAAGGAGAGCACCGGCCCGAATTTCTGGGCGAAGCCGGTGAAGTCGAGGACCGAGCTGCCCTTGCCCTCGAGATGGGCCGCCATGGCGATCAGCGCGCCGACCGTGACGACGCCGGTGCCGCCGACGCCGGTGACGAGCAGATCATAGGGCCTATCGAGCGCTGGGACGGTCGGCTGCGAGAGCAATTCGGCGCGTCCGGCGAAGTCGTCCGCGCTGGCTTGCCGCTTCCGGCGGGAGGCGCCCTCGACGGTGACGAAGCTCGGGCAGAAGCCGTCGAGGCAGGAAAAATCCTTGTTGCAGTTGGAGAGGTTGATCTGCCGCTTGCGGCCGAACGGCGTCTCCTTCGGCTCGACGCTGAGGCAGTTCGAGGCAACCGAGCAATCGCCGCAGCCCTCGCAGACGAGGTCGTTGATGACGGCAAAGCGCTGCGGGTCCTCCATCGTGCCGCGCTTGCGGCGGCGGCGCTTCTCGGTGGCGCAGGCCTGCTCGTAGATCAGCACCGAGACCCCCTTGATCTCACGCAATTCGCGCTGGACCGCATCGAGCTCGCGGCGGTGATGGATGGTCACGCCATTCGGCAGGCTGGCGGGTGCGAATTTCTCGGGCTGGTCCGAGACCAGCGCGATGCGCAGGACGCCTTCGGCCCGCACCTCCTGGGCGATCGCGTGGACGCTGATCGGCCCGTCCACCGGCTGGCCGCCGGTCATGGCAACGGCGTCGTTGAACAGGATCTTGTAGGTGATGTTCGCCTTGGCGGCGATCGCCTGGCGGATCGCCATCGAGCCGGAATGGTAATAAGTGCCTTCGCCGAGGTTCTGGAAGATGTGGCCCTTGCCGGTGAACAGCGAGGACGCCGCCCAGTTCACGCCTTCGCCGCCCATCTGGATCAGCGAGCTGGTCTCGCGGTCCATCCAGCTCGCCATGAAATGGCAGCCGATGCCAGCCAGCGCCTTCGAGCCCTCCGGCACCTTGGTCGAAGAGTTGTGCGGGCAGCCGGAGCAGAAATAGGGCGTCCGCGTCGCGCCCGGCACCTGGATCAGCCGGCTGGCCTCCGGCGCGAGCGCCGCGGCCCGCTCGCTGAGGCGAAGGTCCGGAAACAGCGCGTCGAGCCGTTTCGCCACGATCGGCGCGAGCAGGCGCGGCGAGAGCTCGCCGATCCAGGAGATCAGGCGATTGCCGTCCTCGTCGCACTTGCCGACCATGGAGTGCGGCTTATGGCCGGGATAGTCGTAGAAATACTCCTTGAGCTGGCTCTCGATGATGCCGCGCTTTTCCTCGACGACTAGAATTTCCGCCTTGCCGCGCACGAACTCCAGCGCCGCCCGCCGCGCCAGCGGCCAGACCATGCCGACCTTGTAGATGTCGATGCCATGGCTGCGGCAGGCCTCCTCATCCAGGCCAAGCAGGCGCAGCGCCTCCATCAGGTCGAGATGCGCCTTGCCGGTGGTGACGATGCCGAAGGAGGCATCGGGAATGTCGTAGATGCGCCGGTCGATCGGGTTCGCCTCGGCGAAGGCGAAGACGGCCATCTTCTTGGCCTCCATCCGCTCCTCGATCTGCGGACCCGGGAGGTCCGGCCAGCGATAGTGCAGCCCGCTGGCCGGCGGCGTATAGTCGGGGGTGTTGAACCGGCGCGGCGCCGGCAATTCGACAGACTGGCCGCTCTCGACCGTCTCCGAGATCGCCTTGAAGCCGACCCACATGCCGGAAAAGCGCGACAGCGCGTAGCCGTACTCGCCGAAGGCGAGGTATTCGGCGATCGAGGCCGGGTTCAGCGTCGGCATGAACCAGGCCATGAAGGCGACGTCCGATTGGTGCGGCATCGACGACGACACGCAGCCATGGTCGTCGCCGGCGACGACCAGCACCCCGCCATGCGGCGAGGAGCCATAGGCGTTGCCGTGCTTCAACGCATCGCCGGCGCGGTCGACGCCCGGGCCCTTGCCGTACCAGAGGCCGAAGACGCCCTGCACTGTCCGGTCCGGATTGGTCTCGACCTGCTGCGAGCCGAGCACGGCGGTGGCGGCGAGGTCCTCGTTGACGGCCGGCAGGAACTCGATGCCGAGCTGCTTCAGGAGATCCCCGGAGCGCCAGAGCTCGAGGTCGACGCCGCCGAGCGGGGAGCCGCGGTAACCGGAGATGAAGCCGGCCGTGGAGAGGCCTGCCGCGCGATCGCGCCGGGCTTGGTCGAGCGCGATCCGCACCAGCGCCTGGGTGCCGGTCAGGAAGACGCGGCCGGTGCTGCGCGAATAGCGGTCGCTCAGCGCATAGTCGGCGAGCGGGCCGGTTGGCGAGATAGCGTTCATGGCATGGGCCTCCCGGCAATGTCTTGCGGGAAGTTTACGCCTCACCCTCTGGAAAGGTTTGTCTCGTTTACCGGTTAGTGTTGCCGTTTCGGTTGGTTCGACCAATAATCATTCAAAGAGTGGATAATCCTTCCGGGGGCGAGGCGATGCAGCTTACCGAGCAGGACCGCAAGCTGGTCACCCTTCTGCAGGGCGATGCCCGCATCTCGAACCAGGATCTGGCCGAGCGCGCCGGCATGTCCGCTTCCGCCTGCTGGCGGCGGGTGCGGGCGCTGGAGGAGGCCGGCGTGATCGCGAGCTATCGCGCCATCGTCGATCCGGCCAAAGCCGGGCTCGCCTTCAGCGCGATCGTTCATGTCGGGCTGGTGCGGCACGAGGCCGACCACGTCGCGACCTTCATTTCACGCGTGGCCGAGCGGCCGGAAGTGCTGGAGTGCTTCGCGACCACCGGAGAGGCGGACTATCACCTGCACATCGTCTGCCGCGACAAGGACGCTTACAACGAATTCCTGGATCACTTCCTGTTCAGGCTGCCGGGCATCGCGCATGTCCGCACCAACCTCGTCCTGAAGGAGATCAAGGTGCACGGCGCGGTGCCGGTGTGAAGATCGACCGCAGCTCGGTTCTCAGGCGGGGGCAGCGGCGCTGAGCTGGAGGTCGCGCGCCTTCTGTGCGACGGCGCGGTTCTCGATCGATAGCCGCTGCTCGAGCTTGCGCAGCAGCCAGCTCAAAGACGTCGTGATGCAGAAATAGATCGCGCCGGCGGTGAGGAACACTTCATAGGGCGCGAAGGTGTTCGACACCTCCAGCCGGGCCGCGCCGGTGAGGTCGAGCAGGGTGATCGTGCTCGCCAGCGACGTCGCCTTGACCGTCAGGATGATCTCGTTCTCGTAGGCGGGCAAAGCGAGGCGGACCGCAAGCGGGATCGTGATCTTGCACTGCGTCTGGAACCAGGACAGGCCGAGCGCCCGCGCCGCTTCGTTCAGCCCCTTCGGGACGAGTCTGAGCGCGCCCGCGATGATCTCGGCGGTATAGGCGGCCGAGTTCAGCCCGAGCGCAATGATCACGCACCAGAACGGGTCGCGGAAGATCGGCCAGAGCGCCGAGGTCCGGACGAAGTCGAACTGCCCGAGCCCGTAGTAGACCAGAAAGACCTGCAGCAGCGACGGGATGCCGCGAATGACGAAGATGTAGGTGCTCGCTGGTCCGTGCAGCCAGGCCGAGCGCGCATTGCGCGCATAGGCCAGCGGTATCGCGACCAGCATGCCGAAGATCAGGATGAGGATCGCGAGCTTGCCCGTCAGCCCGACGCCCTTGAGCAGGTTCGGGAAGGCCTCGGCCATGATTTGGACGTCAAGCATGGGATCGCTCAGGCAAAGCCGCGATTGGAACGGAGGCGGGCGCGGTGCAGGCCCCAGGATGCCGTGCTGGTGATGGCGAGATAGAGCAGCGCGGCGACGGCGTAGACGAAGAACGGCTCGCGCGTCGCGCCCGAGACTACGGCGGAGGCCCTGAGCAGTTCTTCCAGCCCGATCACGGAGATGAGCGAGGTCTGCTTGATCAGGATGATCGAAAGATTGCCGAAGCCCGGCAGCGCGATCCGCCAGGCCTGCGGCAGCACCACCCGGAAGAAGGCGACGCTCCTCGGCAGGCCGAGCGCATGCGCCGCCTCCGATTGTCCGCGTGGTACCTGCCTGATCGCGCTGCGGAAGATGTCGCTGGCATAGGCCGCGAAGATGAAGGCGAGCGCCGCCACGCCGGCGGCGAAGCCGTTGATGTCGACATACTGCCCGGTCAACCGGGTGAGGGCGACTGTACCACCGAAATAGATCAGGTAGATGACGATGAGGTCGGGCACACCCCTGACGATCGCGGTGTAGGCCTCCGCGGCATAGCGGAACGGCTTGCTGCCATAGGTCTTGAGCGCTCCGAGCGACAGGCCGAACGCGGTTCCGAACACCAGCGCCACGGCGGCCACGGACAGCGTCACCCCCGCCCCGTAAAGCAGTTGCAGGCCATAGCCGGAGAGCCAGACCAGGGTCATGGCAGCGCGTCTCCCATATCTCCGGCGGCGCGGCTCGCGACTTTCTGGCGGATCAGGTCGCGGACGGGCCCGTCCCGCCAGGCTTGGAGCTTGCCGCCGGAGGTCCGCTCGTCGGCATAGACGATCCAGACATCGTCGGGCGAACCCAGGATCTCATCGACGCGGACGCGATCGGGGTATTGCTCGGCATATTCGAGATAGACCAGCGCCGAGTCGTATTTCCCGGCGAGCAGGTTCTGGAAGATGATCGGCAGCGAGGGGTCAGAGACGCGCGTCTCCCAGCGGCTGATGTCGATATAGCTCTCGGTCGCCGGCGCCAGCAGGCCGATCGATTTCGGTTGCGCGACCTCCGAGCGCGTCAGCACCGCCAGCTCCTTGCTGCGGGAGATGAAGCTGTCGACGGCGAACACCTTGTGGAAATGCGTGCCGAGCGTCGGCGGCGTATCCGGGTGGACCGCGCATTGGACGACGAAATCATAGTCGCCGCGCATCAGCCCGGTCGTGGCGATGGCGAAGTCGGGGACCAGCACGATCTCGCTGTCGGGGATCTCGTGGAACTTGATGTATTCCCTGGTCACGAGCTCATGGTTGGTGCCACTCGGGCCAAGTGTCGCAAAGGTGATCATGGAGGCGGCCTCGTTCTTCCCGGCCGAAGGCAGGCCGAACCCGCCTTCGGCGTAGTTCGTCGTTTCACATCAGCTTGAAGTCGAAATACTTCCTGGTGATGCTGTCATAGGTGCCGTTGGCGATCAGCGTATCGATCGCAGCGTTGACCTCCTCGAGCAGCTTGGCGTCGTCCTTGCGCAGGGCGATGGCGTTGCCTTCACCGAGCAGGCCGCCGGTGTATTCGGGGCCGACGAGGGCAAAGCCCGACGCTTCCGGCCGCTTCAGGAAGCCGAGCATCGAGGTCACCTTGTTGGCGAGCAGCAGGTCGACGCGACCGGCGATGAGGTCGAGCTCGACATCGGTGGTCTTGTCGTAGCGCACGATCTCCGATTTCGGATAGGTCGCGGTCAGATAGGCGTCCTGGATGCTGCCGCGCTGGACGCCGATCCGCTTGCCCTTGAGCGCGTCCGGGCTGGTGTCGGCGGGCGCGTCCTTCTTCGCGACGAACTGGCTGGCCGTGTTCTTGTATTTCTTGGTGAAGGCGACCTGCTGCTTGCGCTTCTCGGTGACGCCCATGCTGGCGACGATCAGGTCGTATTTCCTGGCGTTGAGGCCGGGGATGATGCCGTCCCATTCCTGCGCCATGATCGTGCACTTGGCCTTCATCACCTCGCACAGAGCGTTGGCGATATCGACGTCCCAGCCGGTCAGCTTGCCGCCGGCGTCGACGAAGCTCCACGGCGCATAGGTTCCCTCGGTGGCGATCCGCAGGTCTTTTGCTTGCGATGCTCCCGCGAAGACGCTCGACAGGGCCGCGCAGAGAAGAATAGTCCTGAATTTTCGATTGTTGATCATGGTCCCCTCGCATTGTTTATTGTCGGTCGCTGCAAGGATTGTTCTGTCGCGCCAGTGGCTTGTCAACGCGCTGGCAAATATTTTCATCTCATGAAAATGTACTGACCGGGCAGGCACGGACAGTCCGGCGGAGTTGCGCTGTGCAGGCTCGAAACCGATGCGCGAAGGCTGGGAGGGGCTGCTGTGGTCGATCGCAAGCGCGACGGCAAACCGCCGGACGGAAAGCGCGTCAGACGTGGCGCGCTCTCGATGATGACGCGGCCGGGCCGGACGACCACGGACGAGGGCTCCTCCGCCAACAAAGCTGCTGAGCTCGATGGAGGGCAAGGCGGCCAGGCTCTCGCCGCGGCTGTCGGCCAGGAGATCAGGAGCCTGCGGCTGAGCCTGAGCATGGCCGCCAACCGGCTCGCCGAGGCGGCGAAATTGTCGAACGGCATGCTCTCCAAGATCGAGCGCGGCTCGGCCACACCGTCCTTCACGACACTCGTCTCGATCGCGGCTGCGCTCAAGGTGCCGGTCGCGCGGCTGTTCGCATCCTACAACCAGCAGGCCGACTATTCGCTCGTGCGGGCGGGGCAGGGCATCGCCGTGCAGCGTCGCGGCCAGCGTGCCGGGCTGAGCTATGAACTCCTCGGTCACCTGCTCTCGGGCGAAAAATACATCGAGCCCTATCTGGTCACCCTGAGCAGCGAGGCGGCGGACCATCCCGGCTTCCAGCACACTGGGATCGAGTTCATGCACATGCTCGAAGGCGCGATGGTCTACCGCTACGCCGACGCGGCGATGGAGCTGCGGCCCGGGGACACGCTCGTCTTCGACGCCAATTTCGTCCATGGCCACGAGCGACTGCTGACGCCGACCGTCCGCTTCCTGTCGGTCGTGTTCAACCTGCGCACATAGATCATCATCGCGTATCCGGTCGGATGCGATGATGATCTATCTCATTGTGATCGCATCGGATCAGGCTTGCGCCTGCCCCGGGAAGGCCCAGGGCAGAACAGGCCGGATCGCCCCGACTGCCCGCGGGGCCTAGAATGGGATGTCGTCGTCGAGATGGCTCGACGAGCGCGAACCGCCGCTGCTGCCACCGCCGCTCGCCATCGCCGGTTGGCGCGAGCCGCCGCCGACGGGGCTCGACCGGCCGAAGGAGCTACCGCCAGACGAACCCTCGTCGCCATAGCCGCCGCCGCTGCTGCCGCCGAACTCGTCGCCGCCCTGGCCGCGGCTGTCGAGGATGGTGAGCTCGCCGCGGAAGCGCTGCAGCACGATCTCGGTCGTGTACTTCTCGACGCCCTGCTGGTCCTGCCATTTGCGGGTCTGCAGCTGGCCCTCGATGTAAATCTTCGAGCCCTTCTTCAGATACTGCTCGGCGACCTTGGCGAGGTTCTCGTTGAAGATCACCACCGAATGCCACTCGGTGCGCTCCTTGCGCTCGCCCGACTGCTTGTCGCGCCAGGTTTCCGAGGTGGCGATCCGCAGATTGACCACCGGCTCGCCGCTGCCGAGGCGCCGCACCTCGGGGTCGCGCCCGAGATTGCCGACCAGAATGACCTTGTTGACGCTACCAGCCATGACAGGCTCCGTTTCCTGCGCACTTCACCACGAACCGGCCGATCGACCGGAGCCGGACCCTAGCCGGCCACGCGGGCACTATCAACGATGTTCCTGTTTTGTTCAAGACCCTTTGCACGGCTTGTCCCCGATAAAATTCGGGACTGCGGCAAAGCCCAGGGCGCTTCGCCTGGTACTGGCGCGGCAGGCTTCATCGTGACGGGCAGCCGCCTCCGTGCAGCCTCAATAACCGAACTGCTCGCGCAGGATGCGCTCGTCCAGGCTGTGGCCGGGATCGTGCATCATGACGAGATCGAGCGAGCGGTCGATCGCGATCTGCACCGAGATGACATTGTCGATCTGGGTGTGGTCGGCGACGGCACTGACCGGCCGCTTCTCGGCCTCCAGCACGGCGATCGTCACCCTGGCATGGTCGGGCAGCAACGCGCCGCGCCAGCGCCGCGGCCGGAAGGGCGAGAGTGGGGTCAGCGCCAGGAGTGGCGCGTCGAGCGGCAGGATCGGGCCATTCGCCGATAGGTTGTAGGCGGTCGAGCCGGCTGGGGTCGCAAGCAGCACGCCGTCGGCGACGAGCTCGGAGAGGCGCACCTGCCCGTCGACCGACAGGCGCAGCTTGGCCGCCTGGTAGGAGCGGCGGAACAGCGAGACCTCGTTGATCGCGCGCGCCTCGACGCGCTTGCCGTTGCAGTCGACCGCCGTCATCGCCAGCGGATGGACGACGCTGCGCTGCGCCGCCTCGAGCCGCTGGCGCAGGCCGCGCTCGCGGAACTCATTCATCAGGAAGCCGACCGAGCCGCGGTTCATGCCGTAGATCGGCTTGGCCGTGCCCATGAAGCGATGCAGCGTCTGCAGCATCAGGCCGTCACCGCCGAGCGCGACGATCACCTCGGCCTCGGCCGGATCCGCATCGCCATAGCGCTCGACCAGCTTGGCCCGTGCGGCCTCGGCCTCGGGCGTCTCGCTGGCGACGAAGGAGATGGCGGTGAAACGCTCGGTCATCGCTGGTATCCGGCAGGCATGGCTCTGGAGCAGGATGCGAAAAAGTGGGAACCGGTTTTTCGCTGTGATCCGGCTCTAGCGGTCTAGCACGGCAGCCGACGGGATCGCGAGCCGTCCGGGGAACACGCCGCCAAAAGAAAGGCCGGGGCGCATGCCCCGGCCTTTCCCAGCGGACGCGCGACGGGTCTCAGATCGCGCTGCTCCACTGCACCGGTACGAGCTCGAAGCCGTTGCCCGCCTTGGCGATATGGCCGGTGGCGGGGAAGGGGGCGTGGTAGAAGCAGACCTGCATCTTGTCGGCGACCGCCATGTCGAGCAGCTTGCGGCGGGTGGCGGCGGCCTGCGGCCCGTCCATGTCGAATACCGCCGACCAGTCGGGATTGCGCACGAACAGGGCGGGGTGGTTGGTGGTATCGGACAGCACCAGCAGCTTGCCGCTCCCGGAGGAGACGGCGAAGACGGTGTGGCCGGGCGTATGGCCGGGCGCCGCGATCGCGGTCACGCCTGGCAGGATCTCCTTGCCGGCCTCGTACTGCTTCACATCCTTGGCAACCGGGCCGAAGACGCGACGCACGCCGGCAAAGGCACCCTTCATCGCCTCCGGAGCGGCATTCATCCTGGCGTCGTCCATCCAGAAGGCCCATTCGGCCGCCGGCACCATCACCTCGGCGTTCGGGAACACGGCGGTGCCGTCCTTGAGCCGGAAGCCGTTGATATGGTCGCCATGGAAATGGCTGAAGACCACGCTCGAGACGTTCTTCGGGTCGAGCCCGGCGGCCTGGAAGTTCTTCATCCAGGCGCCGGAGGTCGGCGCACCGGAATCGCCGTTGCCGGTGTCGATCAAGGTGATCTTGTCGCCGATCTGCAGCGCCAGCGTGGTGAAGGTGATCGAGAGCGCGTCGCTCGGCAGATAGGCCTGCTCCATCGCCTTCTTGACGTCGGCGAGCTCGGCATTGCGCACGAAGCCTTCGAGCGGGCGCTTGGCGAAGCCGTCGTTCAGGGCGGTGACGGTGATGTCGCCGATCTTGTAGCGGTAGAATCCCGGGTTCTGGTTCACGGACGCTCCTTGCGCGCGGGCCGGCGCGATGCCGGCGGGCAGATCGAGCGCGGCAGCTGCAGCGAGCGCGCCGGCGCCTGCCATCACAGTGCGGCGCGAGGGTTCGAAACGGGCCATCGATCAGGCTCCAACAACGAGAGGGGCACGACTTCTCCCGAATGGCGCCCCGCCAACCGGAATCGTGCCCTGGGCATTGCTCAGCCCGAGCGCAAAGCTAGCTGCACGGACAACGCCTTCAACCGCCGTATTGTTGCCTTGGGTCAATTATCCGTGAAGTTGCCCAGTGCAGCGGAGCTTGAGCCGGCGGCTTGAATCGATTTCTGCGGCGAAACGGCCTCGCCCTTGAAATCGGGATCGTTTCAGCGCTCGGCCTGGGTCGAGCTCGGATCGGAGCGGCCCCGCGCGAAAGCCTTGAGCAGGGCGGCGCAGAGCGCGAGCGAGGCGAGCGCGCCATGGCCGGAACAGCCGGCGACCAGCGCCTCATAGGTCTGCTCCTCGGTCGCGACCGATTGCAGGCTCCAGTTCCAGTCCGGCGCCTTCTCGCGGATGACGCCGACCGCGACGTCGATCTCGGCGCTGATCCGCCCGATCGCCTTCCAGAGCGAGCCCTGCTGGTAGATACCGCCGGGCGGCGTGCGCGGGGCGAGCAGGGTGGTCGGCTTGCGCCGGACGGTGAAGCCGAGCGCCTCGTAGATGTCGGCGTCGAGATTGCGGTCGGGGCGACCGGTGCTCTCGCAGCGCGAGGCGAGAGCGAGCAATTGGTCGCGCTGGTCGGCAGAGGTCATCGCTCGGCAGGCTCCGGTCGTCCTCATCGTCGCGGTGGCATGGCAAGCAAGCGACAGGCCACCGAAGTCGGATGGTGCCGGCGGAGAGGATCGAACTCCCGACCTTCGGTTTACAAAACCGCTGCACTACCGCTGTGCTACGCCGGCCCTTGCGCTGCGGTATCAGGCCGGGGAGGCGAGGGCAAGGGCGGCGGGTGCCGGCCGGCTCAGCCACGGTCTCCGGTGCCTGCGTGGCGGCGATGTTCGTTGCGGCTTTTCAGGCATGGGCATCCGACGCGACCTGCGATCGGTGATCTCGCTGAACGTGCCGGCTTGTGTCGCGGGCAGCGGCAAATCCGCCACACCAGATCGATTTGGCAGGATGTGAACGGCTGTTCATTGCCTCGCGCACGACGCTGGCTAAGCCTATCGCTCGGTTGGGCTGAGCCTTGATATGACGTCCGTGATCGTTCCTGCAGTTGCGGCGGCGCCGCGCAAGCGGCTTGCGCTGCGCCTTCTCGCTGGCACGGCTCTCGTTCTGCTGGCGACGCCGTTTGCAGCACCAGCGCTCGCCGATGGCGGACGCGGTGGCGATGGCTATGCCGGAGCTGCCGGCGGCGGCGGTCTCGACAATCCAATCGGCGCCGGAGGGGCCGGCCTCAATGGCACAGGTCAATTTCCCGGTGGCGGTGGCGGTGGCGGTGGCGCCGGCGCCGTTACCGGCGGTGCAGGTGGATTTGACACACTAGGAGACTCGACCATCGGTCGAGGCGGCACGGGTGGCGTTCACGGCTTCGTCGGCTCCGGCTTGCCGCTTGCCGGCAGTGTCGGCAGCAATGGCGGCGGCGGTGGCGGCAGCGGCTGGTACGAAACCGGCGGCGGCGGCGGCGGTGGCGGTGGCTATGGCGCCGTGATCACAGGCGCCGGCGCATTGGGAATCCTGTCCGGCAGCATTACCGGTGGCAATGGTGGTAGCGGTGCGGGCAGCCAAAATAATTGGGGCGGTTCGGGCGGCTCCGGCGGCATCGGCCTCTTCTTCACCGCTGGCAGCGTGGCAAGGACGCTCACGGTCACAGGCACGGTCCAGGGCGGCAATGGCGGCCACGGCGGCGGCAGCGGTTACAACCTTGCCGGCTCCGGTGGAGCCGGCGGCGTCGGCATCATGTTCGCGAACGGAAGCGCGACGACGACGCTGACTGTTACGGGCACGGTCCAGGGCGGCAACGGCGGCAGTGCGGGGCCGGGCTACCCCGCCGGCGAACTCGGTGCGGGCGGCGCCGGCATCGTCGGTTCGAACCTGTCGATCACGACCAGCGGCACGATTTCGGGCGGGACCGACATCGGTGGCGGGAACCGCGCCGCGGCGATTCGCTTCACCGGCGGCGCCAACAGCCTCACCTTCGGCAATGCCACCTCCGGCCTGATCGGCGATATCGTCATCGAGGCGGGCACGCTGACCTTCGCCCAGCCGGCCGATGTCACAGTCGACAATATCGTGAGCGGCGCCGGCGCGGTGATCAAGACCGGCACGGGCACGCTGACGCTGACGCAGGAGAACACCTATTCGGGCGGCACCACGATTGCGGGCGGCGCGATCAGCATCTCGAAGGAGAGCAACCTCGGCAACACCTCGGGGACGCTGACGCTGGATGGCGGCGTGCTACAGATCACCGGGACGACGCTGAACGGGCTGGCCCGCACCATCATCCTCGGCAGCAATGGCGGCGGCTTCGACATCGTCGAGGCCGGCAACAGCTTCATCGTGAACCAGTCCCTCTCTGGGACGGGCTCGCTCGCGAAGACCGGCGCCGGCACATTGGTGCTCAAGGGCGCCAGCAGCTATTCCGGCGCCACCACGGTGTCCGAGGGAACGCTGCGGGCGGGCGCGGCCAACGCATTCTCCGCCAATTCGACCTTTACGGTGGCATCAGGCACGACGCTCGATCTCGCCGGCTTCAGCCAGACGATCGCTTCGCTCGCGGGGGCCGGCACGGTCACGCTGGGCAGCGGCACGCTGACGGCCGGTTCGGACAACACGTCGACCACCTTCTCCGGTACGATCACCGGCACGGGCGGGGTCACCAAGACCGGCACGGGCACGCTGACGCTGACGGGGACAAACACCTATACCGGCTCGACCAAGGTCTCGTCCGGCAAGCTGGTGGTGAATGGCTCGCTGGCGAGCACTGTCACGCTGGATGGCGGCACGCTCGGCGGCTCGGGCACGATCGCCGGCGTGAGCGTCGGCAGCGGCGCGACGGCACCGCCGCCTCCACCGCCGCCGCCTCCGCCCTTCCGGCCATTGCGTGACGCGACCAGGCGCTCACTGCCATCGTCTCCCTTTTCTCCAGGAGCACCAGCGCCGCCTGGCGCGGCAGAAAATCCGCTGGGAGGAGATACCGAACCGTCGAACGCCGGCACGCCGGGCATGCCGCCAATGCCGACCCTTCCATCGCGCCATCCGCCGCGGCCCCTTCCGCCGCCCTCGCCACCGCCGCCGCCCGTTCCGGTCGATGCGTCGGAGGGTGCGCCGAGGCTGCGGTCACCGGAGCCGCCTTTTGCTCCGCCATCGCCGCCGCGACCTTCGCCCGCCTTCGCTGCAGAAATCGCAAGCGCACAGGACAGCAGTGCGGGCGCAGTAAGCGCCCGCACATGCATCGTCATCTCAAAGAGCCGATTGCAGCGCGAGGGACCCTGATCTGAAGCCATTGCAGGAGCGGTCGCGAAGCCCCTCGGCCGCACCACCAGAACTCCGTCAGTAGGTCGTGAACTTCCAGTTCAGGCCGGCACGGGCGATGCTGCCGGTCTCCTTGTGCCGGGCCGTTCCGCCGAGGAAACCTTCGGTCGGGTCGCTGGAGCCACCGCTGATCGCATAGCTCGTGCGGCCGAGGTCGTAATAGAGATACTCCGCCTTCAACGTGATGTTCTGGGTCAGCGCATATTCGGCGCCGGCGCCGATGGTCCAACCCACGCGCGTATCGCTCTTGCCGCCGCGCCATGCGCCCGCATAGGCGACATTGTCCACCACGCCTGCCGCGGTGATGCTGGTCTGGTTGGTCAGGCGGCCATAGGCGAGACCACCAGTCGCGTAGATCAGAGCGCGGTCGAAGGCGACGCCGGCGCGCGCCCGCACCGTGCCGAGCCAATCGACGCCGGCTTCCGCCGCAGTGACGATCGTCGTCGAATCGGCGCCATCCCTGAAGCTCGTCGCCTGGTTGGAGCGGCGCTTGACGTTGAGAGACTGGAAGTCGGCCTCGACGCCAAGCACCAGCGCGCCAATCTGATAATTGTAGCCAACCTGCCCACCGCCGATGAAGCCGCCGCGGTTGCCCCTAAAGCCCTGCGGCACCAGGCCCGCCGCGTTGAATTCCGCGATGTCGTCCGGGCCAGGATTGTCGCCGAGGCGGTAACTGTAACGCGTGTCGTTCTGCGTCCAGGCGTAGCCGGCATTCACGCCGACATAAAAGCCATTCCAGCTGTAGGCCACCATGGTCGGTGCAACAGGCGCCGGCCTGCGACCGGACAGATCCGCCGCGTCGGCCGTCGCGCTCGCGCCGGCGATCAGGACCCCGGCCAGCAGCATTCTCGTCTTCATGGCTCTACCTTGCTCTCAACGAATGTCGATTGGCGCAGCCATCGTTCGCGGGGCACGGAACTGGCGCGCCTGGCGATGTCACCGACCGACCGGTCGGCAGCCCCAACGTCGAAAGGATATCCCGGCGGGCGACCAGCGCGTTAGGCTGCTCGTCTCAGCGCCGATTGTCGCGCCGTCTCACGTCAACTCCGGCCTTTTCGCTGAAAGCGTCTCTCGTTCGGCTGCATTTCCATTGGCTGGACGCGCCTGACGGGGCTGCGAAAACTGACGCCGATTCGTCCAAATGTGGCCGGATTGCCGACGACCATGGACATCAGGACGCGCGATCTGCCCCCAAGCCCGCGCCGTGCTCGGCTGGCGCCACTGCTTTGGCGAGCTCACCCCGCAGGCCAGAAAGGCCTTCGTCGCCGGCCCCACCGCAGCCCGCGTCTTCGCCGCACCGATCGGCCGCGAGGCTGTTGTCGTCGAGGCTGGCCTCGGGTGGCGCATCTCCGAGGCCACCTCGCTTGGCCTGACCTACACCGTCGCCATCGGCGAGCGCTCCAGAGATCGCGCCCTCAAGGGACGTGTCGAGATGTGCTTCTGAAGGGGAAGGCGAGATCGACGTCAGCTTTCTGCATGCGCCTGCCGATCCGTCTTAATCGAATGAAGAGCTCGCACGTGCGCCAGGAATGGACATTGAACGGTTGCCAGGAAGCGGACGTTCGAACGAGAGCGCCGGAGCCGCCAATACCGCCTTCTCTGAGGCGTGACCTGTTCATCAGCTCAAGGCGATGGTCGGCTTACTTTGCCGCTGTCGTTTCTATTCTCCCCTCGCTCTGCGCGCTCGGAATCTGCTCCAGCAGGTAGGCGACCGCGCAGGGGATCGGCGCGATCACGGAGGTTGAGAACCGTGCTTCCAGAGCCCCCGCCGCCTCGCCGAGCGGCCCGCCTCCGATGATGACAGCCTCGGCCTCGTCCGCGATGCAGGCCTCAACCATCTCGCCGAGGGCTTCCGTCAACGCCGCCTTGTCATCGGTCAAGGCAGCGGGATCTCCTGTGGTGCAGCGGATCCCGGTCAACAATTCCGCGAGGCCGAGCGCGCTCGCGCGTGCCGCGATCGCATCGACCAACCGCGGCGTGGTGGTGGCGACGCCGAATCGTCGCCCTCCCCGCGAGGCTACCCGCATCGACGCCTCGCAGATGCCGGCGACCGGGATGCCCACCTGCTGCCGCAAGATCTCCAGCCCGGGATCGCCGAAGGCGCCGACGATGATGCCAGCGCAATCGGGGGCATGCCGCAGGCCGATTTCGACGACCTCCTCGGCCGAGGCAAGTAAATCCTCTCCGGTCACGATCATGGCCGGGCTGCGCTCGGCCGTGGCGACTGCCACGGCCAGTTCATCCCCAGCTGCCCGCTGCGCGATGGCTTGCATCATCGCGCTGGTCGCCTGCGAGCTGTTCGGATTGATCAGCAGGATATGCCGGGTCACGCCCTCATCGCCTTTGCTGGTTCGGACAGGGGCTCGGCCGGCACGACCTCGATCTCAGCCGGCTGGGTGATGTCTTCCATCGAGCGGCCAAAGGTCTCCGGCCCCAGCTGGATGCAGATCACGAAGACTGCATACATCGCTGCGGCGAGCGCGAAGACACCGACCATGCCGTACTTGTCGAACAGCATGCCCGAGATCGTCGGCACGAATGAGCCTGCCGCCGAGCCGGTCGCCAGGATCAAAGCAACACCGAAGGCGCGGATACGGGTCGGGAACAGCTCGGGTGCATAGATCCAGATCGAGGTGTTGAGCAGCAGTACGAAGAACTGGAAGATCGCACCGAACAGCAGCACCATGTAGATGTTGCTGCCGAGATAGGCGATCGACACGGCTGCGACGCAGGCCAGGGCCGCGCCGACGGTGAGCACGAGCTTGCGCGGCAGGTAATAGCCGAAGGTCGAGGCCGCGATGGCGCCGAGCACGCTGCCGCTCTGGATGATCATGCTGTAGAGCAGGCTGCCCTGCAGCGTGTAGCCCATCGAGACGAAGATCAGCGGCATCAGCGTCAGCACGGAGAGCTGGGCACCGTAGCTCATCAGGATGGCAATCGCGACGGGAATGGTCCGGCCGATGAAGGGCTGGCGGAACAACTCGCGCCAATCGGCCTTGGTCGGGACGGGCATCTGCGCCAGATCGACGGCCAGGAAGGGCTGCACGACGAGATTGCGCGGCCGCAGGCTGCCCGAAGCCAGGATCGACAGGACCTTGTTGGCCTCGTCGAAGCGGTTGCGGGAGGCCAGGAAGCGTGGCGTCTCGGGCACGTAGCGCCGGTAGAACACCGCCAGCAGCGCCGGTACCGCGAGGGCGGCGAAAAGCCAGCGCCAGCTGTTCTCGCCAGGAAACAGGGTGAAGATGAGCAGGCCGAAGGCCGGGGCCAGGAAATTGCCGAAGCCGCCGGCGCCAACATTGACGAGGCCCGCCGCGGTGCCCCGGAACTTGGAGGAGCAGAATTCCGACAGCATCGTCACGGCGGTAGAAATTTCACCGCCGACGCCGAAGCCGACGATGGCGCGCGCAATGCAGAGCGTGAAGAAGTCCGGGGCCAGGGCGCAGGCGCCAGAGCCGATCGAGAACAGCAGCAGGTTCGTGGTCAGCATCACACGACGGCCGTAGCGATCGCCGAGGATGCCCGACATCAGCCGGCCGATGGCGGCGCTGGCGAAGGTGATGGTGTTGAGGAAGCCGATATCGGCACCCGTCAGGCCCCAATGCTGCCGCAGCAGCGGGCCGGCGACGCCGATGGTGTTCTGCTCGAAGCTGTCGAACAGGCAGCCGATCAGCACGAGCGCCAGGATCTGCTTGTGAGCCCCCGTCACACCGATCTTGTTGAGGGCGGAATCCAATTGTCTGCTCATCGGCGTCGATGCGCCCGATGGCTGCGAGATCTCCATTGCCATGATCGTTCCCCTGATTGTTCGTGGTTGTCCGCGCAATGCCTCCTGCTGCTCTTTGGCTGGTGCGAGGCTGCGCCGTCTGCTGGTGCCCTGGAAGCGGCCTTCTCCTTCCACCTCGTTCCAAGAGGGGCTCATCTCCTTCGAGCCGTCTTTGGAACAATTCAATCATATGACTATGCATGAAACTACAGTTTCAGAAAAGGCCATAAATGCGCCATCGCCGCCGCTTCTTGCGGCAGGGCCGCCAAGCTGTTCACGATGGCCGAAAACGATCCGGCCGCGGCGGCCTGGAGGATGTCAGAGTTCGTCGAGCGCGTCGTTCAGCGTCTCGATGTGGCGCAGGCGCGTGCGGCCCTTGGCCCCGGCGATCTCGATGCAGCGCATGATCAGCAGATGGCAGAGCGCCATCACCGCCGTGTGGTTGAACAACGGGCCGGGTGCCAGGGTCTGGCAACGGAAATGCCACTGGCTGCGCGTCTCGTAGTCGGCGTTCTCGTCGGTGACGAAGAGGAGCCGAGCGCCTGATCTGGCGATCTGGTCAAGCAGCATGTCAGTCTGGGAGACGCGCCGGCGCAATCCAAAGAAGATCACGACGTCGTCCGCGGAGAGACTGACCAGATGCTCGCCGAAGGTCTGGCCGCCGCCAGGAATGGCGACGATGTTCTCGATGACCTGGGTCAGCTGCCATTGCAGATACGTCGAGAAGGCGACGCTAGCCCGGAAGCCGATCACCCAGACCTTCCGCGCCGCGAGAATCGCCTCGGCAGCGGCGCCGATCTGGGTCTCGCCGATCGTACGGAAGGTTTCCTCGATATTGGCGATGCCCTGGGCAAGATTGGCGGCGATCGATTGCTCGCCGGTCGTATCGGCCGTGGTGAGGAACAGGCGAGAGCCGCTCTGCCGGTCGAGCCTGGCGTGCCGGCGAGCCTCCTCGTAACTCTCATAGCCCAGCCGCTGGATGAAGCGGGAGACCGTCGCTTTCGAGACATGGGCCAGCGCCGCCAATTCTTGCGCCGAATAGGTCGCGACCTCGCCGGGAAAGTCGCAAATGAAATCGCCGAGACGCCGCTCGGCCGGAGAGAGATCGGGCAGGATGCTGCGGACGCGGCTCAGAAAAGACGTTTCCTTGGAGTGCATTACCGGGACCGCGGGATTGGAGGTAACGCAACCTCTTCCGTCATGGCCCGCTTTGCAAGCTGCTTCCCGGCATCGGTTCACGCGGACACCGTGCATCCGCACGAGCTTGCGAACGAAAAGGATTCATTTGGTAGACTTGACGCTGTCAGCGTCTGAACACCCTTCCGGTCCAAGGTCGTTCGCCCCGATGCCGTTGACGAAGAGCCCGATCGTCTCGCGGGCGATATGATCGACCGAGAGTGGCCCGGCTGGATCGTGCCAGCGCGCGATCCAGCTCAATGCGCCGGCCGCCGCGAAGGCGAGCAGCTTGGGGTCGCAGGCGCGGATCGAGCCATCGGCGATGCCGGCCTCGATCAGGCCGCGGAAGCGCTTGTCGATCTTGCCCTTGAGCGCGCGCAATTCCTTGCGCGTCTCGGCCGGCAAGGGATCCTCGCCGACCAGGATGAGGCAGCGCCCGAAATCCTCGGTGACGATATGAGCGTATTCGGTCCAGAGGACGATCAGCCGATCGAGACCGCTGCCGCCGCTGCGCCTGGCCTCGGCCGAGGCGGCAGCGGCATCGAGCCGTTCCAGTCCGATGCGCACGCACTCGAACAGGATCTCGTCCTTGCTGCGGACATAGTGGTAGATCGTCGGCTTGGTGACGTTCAGCCGCTCGGCGACATCGTCGAGCGAGGTGCGGTGGAAACCCTGCTCGGCGAAGGCCTGTGCCGCGACCCGCAGCACGGCCTCGCGCTTGAGGGCACGCTCGCGCTCGCGCTCAGCCGGCGTCTTCCAGAGGGCTGTCGCCATAACCGGTTCAGGCCCGCTCGATCGCGAGCGCGATGCCCTGGCCTCCGCCGATGCACATCGTCACCAGCCCGTAGCGGCCATTGGTACGCTTCAGCTCATAGGCTGCCTTCAAGGTGATGATCGCACCGGTCGCGCCGACAGGATGGCCGAGCGCGATGGCGCCGCCATTGGGGTTGACCTTGGCCGGATCGAAGCCGAGCTCCTTGGCGACCGCGCAGGCCTGCGCCGCGAAGGCCTCGTTCGACTCGATCACGTCGAAGTCCTTCAAGGAGAGCCCGGTGCGCTTGAGCAGCGCCTGCACCGCCGGCACCGGGCCGATGCCCATCACGCCCGGCTCGACGCCGGCATGGGCATAGCCGACGATGCGCGCCAGAATTGGCTTGCCCTCGCGACCGGCGCGGCCCTCCTCCATCAGCACCATCGCGGCGGCGCCATCATTGATGCCCGACGCATTGCCCGGCGTGACCGTGCCGTCCTTCTTGAAGGTCGGGCGCAGGCCCTTCAGCGTCTCCGCCGTCGTGCCGGGCTTGGGATGCTCGTCGGTGTCGAAGCTGATCGTGTCGCGGCCCTTGCGAACCTCGACCGGCAGGATCTGGTCCTTGAAACGGCCGGCGGCGATCGCCTCGGCGGCGCGGCGCTGGCTCTCGGCGGCGAATTCGTCCTGCGCCTCGCGATCGACGCCGTAGCGCTCGGCGACGTTCTCGGCGGTGATGCCCATGATGCCGTTGCCGAACGGATCTGTCAGGATGCCGGTGAGGTGGTCGGAGGCGACCGTGTCGCCCATGCGCTGGCCGAAGCGGGCGGTCGACAACAGATGCGGCGCGCGGCTCATCGTCTCGGCACCGCCGGCGACCGCGGTATCGCAATCGCCGAGCATGATCGACTGGGCGGCCGAGACGATCGCCTGCACACCGGAGCCGCAGAGCCGGTTGAGCGTCAGTGCCGGAACCTCGACCGGGATGCCGGCGTCGACCGCCGCGATGCGGGCGAGATAGGCATCCTTGGATTCGGTCAGGATGACGTTGCCGAACACGACATGGCCGACCTCTGAGGCCGGCAGGTCGGCTCGGCGCAGCGCCTCGGCGACGCAAGCTGCGCCGAGCGCGGTCGGCGCATGGCCGGAGAGCGCTCCGCCGAAGGTTCCGATCGCGGTGCGCACGCCCGCAGTGATGACGACATGACGGCTCATGATAACTCTCCTCAGACGGGTTCGGCCTGCCGCTCGGGCTTGTACAAGGCTTCGATCTCGGCGGCGTATTTCTTCGCGATGCTCGCTCGCCGCACCTTCATCGTCGCGGTGACCTCGTCATCGTCATGGTCGAGTTCCTTGACGAGCATGTGGAAGCGCTTGAGCTGCGCCACCGGCGCGAGCTGGCTGTTCGCCTGCTCGATCTCGGCGGCGACCAGATCGCGCACCCGCTCATGCTCGGCGAGGCTGCGGAAATGGGTGAACGCGATACGGTTCTCCTCGGCCCATTTGCCGACGGTCTCGGCGTCGATCTGGATCAGGGCGGAGGGGTAGCGTCGGCCATCGGCGACGACGATGCACTCCTTGATGAAGGCGCTGCCCTTCACCGTGTTCTCGATCTCCGAGGGGCTCAGATTCTTGCCGCCGGCGGTGATCATGATGTCTTTGAGACGATCGACGATCTTGACCTGTCCGGCCTCGATCACGGCGACGTCGCCGGTGTGGAGCCAGCCGTCGCGTAGCACACCTGCCGTCGCCTCGGGACTGCGGAAATAGCCCTCGAAGACGATGTCGCCGCGCACCAGCAATTCGCCCTGGTCGCCGAGCTTGGCCTCAGTGCCCGCCACCGCTTCGCCGACAGAGCCGGGCAGCAGATGGTCGAGGCGCTGGCCGGTCGCCATGCCGGAGGTCTCGGTCAGCCCATAGACCTCGACCAGCGGCACGCCGAGCGTGCGGAAGAACTGCACGATCCGCGGCGGGATCGGCGCCGCGCCGGTGAGCGCGACCTTCGCCTTGCGCAGGCCGATGAAGTTCTGCAGCGCCCGGAAGATGACGAGGTGATAGAACAACGCAAGTGCCCGCTCGCGCAGGCTGCACGCGGCTCTTGGCTTGGTTGCAAAGGGCTCGCAAGCGGCAAGGCCGGCCTCGAACAGGCGCCGGCGCCAGCCGCCGGCCTCCATCAGCTTGATGTGGATCGAAGCGTGCAGCTTCTCCCAGATGCGGGGGACGCCGAGGAAGAGCGTCGGCGCGACCTCGCGCAAATCCTCCTGCACGGTCCGGATCGACTCGCCGAAGGAGACGCAGGAGCCGACATAGATCGGCGCCATCGTACTCAGCATCTGCTCGGCGACATGGCAGAGCGGGAGGTAGGACAGGTTCGTCGTCGCGGCATCGTAGCCGAGCCGCTCGACGACGCCGGCCGCCTGGGCGCGCATGTTGCGATAGCTCAGCATCGCGCCCTTGGGCTTGCCGGTCGAGCCGGAGGTGTAGACCATCAGGCCGATATCGGCCTGCGTCTGAGCGGCCAGACAGGCCTCGACCAGCCCGGGTTGCTTCACCTCGTGATCAGCACCCGAGCGCAGTACGTCGGCAAAGGATATGACCAGCTCCGAGGCGTAGCCCCGCAGCCCCTTGGGATCGATCACCACGATCCGCTTCAACCGCGGCAACTCTTCCAGCCGCTCCAGCACCTTGTCGGTCTGCTCCTGGTCCTCGCAGACGACGATCTCGACCTCGGCATGCCCCAGCACATAGGCGACCTCGTTGGCCGGGCTGGTCGCATAGACGCCGATCGCGACGGCATTGACCATGCCGGCTCCGAGCTGGGCGACGACCCATTCGGCCCGGTTCTCCGAAAGGATCCCGACATGGCCGCCTTCGCCCAGGCCGAGCGCGCGCAATCCGAGCCCGAAATGGCGGGCACGGCGGTCGTACTGCGCCCAGCTGATCGGCAGCCAGATGCCGAAATCCTTTTGCCGCAGCGCCAGCCGCTCCGGCATGGTCCGCGCGTTCTCGCGCAGCATCTGCGGCAAGGTGAGATTGGGGAGCTCGCGCATCGTCACCGCCCTCACGACAGCCAGCGCTTGCGGCGCTTGTAGTGCTTGATGTCGCGATAGCTGCGCTCGCCCCCGGCGCCGCCGAGGCCGAGATAGAACTCGCGCACGTCCTGGTCGCGCATCAGCTTCTCGACCGGCCCGTCGATCACGACCCTGCCCATTTCGAGGATGTAGCCGTAGCTCGCCACCGCGAAGGCGACGGCGGCGTTCTGCTCGACCAGCAGCATCGAGACCTTCTGCTCGGCATTGATGCGGGCGATGATCGCGAAAATCTCCTCGACCAGCTTGGGCGCAAGGCCGAGCGAGGGCTCGTCGAGCAGGATCAGCGAAGGCCGCGCGATCAGCGCCCGCCCGATCGCGAGCATCTGCTGCTCGCCACCGGAGAGATAGCCGGCGAGCCCTTTCCGGCGCTCGTGCAGCCTTGGGAAGTAGTTGTAGACCAGGTCGAAATCGGCGGCGGGCAGTTTGCGCCCGGTCAGCGCGAAGGTCGCGGCGGTGAGGTTCTCCTCGATGGTCAGGTCCTCGAAGATCCGCCGCCCTTCCATCACATGGAAGAGACCGCGCCGGACGAGCCCGTGCGGGGTCAGGCTGGCGATATCGTCGCCGCGGAAGCGGATGGCGCCGGCGGTGACGTCGCCATCCTCGAGCGAGAGCAGGTTCGACACCGCCTTCAGCAGTGTCGACTTGCCGGCGCCGTTCGAGCCGAGAAGAGCGACGATCTCGCCCTCCGGCACTTGCAGCGACAGCCCGCGCAGCACCTGCACGGTCCGGTTATAGACCACCTCGACATTGTTGACGTCGAGCACCGCGGAACCGGCCATGACCTCTAGCCCTTCATCCGGCGGCGGTTACAGCTTGATCCAGTCGGAAGCAGGCTGCATCTGCTTGGCCTTGGCGTCGAAGCGGTAGATGCGCCCGACCGGCACGGAGTTGCCGGGGATCGAGATCGGCACGCCGAACAGGCCGCCGGTGTCGAAATCCTTGATGCTGTTGAGCCCGGCCTTGAGGTTGACGCCGGTCAGCTCCTTGCCGGCATCGAGCGTGCGCTTCACCGCCTCCGCCATCAGCATGGCGGTGACGAAGCCCTGCATGTAGCCGGTCGACTGGTACTCCGGCCGCATCTGCCGGATCTTCTCCAGCATCGGCGCGGTGCCTTCCTTGTCGTAATAGTAGCGGTAGGGCATCACGCCCATGAAGCCCTCGGCGGCGTCGCCCATGCGCTGCACGGTCGAGTTGTCCATGGTCCAGAACGTGCCCATGAACTGGCTCTTCATGCCCATCTGCTTCGCCTGCGCCACGAATTCCGGGATCGGCGCCAGCACATAGCCGTGGAAGATCGTGAAGTCGGGATTGGCGCGGCGCAGCTTCAGCACCTCGGTCGAGACGTCGACGCTGCCGGGCGGCGTCACGATCTTCTCGACGACGCTGAGCTTCAGCTCCTTGGCGACGGCTTCGCTCGGCGCGATCGGATCGCGCCCGAACTCGCTGTCGGAATAGACGAAGGCGACGCGCGCGCCCGGCTTCTCCTTGGCGATGTAGCGCAGGAGGATGCCGAACATCTCGGTGTAGTCCGGCCCGGCCATGAACTGCAGCGGGAACTTCTTGGGATCGTTGAGCTCGGTCGCGAAGGAGGCGCCGGCCATGATCATGCTGCCGCGCCGGTCGAGCTCGGGATTGATCGTCTTCGAGAAGCCGGTCGAGTCGCCATAGTAGAGCGAGACCTTCTCCTGGCTGGTGATCTTGTTGAAGGCGGCGACCGAGGCGTCGACCTTGTAGGCGGTGTCCTCGGCGACATACTTGATCTTGCGGCCCTTGATGCCGCCGCCATCGTTCAGGATCTTGAGATAGTCCTGGATGCCGGCATGGATGCCGACGCCGGCGAAGGCGAAGACACCGGTCAGCGGGATCGAGCCGCCGAGCACGATCTCGCCACCGTCCTGCGCCGCGAGCGGCCTGACGCCGAGCGCCAGTCCGGCGAGTGCCGCGGTGCCGGCTAGAAGCTGGCGCCTGTCGAGAGTCGTATTCGTCATCTCATCCTCCCTAGGGTTGGCTGCTCTTGACGGCAGCCGTTTCAGCGAAGTTCTCAAGTCCTGAACGGCCAGAGATGGAAGAAACGCCGCAGCCGCCGCCAGATCTCGGCGAGGCCGCGCGGCTCGAAGATCAGGAAGCCGACGATCAGCCCGCCGAAGACGATGGTGCGCACCGGCGCCAGCGCCGCGAGCGCGTCCGGGTAGATCGGCGTTGCCCAGTTCGCGACGAACTTCAGGAGCTCCGGCACCAGCGTCATGAAGACGGCGCCGAGGATGCCGCCGAGGATCGTGCCCATGCCGCCGACGATGATCGCGGCGAGGTAGAAGATCGAATTGACCAGCGGGAAGCTCTCCGGCGTGACGACACGGAAGAAATAGGCCCAGAGCCCGCCGGCGAGGCCGGCATAGAAGGACGAGATCGCAAAGCTGGTCAGCTTGTAGCGCAGCAGCGGAATGCCGAGCACCTCAGCCGAGATGTCGCGGTCGCGGATCGCGATGAAGGCGCGCCCGATCCTGGTGCGCAGCAGGTTGGCGGCGCCGAGCACCATCAGGCAAGTCACCGGCATGATCAGCCAGTAGAGCGAGAAGGGCTGGTCGAGGGTGCGGCCGAACAGGCGCGCCGGCGGCATCGACAGGCCGCGCGACTCGCCGGTCAACGACCAGTGCGCGAACAGGAAATGCAGGATGACCGAGGCCGCGATCGTCGCGATGGCGAGATAGAGGCCCTTCACCTTCAGGCTGGGTATGCCGACGAGGATGCCGATCATCGCGGCGAGGCCGGCACCGACCAAAAGGTTGATGAAGAAAGGCGTGCCGAGCCTGATCTCCAGCACCGCGACGGTATAGGCGCCGACGCTCATGAAGGCGGCCTGGCCGAGGCTGACGAGGCCGGTATAGCCGGTGAGCAGGTTGAGGCCCGTCGCGCTGGCGACGTTGATCGCGCAGAGGCAGGCGAGGAAGAGCCAATAGGGGCTGGCGACGAAGGGGAAGGCGATCGCGCCGAGCGCGAGCAGCACCAGGAGCCCGCGCTGCATCGAGGTGTCGAACAGCGCCTCGTCGGCGGCGTAGCTGGTCTTGAGCGTGCCGATCCGCATGGCGCTAGAGCCTCTCGATCTCGTGGGTGCCGAACAGCCCGTAAGGGCGGACCATCAGCAGCACGAGCAGCAACGCGAAGGTGACGACGAGCTTGAACTCGCCGCCCAGGAAGGCGCCAGCCAGCGCCTCGACCAGTCCGATCAAAAGGCCACCGACCAGCGCGCCGGCAATCGAGTCGAGCCCGCCGATGATCACCACGACGAGGACGGAGAGGCCGAACACGCCCATGGTCGGCGATATCCCGCCGATCGCTCCGATCAGCACGCCGGCGCCGGCGGCGGTCGCGCAGGCGAGGATCCAGGCCACTGAGAAGACGCGGGGAACGTCGATGCCGACCGAATAGGCCGCGCCCTGATCGGCCGCCGTCGCCTTCAGCGCGACGCCGCCACGCGAGAAGCGGAACAAAGCGAGGAAGAGCCCGATCACCACCGCCGCAGCGACGAAGCCGATCGCGACCTTGGGCGCGAGATAGGCCTCGCCGATGAAGACCGGCGTCGACGGCATGAACTCGGGCAGGCGCAGCGGGTCGGCACCCCAGCCGAGTTGCACCACGCCGGCCAAGATCGAGCCGAGGCCGATCGTGACCATGAACACCGAGATCGGGCTCTCGCCCAGCATCGGCCGGATCAGGGCGCGCTCGACCAGCCAGCCGAGCGCGCCGCCGGCCGCGATCGCAAGCGGCAGCGCGAGCCAGGGCGAGAGGCCAAGCCCGGCCGCGAAGCCGAGGAAGGCATAGCCGCCGAGCATCAGGATCTCGCCGATCGCGAGGTTCACGACGCGCGTGGCCTTGTAGATCAGCACGAAGGCGACGCCTGTCAGCGCATAGAGCGCGCCGGCACCGAGGCCGGCCAACGTCACTTCGGCGAGGAAGAGGGTATCCATTACGCCGCCTCCGCCTTGATCCGGCGCGCGATCGCGCCGACATCGCCCGCGCCGAGATAGGCGGCGATCACGGCGTCGTTGCCCTGCACCTCGCGCGGCATGCCGCTGGCGATGACCTGGCCGAAATTGAGCACGACGACATGGTCGGAGATATCCATCACCATGCCCATGTCGTGCTCGACCATCAGGATGGTGACGCCCCACTCCTCCTTCACGTCGAGGATGAAGCGGGCCATGTCCTCGGTCTCCTCGCGGTTCATGCCCGCGACCGGCTCGTCGAGCATCAGGATGCGCGGGCGCATGGCGAGCGCGCGCGCCAGCTCGACGCGCTTCTGCAAGCCGTAGGAGAGCGTGCCGACCGAAGCGTTGCGGATGTGCTGGATCTCGAGGAAATCGATGATGCGCTCCTCGATCTCGGCGCGCAGCGCGAGCTCCTCCTTCTGCGCCCGGCCCCAGTAGAACAGCGCGTCGAGCACGCCGGTACGCATATGGGCGTGGCGACCGAGCTTGATGTTGTCGAGCACGGTCATGCCGCGGAACAGCGCGATGTTCTGGAAGGTGCGGGCGAGGCCCCGCGCCGCGCGTTGCGGTGCGCGCAAGCCACTCAGGTTCTCGCCCGCGAAGCTGATGCTGCCTGCCTGCGGCCGGTAGAAGCCGGAGATGGTGTTGAACAGCGAGGTCTTGCCGGCACCGTTCGGGCCGATCACCGCAGTGATCGCGCCCTCGGGCACCGAGAACGAGACATCGCTGAGCGCACGCACCCCGCCGAAGGCGAGCGAGACGCCCGAGACCTCCAGAATGGGCGAAGCCACCATCTCAGCGCCCCTCGAACTGCGGCGGTCGCTTGGCCAGGAAGGCCTGCGTGCCCTCCTTGAAATCTGCCGTACGCGCGCCGGCGAGGAAAGCCTCGCGTTCGAGATCGAGCTGAGCGGAGAGGTCGTTGCCGAGCGAATGGCCGATGAGATGCTTGATCCGGGCATAGGCCGCCGTCGGCCCCTGCGCGAGCCGGCGTGCCAGCGCCATCGCTTCGCTGGCCAGCTCGGCGGCCGGCACGACCCGGTTCACCAGCCCGAGCGCCAGCGCCTCGGGCGCATGCACGGGCTCTGCCAGCATCGCCAATTCCAGCGCCTTGCGTGTCCCGACAAGGCGCGGCAGCCGATAGGTCGAGGAGCTGTCGGGGCTGATGCCGATCCGCGCGAAGGCCAGGTTGAACACGGCATCGTCGGCGGCGATGCAGAGATCGCAGGCCATGGACAGGCTGAAGCCTGCGCCGGCGGCCGCTCCCTGCACGACTGCGACGGTCGGCAGCTTCAGGGCGTCGAGCGCACGCAGCGCCTCGTGAACCGGGTCGATGATCGCCTCGATCGCAGCAGTCGGATCGCCTTCGAGGAAGCGAGCGACATCGCCGCCGGCACAGAAGGCCCGGCCCTCGCCGCGCAGCAGCAGAGCCCGTGCCGTGCCGTCCTGCGCGACGCGTGCGATCGCATCCCGAAGGCTGCGCGCCATCTGCGGGTCGATCGCGTTGAGCACGCGCGGACGATTGAGCGTGATGACGGCAACGGACTGCTCGATCGTGAGCAGCACCGGGCTTCCGGCCTGGTCCATGACGTTCCCCTTGAGTCCGCAGTCGTTTGCCGCCGCGGTATCTCTGTCGCTCTACTCGATATTCCTGAGCTTACTCGTGAGTAAGGCGAAAGCGGGCGGCGTGCGCTATGCGCAATTGCGCACGGCCGGGATTGTCGAAACGGAACGGCCTGATCGCACCGGATGATTGCGAAGACCCGCAGAGTGAAAAAGGCCGATCATCGCCATGATGGTGTGAGCCCGGCGTGACCATCATTCCCCGGAAGCCTGCACTCCTCCTGCATCAAGGCGTCTCGATCCTGGCGTCCTTCACATTTTCTCACGCGCAGGACCCGCGGCAGCCGTCTGATCGAGCATCAGGCTGATCGCTGCGGTCCAGGAGAAGTGGCTGCCGCCCAGCCCTTCGCCGGAGGTCGGGTCGAAATATTCGGCGATGCCACCATCCCGCATCAGGGTCTGCGTCGCCAGGTGGATCCGGCTGGCGAGCGCCGCATGCTCGTAGCGCTCGAAACCCTCGGCGATCATGAAGTTCACCACCGCCCAGATCGGGCCGCGCCAGTACCGCTTTGGCTCGAAGCGGGGATCGAGCGGCGAGGTACTCGGCACCGGATAGGGCGCCTTCGCGAGCCAGCTTTCGAGCTCGGCAGAGAGCTCGGCGGCCTGCCCGGCCGAGGGGATGCCGGCGAACAATGGCAGCAGGCCGGCCGAGGTCGAGGCGTCGACCGTGGTGCCCGTGCAGAGATCGCGCGCCTGGTAGATGCGCCTGCTCTCGCTCCAGAGCCGGGCGAAGGCCGCGGCCCGGCGCGCCATCCGCGCCTCGATCCGGCTGCGCTCTGCCGAGGTGCCGAACTGTTCGGCCAGCGCCAGCAGATCCTCTTCCGCCTTGTGCAGGATCGCATTCGTCGCGACGTCGACGAGCTTGAAGGGCGAGGCCTGCCACATCGCTGCGGGCTCCCAGCCGAGCCCGGCATAGAGGTCGACCAACGCGATGAAGCGGCGATAGTCCTCGTCGCGCGGGCGCATCTCGGCGCCGATATGGGAGGTGTCGCGGCGCCGGATCGGCGTCGTAGGGGTAATCGTCAGGCGCGCCATCGCCTCGTCCCATGCCGGGCTGTTGTCCATGCCCGATTCCCAGGGATGCAGGATGGCGACGAGGCCGGTCCCTTCCGGATCGCGGGCCTTCTCCCACCAGTCATGCGAGGCGAGCGCGCAGCGATAGAGCCGGGTGGCTCGTGCCTGCGCATCAGGGCCCCGCGCGATCTCGAAGACGCGACGCAGCGCCGTGGCGAAGACCGGCGGCTGCGTGATGCCCGAGGTCGGGATGGCATGGCGGGTGCGCCAGACGTCCGGCCCCGGGAAATAGTCGTCGCTCGGCGCATGGAAGACGATATGTGGCACCATGCCGTCATCCCATTGGCCCTCGACCAGCCGCTCCAGCTCGCGCCAGGCGCGCTCCTTGTCGAAGGTTGCCCAGCCCATCGCGACGAAGGCCGAATCCCAATTCCATTGGAACGGATAGAGCCGGTCGGTCGGAACCGTGTAGCCGCCGCGGTCATTGGCGCGCAGGATGGCGCGGGCCGCCTCGATGTCGATCGTCGTCATGTCCTAGTCCATCATTGCGTCGGAAGCGCCCGGCCGGAGGCCGGGTCCATCCAGACCAGTCGTTTCGGGTCGGGCTTGAGGCCGATCCGCGTTCCAGGTTTGTGGCCGCTGCCGGCGGGGGCGGCGACGCGCAGCAACGTCGTGCCGCTGCGGCCGGTGACGAGGTCGTGCGCGCCGAGGGGTTCGACCACCGCGATGTCGAAGGGCAGGCCCTCGCCTGCGGCGACCGGCATCAGGTCCTCGGCCCGGACGCCCATCAGCAGCTCGCCGGAGGTCTTCGGCGCCGGCAGGTTCGCGCCCGCCAGCTCCAGCCGTGAATTCTCGACGGAGACCGGCAGGAAGTTCATCGGCGGGCTGCCGACGAAGCCGCCGACGAAGGTTGTCGCCGGATGTTCATAGACCTCGGTCGGCCGGTCGATCTGCTCGATCCGCCCGCCATGCATCACGGCGATCCGGTCGGCGAGGCCCATCGCCTCGGTCTGGTCGTGGGTGACGTAGATTGTCGTGGTCCTGGCCTCGCGCAGCACCGCCTTGAGCTCGGCGCGCATTTCGAGCCGCAGCAGCGCGTCGAGATTGGAGAGCGGCTCGTCCATCAGCAGCACCGGCGGCTCGACCGCGAGCGCGCGGGCGACGGCGACGCGCTGGCGCTGCCCGCCCGAGAGCTTGGCCGGATAGCGATCGAGATAGGGCGTGATGTGAAGCAGCTCGGCCGCCTTGCCGACCTGCGCCTTGACACGCACTTCGTCGGCGCCCTGCATGCGCAGCCCAAAGCCGACATTCTCGTAGACGCTCATATGGGGAAACACGGCGTAGTTCTGGAACACCATGGCGAGCCCGCGCCGGCGTGTCGGCACCTCCGTCAAGTCACGCCCGCCGATGACGATGCGCCCGCTCGTCGCGCTCTCCAGCCCGGCGATGATCCGCAGCAGCGTGGTCTTGCCGCAGCCGGACGGGCCGAGCAGGGCGACGAACTCGCCGTCAGCGACGGAAAGATCGATCTGCTCCAGCGCCCGCGTCGCGCCGAACGATTTGGCGATACCGTCGATGGTGATCTCGGCCATGTCGTTCCCGTCAGCGGTTGGCGATGCCCCACATCGCGAACAGGTATTTCCGGACCGCGAAGATGAAAGCAAGCGAGGGCAGGATCAGCAGGAAACCGCCGGCGAAGCGGAAATGCAGCGGCGATTCCGCCAGCACCGTCAGCAGGTAGGCGGTGAGGGTGCGGTTCTTCACCGAGAGCACCGAGGCGGCGAAGACCTCGTTCCAGGAGATGACGAAGGCGAAGATCGCCGCTGCCGCTATGCCGGGCAGCGCCAATGGCAGCACCACCTTGCGGAAGGCCTGCCAGCGGCTGCAGCCGAAGACCCAGGCCGCCTCTTCCAGCTCGCGCGGGATCGCCTGGAACAGGCTCGCCGAGACCAGCGCCGCGAAGGGCAAAGCCAGTGCCGTATGCACGAGGCCGACGCCGAAGGCGGTGTCGTAGAGCCCGATGCGGATGAAGGCGACCGTCAGCGGCAGCGCCAGAATGGCGAGCGGGAAGGCGCGCGTGAGCAGGATCAGCAGGCGATAGGCGTTCTGGCCGCAGAAGGAGAAGCGCGCCAGCGCATAGCCGGCCGGAGCGCCGAGGCCGATCGAGAGCGCCATGCAGGTCAGAGCCGCGATGATGCTGTTGACCATCGCCGGCCAGACGCCCTCGACCGCGAGGAAGGTCTGCAGGGCGGCGAACGAGGCATCGCCCGGCCACAGCGATTTTGGCCAGCGGAAGACGCCAGTGCGACCGCCGAAGGCGCCGAGCGCGATCAGCCAGATCGGCACCAGCACCCAGGCGCAGAGCGCGGCGACGCCGGTCCAGAAGACCGTGCGCTTCAGCCCGCTCATGGCTGCTGCTCCGCCGGCACGCGCAAGACACGCAGATAGATTGCGGTCGCGGCGAGCGAGATCACCACGATCAGCATCGCATAAGCGGCGGCAACGCCAGTGTTCTGATTGGCGTTCTGCCAGGTGTAGGCCTCGCCGACGAGCACCGGGAAATTGGTGCCGCCGATGGCGTAGACCACCGCGAAGACCTCGAAGGCGAGCACGGTGCGCAGGATCAGCGCGGTCTGGATGCTGGGCTTGAGCAGCGGCAGCGTGATGCGGCGGAAGATCGTCCACGGCCTGGCGCCGAAGACCTCGGCCGCCTCGCGATATTCTTTCGGGATAAGCTGCAGGCCGGCGACCAGGATGACCAGCACGATCGCGGTGGCGCGCCAGATCTCGGCCAGGACGACGCCGAGGAAGAGCGTGCCTGGCGTCTCATAGGTCAGCCAGGCGGTCGGTCCGTCGATCAGTCCGAGACCATAGAGCGCGCTGTTGAGATAGCCGCGATCCTGCAGGATCGCGAGCCAGACCAGGCCGGCGGCGAGGTCGGAGACGCCGAGCGGGATCGTCCAGACCCAGAGGACGAGATCGCGCCCGCGGCCGATCTTCTCGATCATCACGCTTAGGCCGAGGGCGAGCGCGAGCTGGATCGGCACGACCACAAGGACGAGGAGGAAGGTGTTGCGCAGGGCCGGACCGAAGTTCAGGTCGGAGACCATGCGCCGGTAGTTTCCGAGCGAGGCCACTCCGCCTTCGCTGAAGGACAGCGCGATCGTCTGCACCAAAGGCAGCAGGAAGATCGCCGCCAGGAAGACCAGGGACGGCGCCAGCAGCAGATAAGGGAGGGCTCGCGACTGCGCTCGCTTCATGGCGGTCCCGGCGGCGGGTGGTGGAATGGGAAAAGCGGGCGGCCCGAAGGCCGCCCAGTGGGAGGAGGCGTTGGGTCAGTTGACCGGGCAGGCGCCTTCGCTCGGCTTGTCGGGCGCCCAGCACGGTGCCTTCGTCGTCTCCATCAGGCCCTTGAGCACGACAGCCTGCGCATCGAGCACCGTGCGCGGGTTCTCGCCGCGCAGCACGATGCGCTGGAAGCTGTCGGAGAAGACCTTGTTGAACTCGCCACCCTTGTCGCCGAGCCCGATCGGCAGCAGCGCCGGCAGCGCGTCCTTCGCCCCTTGCGTCTTGGCGACGCCCTCGGCGATCAGCTTGATGCCCGGCGAGAGATCGGCGGGCAGATCGGCCTTCACCACTGGGAAGAAGCCGACCTCGGCCGCGGTCTTCACCTGCACCTCCGGCTTGGTCAGATGCTCGATCACCGCGGCGGCGCCGGCGCGATCGGGCGCGCCCTTCGGGATGGCGAGGCCGGCGACGACCGGCATGTAGCCGCGCCCCTTCGGGCCAGCCGGCGCCGGGAAGCTCACATATTTGTCGGGCTCCTGCACGAGCGCGTCCTTCAAGCGCGCGACGTGGTCGAACGCGACCCAGACCTCGCCGGCCATCAGCGGCTCCTGCATGAAGTCGTAGCTGGTCGAGTTCGGATTGACGTATTGCCAGAGGCTCTTGAACTTGCCCCACATCGCTTCGGCCTCGGCCGAGCGGAACGGCGTCACCACCCCGCCGGTGAAGGAGGGGTAGAGATAGCCCTGATAGAAGCGCGGCATCAGCCCTTTCGGTCCGGCCGGGAAACCGATCAGGCGCTTGCCGGTCTTCTCGGTCAGCGCCTTGCCCCAGGCTTCGAGCTGGTCATAGGTCAGCGCGTTGACGTCGGCCCCGGCCGGCAGCGAGGCGAGCGCCTCCTTGCGCGCGACCATGATGTAGGTCGCCTGCATCCACGGAATATAGATCTGCTTGCCGGTGCCGAGCTTGCCCAGCTCCATCAGCCCCTGCGGGATGCCGCGATCGGCGAGTTTGGCGGCGAGGTCGTCGATCGGCTCGATATCGCCTGAGGTTACGAGCGGCTGCAATTCGCCGTGCAGCGCTCCGGCGAGGCTGATCGTGCGCTTGCCGGCCTTGCCCTCGGCCTTCATGCGCACGTCGAATTGCGGCGGCTCCTCGACCAGATAGGAGACCTTGCCCGGCACACCCTTGAGTAGCACCTGGCGGACCTTTTGCGCTTCCTCGACCGGTCGCAATTGCGTCGACAGGAAATTGACGTCCTGTGCGGCGGCGAGGCTCGCCGTAAGCACGAGCGCGATCGCGCCCGCGCTCGCAAGAATGGCTTTCATCACACCCTCCCTCTGTGCTTGTTTTCGTGCGGCCTTGCCGGCCGCTTCAGTCCGGCTTTGGAATCTCAGGCTTCACTGCTCGAGCCTCGCGGTATCTGCCGCAGATCAAGTACGGCCGAGAGCTCGCGCGGGTCTCTCCCGCCCATGCGGGCAAGAACCATCGCGGCAAGCCGCGCGCCGACCTCGGCCGGCGGCAGTTCCAAGGTCGTGAGCCCGGGCCGCGCATAGGAAGCAGCGGGAATGTTGTCATGGCCGGTGACCGCGATATCCGGGCCGATGGCGAGGCCGGCCTCGACCACGGCCTGCATCGCTCCGAGCGCCATCCGGTCGGTGGCACAGACGAGAGCCGTTGGCGGCTGGCTTCCGGCCAGCAGTTCGGTGGCGAGGCGGTGCCCGTCCGCTTCGGTCGGCTCGCCTTCGATGAAGAGCCGCTGCACGTCCTCCTCGAAGCCGGCTTCGATCATCGCCTGCCGCCAGCCGGCGGCGCGCAGCGTCGCGAAGGTGAGGTAGGACGGCGCCGACAGATGCGCGATCCGGCGATGCCCCAGGCCGATCAGGCGCGTCGTCAGCGTCCTGAAGCCGGTCTGCCCATCGCCGTCGACGAAGGCGTAAGGCCGCTTGGCCTCGGTCCGGCCATGACAGATGAAGGGAACGCCCTTCGCCTCGAGATAGGCGACGCGCTCGTCCTTGCGGCGGGTGCGGGCGAGGATGAAAGCGTCGGCGCGGCCACTCTCCACCAGCCGTCGATAGGTCGCCATCTCCTCGAGACCGGGACGGGCCGCGAGCAGGATGAGGTCGTGGTGCTCGGCCGCGAGCTTCTCCCCGATCGCCGCCAACAATTCCGCGAAGACCGGTTCGTGAAAGTGCCCGGGCTGTGCCGGCATGACGAAGGCGACCGTCTCGCCGGTGCCCTTGCGCAGGCGGCGGGCGGCACTGTGCGGACGATAATTGGCTTCGCGCGCTGCATGCCGGACGCGCTCGCGCGTCGACTCGGCAACGTCCGGATAGTCGTCGAGAGCCCGCGACACCGTGGTGATCGAGAGCCCCAGATTCCGAGCGAGGTCCTTCAGAGAGCTCAAAACGGGCCTCCAAAACGTTTTGGAAGATTACCGTCTCGATAGCTCAAGTCAACCGGCCGGTGTTGACCGGAGGCCCTGGTCTTCGTCCTGGACGGCCAGGTGACCGCCCGGGCGCGGCACGCCTTCGCGCAGATGACCGAGATTTCGCAGAGCTGGGCGCGCCATGCGGTGGTGCCGGGCTCGGTCGCACAGCTGTCGACCAGCTATCTCCTCCCTGCCGCGCCGACCGGAGGCATTATGACGGCAATGGGCTGGATCGGGACCGGTGCGCTCGCCACTTTCCTCGCCGTCACCTATAAGCTCGGTGGCGTCTTCTCCTCGCTGCAAGGCATCGGCCAGACACTCGCGACAACGCTGCGCCAACTCCGGACATTGGCGATCAGCCAGAACCAGGCATTCCCGGATAGCCGCCGCCTCTGACTATGGAATGCGTCGAACATTCCACATGCTCGGTATTGTCGACTCGAGGAAGCCGGTCAGATCGGTCCGATAGGCTGTCGGAATGAAGAACTGGCCGAGCGGGATGATCGGAGCCTGTCTGAATGCGTCGACCTGGATGGCTTCCGCGATCGCCTTCTGTTCGACCGGATCCTTCGCGATCAGCCATTTCGAGGCGAGCTCCTCCACCGTCGCGTTCTCATACCAGCCAAACCAGCCCTTGCCGCCCTGCCCGCGCAGCGTCTGGTTGATCGCGGGATTGTCGACCGCGAGTGAGGGCCACCAGGTATGGAAGATGCTCCAGCCGCCCTTCTCGACCGGCTCGCGCGAGGCCCGCCGCTGAACGACCGATCCCCAATCGGTTTCCACCAGCTCGACATTGATCCCGAGCTTGCGAAAGAGATCGTCGGTGATCTGCCCGAGCGGACCGATGCTGGCGATGTCGGTCGGACTGATGATGACCACCCGCTCGCCCTTGTAGCCAGCCTCGCGCAACATGGCCTTGGCCTTGTCGAGGTCGCGTGGTCCCTTGAGCGGCTCGGCACCGGCCTCGCCGGCATAGCTCGTGCCGCATGGCCACATCGAGACGCAGCTGCGGAAATTCTCATCGATGCCGCCAGTAACTGAGCGCATGTAGTCGGTTTGCTCGACGGCGAACATGATCGCCCGGCGGATGGCCGGATTGTCGAATGGCGGGTGCAGCGTGTTGAAGCGCATCATGCCGATGAAGCCGGCCCGGTCGTGAATGGCGACCTTGACGCCCTTGCTGGTCTGCAGGGCCGGGATCAGATCCGGCAGTGCCTGGTCCCACCAGTCGATCTCACCCGTCTGCAGGGCTGCCGCGGCGGTCGCGGCATCCGGCATGACGATCCATTCGATCCGCTCGAAATGGGCGACCTTGCCGCCGGCCGTGCGCTCTGCCGGCTCGGAACGCGGGACGTAGGCGTCGAACCTGGCATAAACCGCCTTGCTGCCGGAGACGTATTCGTCCTTCAGGAAGCGGAATGGCCCCGACCCGATGATCTCGGTGATCTGCTTGAAGGGATCGGTCTTCGCCACACGCTCCGGCATCATGAAGGGCGTGACGCCCAAAGGCTTGGCGAGCGCCTCGATGAAGAGCGGAAAGGCGGACCGGAACGTCACGCGGAAGCGCTTGTCGTCCAGGGCCTCCCATGTGTCCGCCATAGCGTCGAGCAACTGGCCGAAGGCGTCACGCTTGGCCCAGCGCTGCAGGCTCGCGATGCAGTCACGGGCGAGTACGGGTTGGCCGTCATGCCATGTCAGGCCTGCGCGCAGCTCGACCGTCCAGACGCGACCATCAGCCGACACGGAATGGCCCCTGGCCATCTGTGGCTGCGGCCTCAGCGCATTGTCGAGGCCGTAGAGCGTGTCGAAGACGGCGAAGCCATGGTTCGTCGTAACCTGGGCCGTCGTCCAGATCGGATCAAGCGAGGTCAGGTTCGCCTGCGGTACAAATTTGAGGACTTTCGGATCGCGCCGCTGAGCACCCGCTCGGCCTGAAGCCGCGATCGCCACAAGCCCTGCCGACGCCGCTAGGAAATCTCGCCGTCTCATAGCCATCCCCTTTTCCTCCCATTTGCCAGTCAGGTTGACACGCAGCGGTTTAATTGTCCATTGTACAATTAATAGCAGGCAGGGAGAGAGGCGATGCACGGGAAAACGGGGTTCACCCGTCGGGTCTTGGTCGCGGGAGCGCCGGCTCCCCTGTTCGCAAGTCCGGCCAGGGCGCGGGCTCTTGCCCCGCTTTCCACCGGGCCGGCGACTGACGTGAGCGAGGCCTATCTCGACCTCTCGGGCCCACGGCAGGTTGCCGCCGTCACCTCCCGGGGGCTCGGCTGGGTATGACACAGCGTCTCGATCGCACCGCCTTGCGCGGCAACGCCCAGAGCGTGCTCGGGCTCGTCGATCCGGCGAGTCTCGGGGCCACCTTGATGCATGAGCACCTGATCTGGGACATTCGCACGAGCGCCATGGCTGCCGACCCCGATCAGGGACCCGAGATCTCGCTCTGCAATTGCTTCCGCATGAACTACGGGCGCTGGAAGGTGCCGGGCAACCTCGTCCTACGCTGCCGGGATACGGCCGCCAGGGAAGTCCAGGCCATGGTCGATGCCGGCGGGCGGACCATCGTCGAGCTGAGCAATGGCGGGCTGAGGCCCGATCCCGATGGGCTCGCCGAGATCGCACGCCGGACCGGCGCGACCATCGTCATGGGCTGCGGCCACTACGTCCACGACTACCAGGACCGGACCAATGACGACCGCGACATCGACAGCTTCGCGGCGGAGATGATCGACCAGGTCTTCGAGGGCGCCTGGGACACTTCGGTGCGCGCCGGTATCATCGGCGAAATCGGCTGCCAGGTACCGTGGACCGATCTGGAGAAGCGTGTGCTGTGTGGCGCCTTGATCGCCCAGAAGGAGACCGGCGCCGCCGTCAACATCCATCCCGGACGTGCAGTCGAGCAACCGCAGGAGATCGCCGCTTTCGTCCTGGCGCATGGCGGCGATATCGGCCGCGTCATCTTCAGCCATATCGATCGGACGATCTTCGACGAAGCCACGCTGCTGCGGCTCGCCGATACCGGCTGCGTGATCGAGTTCGACCTCTTCGGCCAGGAGCAGGCCTTCTACACCTGGGCCGATATCGACATGCCGAACGACGCAGGGCGTCTTCGCTTCATCCGCAGCTTGATCGACCACGGCCATCTCGAGCGCATCGTGATCAGCCACGACATCTGCTACAAGACGCGGCTGACCAGCTTCGGCGGGCATGGCTATACCCACATCTTCGAGAACATCGTTCCGCTGATGCGTTCCCGAAACTTTTCGGAGGCCGAGATCGAGGCGATCCTGGTCGGCACCCCCCGCCGGCTGCTGACCTTCGTCTGACCGAGCCGCTCAGCCAATTTTACGCGAGAGCGCGCGCAATCCGGTGATGATCGTCTCGACGTAGAAGTCGAAGCTGTGCGTCATCGGCTTCTCGGCGCCGCCTTGCCAGCGGACGATGAAGGCGCGGTTGGCGAGCGCGTCGAGATTGCGTGCGAGCCGCGGGAAACGGCTGGCATCGACGCCGCGAATCTCGGCCTCGAAGGCGTTCGCCCATTCGCTGGCGTCCTCGGCCGGACCCGGTGCGAGCTCCAGCGTGACATAGCCGAGCAGGCCCGCGACCACTGTATTGTAGGCATCGACCAGCCGTTCGCCGCCAAAGCCCGCGGATTCCAGCGCCGCAAGAATGCGTTCGACCAGCTCCATGTCGACGCCGGTGTTCGAGACGATCTGGGCGCCGAGCAATGGCGCGATATTGGGGTGCTTGCGCAGCGAGTCGCGGTAGCGCGTGAAAAGCGCGCGGACCCAGCTCTCCCAGTCGTCGACCGCATCCTCGGCGGGCGGAACGACATCCGTGAAAGCCGTGGCCGCGACCGCGCCGAGCACGGCATTGCGGCCGCCAGGCATGTGCCAGTACAGCGCCGTCGGAAACACGCCCAGCGCCCGCGCGAGCTCGCGCAGGCTGAAGCCCTCCAGTCCCCGCTCATCAATGAGCCGCAACGCTTCCGCCACGATCTGCGCGCGATCGAGCGCGACCACTTCGTCACGCTTGGGACGGCCCCGACGCTTGCGTTGCTCGGCTTCCCGCATGTCCTCCCCGGCGTTCGCTTCGATCGGGCCCGTTTCTGCTCGACACGTCGCAATTAGCAGCCGCATCGAGGTCGCGATACCATGCAGCGCAAATCCTCGCCGGCGGCTCTCGACAAATAAATTGTACGATGTACAATTATTGTCGATGAGGCGATGGCGCTGCAGGAGCAGCGCGTCGAGGCAAATCGATGGACGGCAGATCATGGATGCGGCGCGGCGGAACAGAGTGATCGACGACGAGCTGGTGGAGGCCCGGTCGCGCTATGCGGAGCGGCGGCCGAAGTCGCTGGCCGTCCACCAACGCGCCTGCGAGGTGATGCCGGGCGGAAACACTCGCACCGTTCTCTACCATGGCCCGTTTCCGTTGCGGCTGGCTCACGGCCAGGAAGCGGTGGCGACCGACGCCGACGGCCATCGCTATGTCAACCTGCTCGGCGAATACACCGCCGGCCTGTTCGGCCACTCCCATCCGGTCATCCGAGCCGCGATCGACGCGGCGCTCGACGGAGGCGTCAATCTCGGTGGCCACAACCTGTTCGAGGCCGAGCTCGCCCGGCATGTGGTCGCCCGTTTCACGGCGATCGAGCAGGTGCGCTTCACCAATTCCGGCACCGAGGCGAACCTGATGGCGATCGCCACGGCGCGCGCCTTCACGAAACGCTCGAAAGTGCTGGTGTTCCGGGGCGGCTATCACGGCGGCCTGCTCTATTTCGGCGGCGGCGGCATCCTGATCAACGCGCCCTACGACTTCATCGTCGCGCCCTACAACGATACCGAGGCGACGGCACGGCTGATCCGGGAGAACGCACCGGATCTCGCCTGCGTGCTGACCGAGGCGATGATGGGATCGGGCGGCTGCATTCCCGCACGCCCGGATTTCCTCGCCATGGTCAGCGAGGAAACCCGCGCTGCAGGCGCACTTCTCATCCTCGACGAGGTGATGACGTCGCGCTTTGGCCGCAGCGGCGCCCATGGCCTGCTCGGCCTCGACCCCGATCTCGTCACGCTCGGCAAATGGATCGGCGGCGGCATGTCTTTCGGGGCCTTTGGCGGCCGGGCCGATATCATGGCGATGTACGACCCCGAGAGGCCGGGCTCCCTGCCGCATGCGGGAACCTTCAACAACAACGTACTCTCCATGTCGGCCGGCATCGCCGCGCTGACGCAGGTCTTCACGCCGGAGATCGCCGAAGAGTTGCACGCGCGCGGCGAACGCCTGCGAGAACGGCTGAACGAGGTTTTCCGTAAGGCCGATGTCGCACTCCTGGCGAGCGGACAGGGCTCGCTGATGACTATCCATGGCTTTCGCGGCCCGGTGAACACGCCGGACGACCTCGCCGGAAGCGACGATCGCATCAAGGAGCTCGTCTTCCTGGATCTGCTCGAGCGCGGTTTCTACCTCGCCCGTCGCGGCTTCATCGCCTTGTCCCTGGCCGTCGACGATGCGGCGACGGAGCAATTCCTGGCCGCATTGCGGGACATCGTCACGGAGCGCAGGCATGTGCTCGCCTGAGCGGGTGTGGCTGCAGTCACCGCAAGGCGGCTTCTTCTCCGTTAGAACCGCGTCGAAATCGGGTTGCCGGCGATCACGCCGATAGCTCGCCTTAATCGGTCTCGTACAGGGCCTTGAACCAGATCGTCGACAGCTCCTGGATCAGCGCTTTGCGATCGGCCGCAGCTGCAATGATGTCCGGATCAATGGGTCAAGAAGGCTCTAACGGGCACGTTCCTGACGCGGGAGAATACGAAGTTCCTTGTGCTCCATCAGCATGAGGTTTTGCCGCATGGCGACCAGATTCTTGATGCGATCGCATCCGGGAGCCTCGAAGATCGACACTTCGCGGACCTGCTTGAAGGAGCTCGGAAGGGCACGATCCTGTATCTGCGCATGGCGGAATGGGCGCTGAGGCCGAAGTCCTTGGCCAGCCTTGCCGATGGCGAGGAAGCGATGCTCGACACCGACGAGGCCCGAAAGATCAAGATGTTCAGCATGTCCGATCTGGACGACGACGCTTCGATCAATCCGGCTGCAGCGTAGGTCTCGCTTGGAGAATACCGATATGAATCCGCATCACAGAGTAGCCCAAGAACGTTACTCCGCGGAGGAGCCACAGCATCAGGGTGTTGATGCCGCGATGCCGGATGCCATGAACAGACCGTCGAGTATCCTTTCGGAACGCTCAAGGCCTGGATGGGCAGTACCCATCTCCTGACCAGGACCCTCGAAAGGTCAAAACCGAGATGAGCCTGCAGGTGCTCGCCTACAATATGAAGCGAATGTTCAACCTCTTCGGGGTCAAACCGTTGATGAAGGCCATCGCCGCCTGATCGCGCCCGTCTGCCGGCGCGCGTCATCGCCGCACTCGCAAAAGGCGGCCGTCATCGACACTGACGTAATCGCGTTTTCACACGACCTCGACCCGAAGCGGTCATTCACGACACGACGTTTAGCCTCTATCGGGTGAACTACCAGCGACTCCGATCATGGAATGGTCACATCCCCAGCGGGCTGTCCGGCAGGCCCAGATTGAGCTCGGCAAGAACCGATTACACTTGAGCGCTTACCGAAGTCCCGTGTTGAGCGCCTCTTCCCAGAGCCGTCCTAACACACGATTTGCGAACGGAGTGAAAAGCTTTCGCGATCTTCCGGCATTAGGCGCGTGGGTTAGCTCACCAAAATAGACCCCATCAACGCAGCTATATAGATCGCACCGGACAAACGGATATTCGTACCGACGGCTAAGCCTTCGCGATATGTCGATCATCTCTTCTAATCTTTGCGGACGCGGATGCGTCTTTCCGTTTAGAAACAGGGTGTGCATCTGGTCTGGCACCCTATCCCAAGTCCGCGTGTACCAAGAGCTGGTGCCGCCCACCCGATCAATGATTTGGATGAAGGCGACATCGTATCCAAAGCAGAACAATTTGTAGTCAGTCTGAACGGCTGGGCCGTTGCCAGCTCCAACGAGCAACTCCTCTGCGAAGAAGCTCGTGTTGCGGAACCGTGGGTCTGCCAACAGGGAGCCCGCCCACGCGCGAAGCGCGCTGGCTGATACTGGGCTACCAGTGAACATATTTACTCCAGCACGCACAGGTATCACCTGCCGAGAGGACCACCCGAATTTACTCTTTATGACAACATTGTCATTGAGCAGCTCAGAAGGAAATGCCTCAAGATCTGCGCCTTTCCACAATAGTCGAGCGACACGTACTTCTGCCCGCTGAGCGAATTCCTTTGCGTGAAGTTTATTGCTCAAGAGCCGCTGCCAGTGCCTGCAGCATCGACGAACATTCCCCGCCCTGTCGAAGAGGATAGCGCCAGTTTCGCACTCTGCGGGAGTGTGCTCGCCCGCTGAGCTCGTCCAAAGCTCCTCCTCGCGCTCTAATAACATGTCCGAAAATAGCGGCCCCTCGACCCGAGATTGGACCGCATAACAGGCGCTCCCAATCACGTTCGGAATCAAGCCACGATTCAAGCAATTTGGAATGCGCACGACCGCTCACGACCTACGATGTTAAAGTAGCGGGCTAGAGACCCCAGCGTAAATATTTTAGAGGCCGTTGAAGTCAAGCTGGTGAATTTTGCCAGCTTTTGAGATTGAGAGAAGATGCTCGATATCGTCAAGCGCTCTCGCGTGACATTCACAAAAAGGAGCAGGTGGAATGGAGCAATCAGGTATCAGGAGCAGCGCTTGAAGCAAGCCGTGAAAAGCAAGAATTAAGCTCAGCTGATAGGAATTGGGCAGTGGCCACCGCACCATAGAACTTCAGAGGCGGCTTCACCGAAGCTGGTTCCTTCTGGAGAGCCGCGTCAAACGCAGTTTCCAACCTCTCCGCAGCCTCAACTGCCACGATACGCTCGAATTTCCCAAGTTTTAGAGCGTGTGTAATCTGCTCTGTGTTTTTGCCAGTTTGGTTCGGGCGAACGATTATGCGCGCGTTGCCGACGAGACATTCCATCAAAGAGTTATAGCCTCCATTAATAATGGCAACGTCCGCAGATCCGTGCATCTCGGGTAGATCGCGGCGAACGGATTGGACCCGACAGTTTTGTGGTGCGTTCAAGGAGCTCGGATTAAGCTTGGAGAGCGGACCGAGCGTGACATCAAAAATCAGCTCCGGTCGATTTGTTGCCAGCTCGACACAGAGCCTCATTGTGTCCTCGGCCCCAAGACCTCCTCCGGCAGAGCAAACGATCCAAGTATCGCTGTTCGTCACGCCGTGATGCTTCCTTATGGTAGCGCGATCCGGAGCATCCGGCGCAACGTATCCGACGTAATGCAGCCTGTCTGCCAACGCTCTGCTTAGGCCGGTCTCTTGTGCCACATCGACCACCGCTGGATCGGCGGCTACGATTACGCGGTCGTATGCCTCCAGCAAATAGTTCGCCGCTTCCCCGATCAGCATATGGGCATCAGACGGATCGACGAGGCCTCTGTGAAGCAAGTATTTCTTCGCAGAAAGCTCGCGAAGAATCGGCTCAAGCTCGCCTCCGTTTCCGAACGGAACGTAGTCCACCACGACAGCGTCAGGCTTGAATGCACGACAAATGGGAGTGATCAGATCCCGACGAAAAGCGAGCGCGTCGTCCCGACTTAGGCTAAGCCATTCTTTTGACCTATACTTGCTCCGCCACGCCCGAAGGGAATCCCAGCTTGGTATCTTCACATACTCCACGCTGCTGGGAGCAAGCCAGGCTACCTCTGGCATGCCTGTCAGCACTAACACGGTGAACTGACGCGAAAGTTCGTCCGCTACTCGGCACACACGTCGCAGGTGACCCAAGCCGGTGGCATCATGCGCGTACATCAAAACGCGAGGGCGTTGAGGTGTGATGCACCGGTTTGTATTTGAGTGGGTGTTCACCCGTGCCTACCTAATAGTCACCGCAGGAAGTCTGAAATGGCCATACATCTGATACACGGAGTCCTTCCGCATCGGAGGCTCGATTCGCAGCTCGACCGCCTGTACGTTGAGGAAACCGCCTTGCGTGCTTATTTGCAAGGTCGAGATGAGCCTTATCGACCGATCGGAACCGCCGACTCCGACGCTCTGACCGTAGATGATAGTACCGCGGCTGGCGCTCGGGCCTGCCAAGTGGCTCTAGAGTTGGGCCACAGCGTGAGCTTCTTCGTCAATCCCTACAACATCGTTCACCTCTCGCCATATTCATTCAGCGAGATGGATCTGGCCTTTGATACGAGAACGGTCCAGTGCATGTGCTTCATGCGCCAAAGATACGATCTCTCGTCACCGGAAAACCTCAGAAGCGCGCGGAACGCTGTCAAGTGGGCGTTAGCAGCTCTTCCTCTTGCTGCCCATGGCGACTTAATAGCCGAACTAAGACGTCGCCTGGTTTGCCGAGACGAGCCCCTCCCGCCATACGCGTTGCCAGTCAGCGTACGTGAGATTCAAGATCTTGCTCACGAGGGTGCACGGATCGAGAACCACGGATGGGCACACGAAAGCATCGACACCATGACGCGTGAGGGGTTTCGACGCCACGTGACTGACGCCAAGTTTTGGCTGTTCAAAAATGTTGGCGTAGAGAGCTCGCTCTACGCCGTGCCATTTGGAAGACCTCGGCCACGATGGCCTGCAGAGGTTCAGGGCCTGTTCCTTCTCGCCGACCCCGTTGATTCATCGAGCCTAGCTCCGGGCCTCGGTCTCAACAGGACCGACATCAGCTCCTCGGTTCAGCGGCGCGCGACACCGATGAGCCAGTCGGGGGGCGGACGCTTCTCCTCTCAGTGTTAAGGTCGCTTCAGCACAAGCACACCAGAGCCTCCGCTGATCTGAGCCCTTAAAACTGGATCGCTTTGGGCTAGAGTTTTCCGTGTCGTTTCCCTTGGGCTGGGAGGAGCGGAAGACGATGAAGGATTCGAAGTTCTCGGACGCCCAGAAGGCGTTCATCCTGAAGCAGGGCGCGGACGGGATTCCGGTGGCGGAGATCTGCCGCCGGGCCGGAATCAGCCAAGCGACCTATTTTAACTGGAAGAAGAAGTACGAGGGGCTGCTNCCAGGCAGCCGTCGGCGCCGGCTTCACCGTGTCCAACACCGGTTCGACGCTGCGCGTGGTCGGCAGCGCGACGCGCGACGTCGCCGGACTGACCGCGCGCCCGACCCAGACCTCGCTGACCGGCGGGGGTGGAAAGCGGGGCTGGGCTCTTCTTCCAGTCCAGTCCCGAGCGGCACTGCCCCCCACCCCGGCCCTCCCCACCGCAAGCGGGGGGAGGGAGAAGACGTGGCGCTCCCCACGCCTTCCGATTTCACCCTGAGCGGCACGACCTCGCCGCCGCGAGCGAGGCCGACATAGAGCCGGGTCAGATCGGCGAGGGTGATGCCGAGGCCGCCGAGGCCGATCGCGAGGCCAGGCGCCCCGCCATCCCTGGGCATGGCGATCGCGGCGCCGGCATCCTTCAATCGCGACAGGAAGCGCTGCGGGCCCAGCGCCGAGAGCAGTTCGACCGCCGGCAGATTGAGCGAGAGCTGCAGCGCCTTGCGGGCACTGACCATGCCCTGGAAGCCGAGGTCGAAATTCTCAGGCACATAGAGGCCGTAGCGGGTCGGCCGGTCCTCCAGCATGGTCTCGGGATGGGCGAGGCCATTGTCGAAGGCGAGCGCGTAGATGAAGGGTTTCAGCGCCGAGCCGGGCGAGCGCAGCGCCTGCGTCAGGTCGAGCGAGCCGGCGCGCCCGGCATCGAAATAGTCGACGCCGCCGACCGAGGCGCGGATCTCGCCGGTCTCATTGTCGGCGACCAGGATGGCGATCGAGAGCTGCGGTCCTAAGGCGATGGCGCGCTCGCGGGCGAGCTGTTCCAGGCTCGCCTGCCAGCGCGCGTCGATGGTCAGGCGCTGGCTGCGCTGTTCCGGCGCCTCGGCGACGACCTGCTCGGCCGTGTGCGGGGCGAGATTCGGGAAAGGCCTGCGTGCCGTCGGTACCGGCTCCTCGCGTGCGGCGGCGACCTCGTCTCGCGTTGCGAGCCCGGCTGCTTCGACGCGAGCGAGGACGCGCTCGCGGGCCTTGCGCGCCGCTTCCGGGAAGCGGTCGGGCCGGCGCGTCTCCGGGGATTGCGGCAGGGCGACCAGCAATGCGGCCTCGGCGGTCGAGAGCCGTTTCGGCTCCTTGCCGAAATAGGCGAAGCTCGCGGCACGCACCCCTTCGAGATTGCCGCCGAACGGGGCGAGGGTGAGATAAAGGTCGAGGATTTCGGTCTTGCTGAAGCGCCGCTCCAGCTCGATCGCGCGCACCGCCTGTCTCAGCTTGGCCGAGAGCGAGCGCTCCTGGCGCGGTTCGAGCAGGCGGGCGACCTGCATGGTGAGGGTCGAGCCGCCGGAGACGATGCGGCCGTTCGCCAGCATCTGCCCGGCTGCCCGCAAGGTGCCAAGCGGGTCGACGCCGGCATGGTCGTCGAAGCGCTTGTCCTCGAAGGCCTTGAGCATCGCGAGGTAGCGCGGATCGACGTCATCAGCACCGACCGGCAGCTTCCAGCGCCCGTCACTGGTGACGAAGGGACGCAGCAGCTTGCCCTCGCGGTCGAGCACCACGGTCGAGCGGTCGCGGGCGGCGGCGAAGTCGATCGGGGGAAGGGTCGAGGCGTACCAGAAGAGGGAGGCGGTAGTGGCGGCTGTTAGGGCTGCCATGCCTGCACCCGCATAAGCGAGCCGGCGAGGCCAGGTGCGCCTTCCTTCTCCCCTCGGGGGAGAAGGTGTCTGCGAAGCAGACGGATGAGGGCCGTTCGACGGGGTGCGTTGGTCGCCAGGTCGCGCCTGACTTCCCTCATCCGTCAGCGCTTCGCGCTGCCACCTTCTCCCCCGAGGGGAGAAGGAAGAGGCGTTCCGCTCGTCCGGCCGCTCCGTCACGTCGTCACCGCGCCGAGGTGATCTCGACCGTGCCGAAAGCTGTTCGGCCGAAGCGATCCGGCCGGTACATGTCCTCGATCACGGCTGCCGGCGCGACATAGCGGCCGGGCGAGACGGCCCGGGCGATATAGGCGACCGTGTAGCCCAGCGGGTCGTTCTTGCCGCCGCTGCGCTCGAAGGCCGCGACGAAGCGGTCGTCGCGTGCTTCGGTATGTACGGGCGAGACCTCCTGCTTCAGCCAGTTGAGGCCTTCCACCGAAGCGCCTTCGGTCAGCTTGGCGTTCTCGATCTCGAGGCCGGCCGGGACGGGATCGACCAGCAGCAGTCGGCCATAGCGCGCCGTCGGCTCAGTGACCTTGAGCGCGACGACATAGCGCTCGTTCTGGCGCAGCCGCGACGGATCGACCCGCTCGCCCTTCATGGTGAAGAGCGTGCGCTCCAGCCCAAAACCCTGGTTCAGGGCCGGCTCCGGCGTCGACGGGATGCCGGAGACGGTGATCACCGCATTGGCCGAGGCCGTGCCGGGGTTGCCGATCACGAGGGGCTTCGCTTCGAGCGAGGCCTGCGGGATCGTCCGGTAGAAGGCGCCCTTGCGCTCGGCGCCGTCGACGGTCAGCGCCATGCCCTCGGCGTCCTTGGCCATGGCCGCGGCGGCCATCGCCATCCACATGTTCTCCTGCGTCGAGGTGTAGCGCGCATTCTGGCGCGCGTTCTGGACGACGTCGGCGGCGCGGGAAAGGTCGGTGCGCTCGCCATTGCTCTCGGCGATCAGGGTCAGGATGCCGGCGCCGTCGCGCAGCCGCGAGCCGTAATCGGCGCGGGACAGGCCGTCATCGCTGGCCTGCTGCAGCGTTCCCAACGCGCTGCTGAAGGCGGCGCGGCCGCGGGTGCGGTCGCCGAGCAGCGAGAGCGCGGCGCCGATCTGGGCACGGGCGAGGGGCGAGCCGAAATCGCCGAGCTTGTTGTCGGCGAGATAGCGCAGATCGCCCATCACCGGCCGGCCGTTGCGGGCGAGCACATAGAGCGCATAGGCGATGCCGGCCGCTTCCTCCTTGTTGATCTCGCTGGTGTTGACGACCTGGTTGCGCAGGCGGTCGAGCGCCATGTTGAAGGCGGTCTGCGGCACCGCGAACTGGCGCTCGCGGGCGCGGGTCAGGAAGTCGGTGACGAAGGCGTCGAGCCAGAGATCCTCGCCGCCGACGCCCCAGAGGCCGAAGGATCCGTTATTGCCTTGGCGGGCAAGCACGCGCTCGATCGCGGCGGTGACGCGCTCATCGGCATTGCCGTCGAGCGCCAGCTGCTCCATCGAGGCGAGCCGGTTGACGACCAGCAGCGGCAGCGCCCGGCTGATCGTCTGCTCGGTGCAGCCATAGGGGTAGCGGTCGAGCGCCTTCAGCACCGCTGCGACGTCGAGCGCCGCGACCGGCGAGACCGAGACCGAGACCGCACCGGAATCCGGCACGAGATCGGCCATCAGATCGGAGGAGACGGTCAGCGAGCCGCCGCCCGGGATCGGGCGCACGATCCGGCGCGCGATCGTCTGGGTCGAGGGCTGCACGCGTACGGCAAGGTTCTGCACCGTGCCGATGCCGTTCGGGCCGGTGACCTTGACGTCGAAGCTGGCGCGGCCGAGCCCGGCGGCGGTGACCGGGATCGTCAGCGAGCTCTTGGCGCCGGCGGCCATGGTCATGCTGCGGCGGGTCGCATCGGCGGCGACGACGACCGGGCCCTTGACGTCGAGATCGACGAGATAGGAGCCGGCCGGTCCCTCGACATTGTCGATCTGCAGGTGGAAGCGCGACTGGTCGCCGAGCGCCAGGAAACGCGGCAGCGTCGCCTGCGCCACGATCTGATCGCGCACGAAGACGTCGGCGCTGGCCTGGCCGGTGCGGCCGGCGCTCCAGGCCACCGCCATGACGCGGACCGAGCCGTTGAAGGCCGGCAATTCGAAATCGACCTTGGCCGTGCCGTCCGGCCCGAGCTTGACCACGCCGGAATAGCGCGCCAGCGGCTCCTGCGTCGGCGCCTCGCCATTGAGCTGCGGAGCAGCGTCGCCGCCGGAGCGGATCGCGCCGCGCGCGCCCTGCATGCCGTCGATCAGATAGCCGTAGAGATCGCGCAATTCATGGCCGAGCTGACGCTGACCGAAGAAGTACTTGCTCGGATCGGGGCTCTCGAAGCGGGTGAGGTTGAGGATGCCGATATCGACCGCCGCGACGGTGATGAAGGCTTCTTCGCCTGCTTTCGCACCCGTGACCTTGACCGGAAGCGACAGCGTCGAGAGCGGGCGCACGAGGTTGGGCGCGCCGAGATCGATGGCGAGGTTGCGCTCCTCCTTGCCGACGCTGAACCAGGCGAGGCCTATGGCACGGCCCGGCATGCGCTGCGCAGCCGTGTCCATCGGGCGATGGGCGAGCACGACGAGATAGGCGCTGGCGCCCCAGTCCGACTTGGCGGGGATGGTCACGGTCGTGCCATTGGCTGGCACGTCGACGGTGCGGATCTCGGCGATTCGGTCGCTCATCACCGCCAGCGTCGCCTTGCCGGCGAAGCGCGGCGTCAGGCGCACCTGCATGCTCTCGCCATTGGCGTAGGATGGCTTGTCGAGGGCGACGTCGAGCACGTCGGGCTGGTCCGCGGTCTTGTCGGTCTCGTAGCCGACATTGAAGGAGACGCTGGTCTCGGTCGCCTCGCCGCCATCGGCGCTGACATCGAGCCGGTAATTGCCCCATTGCACCGGGGCGGCGATGCGGGCCGGAGCGTTCTCAGCGACGGCGATCTCGCCATCGGCGACGCGGCGGGTCGTCTTCACGCCTTCATAGTTCCAGCGGCCGTCCTGGTAGAACCACTGATAGTTGCGGCTGACCTTGGACAGCGTCCATTTCACGCCCTGGCGCGCGAGGCGGCGCCCGTCGCCCTGGGCCATGATCACGTCGAAGGTCGCGGTCTGGCCGTTACCGAGCTCGCCCTCCTTGAAGGCCTTGCGCACGCCGATGGCGGCGCCCTTCGGCACGATCGGCATGGTGACGGAACGGGCGATGGCGCGCCCGCCGGGCTCGCCGACGCGCACGGTCAATTCGACTTCCAGCGGCCGGTTGGTCTCGGGCTGGGCGACCGGGTTGGCGATCGTGACCTTGCCGTCGGCGCCGGTCTTGGCGGCGTCCTCGAATTCGGCCTGCTGCGGCTCGAAGGCCTCGTCGGTCAAGCCGACCTCATAGCCGGCGAAACCGGGGATCGCGGTCTGCGCCGCCGAGCGCACGGTCATCGAGCCGGTGACGTCGAGATCGGAGCCGGGCGCGCCGTAGAGATAGCGGGCGTTGACGTCGATCTCGGCCGGCTCGCCGGCCTGCAGCACCTGCTTCTTCGGCGACAGCGTCAGTTCCAGCCGCTCGGGGACGTAATCCTCGACCAGGAAGGAGATTTCGCCGATCGCGGCGCCCTTCGGGTCGGAATAGGCCTGGACGCGCCAGGTGCCGGTCTGGGCGCCGGAGATCAGCGGGATCGAATGCGCACGGCCGCCGGCGCCCTGATCCTCGACCTGGCGGCGGCGATATTCGACGCCGTCCGGCCGCCTGACGACGAGGGTCAGCGGCAGGCCGGAGACGGCGGCGCCCTTGGCGTCGCGCAGCAGCGTCGTCAGGTAGACGGTCTCGCCGGAGCGATAGACGCCGCGCTCGGTATAGAGGAAGGCGTCGAGCCCGGCCGGGGCGACGCGGCCCTTCACGCCGCGATCGGAAAGATCGAAGGCAGTCTGCTTCAGGTCGAGGAAGCCGTAATCTTCACCGACGCTGGCGGTGACGAGGCCCGGCGCATTGCCGCCCTGGCCCTTGCCGAGGGCGGCGTCGAAGCGGGCATAGCCGTCGCGGTCGGAGCGGACGGTCGCCAGCACCTCGTTGTTGCGGGCGATCAGGCGCAGTTCCGCATTGGCGACGGGCGAAGCGTCGGCGAGCGAGCGCACCAGCACATGCACGCCGTCCGGCCCGGAGAAGGAGGTCAGGCCGAGATCGGAGACGACGAACCATTGCGTCGCGCGGGTCGTGCCGTCGTCATAGTCGCCATCGCCGTCGGACGAACTCGCGGTCTTGCTGGTGCCGGTCGGCTTGGCGAACATCACATAGACACCGGGCTGGAGCCGGCCGACCGCTTCCAGCACCGGGAAGGCGGTGGTGACATCCTTGTTGAGCTCGGACTTCACCGCCATCGTGCCCTTCCAGACGCTCGAACCCTTGTCCGAGGCGATCTGGCTGGCGTTGTAGCTGCCGAGCTGGCTGAGGAAGTCGTCGGAATGGACCGAGCCGATCAGGTTGCGGTCGCCGATGCGCATCACCTCGAGGTCGAGGCTGTCGGCATTGACCGAGACGACCGGCACGCCCTGCTGGCCGGTGCGCGGCAGCACATAGTTCTTGCCGGTGAAGCGCACGGACGGGGCGCGATCACGGACGTAGACCTCGTAATCGGCCGATTTCAGCAGCTTCTCGTCGGGAATGGCCGAGGGCACACCCTGGCGGATGACGAAGCTGTAGCGCTCGCCATGGCGCAGGCCGTCGACGCAGAGCTGGCGCTCCTCGCCGGTGACGGCGAAATCGCCCTTGCCGGTGATGGCGACATAGGGCGTGAAGTCGACGCGCCCACGCGACAGCGGCTCGGAGAATTCGAAGCAGGCGCGCGGGCTCGCCGCATCGGAATCGACCTTGTTGGAGGTCAGGCGGAAGCCGCGCTGGGCCCGCAGCGCCTCGTAATCTGTGCGCAGCGAGGCGTTGTCGGCAAGATCGAGGCTGAGGCGATAGGTGGTCAGCGCCGGGCGCCAGAGCTCGTGCTTCTCGAAGACGCGGGCGAGCACGCCGAGCGAGGAGGCCTCGTCATTGCGCGAGGTCGAGCGCTGATAGGCGAGATAGGCGGCGCTGACGGCGCGCTCGCGCAACTCATAACGCTCGCGATAATCACGCGGCTCGATGCCGCTCGCCGCCTGTGCCATCAGGCGCCAGCCGCCGGGATTGGTGGGATCGGCGACTGCCGCGGCGTTGGCGAGCGGCAGGGCGGCGCGGGCATCGCCGCGGCCGAGGGCGGCGGTGCCGTCGCGCAGCAGGGTGGCAAAGGGACGCTGGCCGACCGAGACCTCGCGCTTCAATCGCTCTTCCAGGCGCTGGCCGTCGCTGGCGAGATCGGGCCGGACATAGGCCTTCTGGGCGAAAGCGGGTCCGGCGGCGACAGTCAGGCCGAGCAGGAGGGCGAGACGGACGAGATGGCGCATGGCTCGGTCTCCGAAAAGGCGGGCGGCAGGATACTGGCCGCGGCAGGCGGCAACGTGATGACGGGTCATCACGTTGCGTTGCGCGAAGCTAGCACCGGGCGCGTCAGGCGCAACTCGGCTTGCGGGCAAGTGAGCGGTTCTCGCCTCTTGCCTCTGTGGCAAGGCTGACGCTGAATGGCGCCGCGTCGCGGCGCGACCTTTAGAAGGACGGAGATGCTCGTGTTCAAGGTTCCCGCGCTGGTCGGCATGACCGCAATCTTGGCCTGCCTTGGCGCCGCACAGGCGCAGCAGCCGGCTGATCCGCGGCTAGCCGTGGCGACGCAGGCCTATGCCGCCCTGCCGGAAGCCGAGCGCAAGGCGATCCAGGCCGATCTGATCTGGACCGGCCATCTCAACAGCGCCGCGACCGGCAATTTCGGGGCGCTAACCTTCCGGGCCGTGAACAGCTTCAAAGCATGGCGCGGCGAACCGAACGGACAATTGACGCCGGCGGAGCGGCAGGAGCTGGCACGCCTCGCAAAAACCGCGCGCGACGCGGCGGGCTTTGCCGTGATCACCGACCAGCCGACCGGCGTGCGCATCGGCATCCCGCAAAAGCTTCTGCCGAAACGTGAGGCGACGCCGGCCGGCGGCAGCCGCTGGCAGAGCGGCGACGGCAAGATCACGCTCGACGTCAGCGCCGGCCCTGCGACAGAGCCGCTCCAGGCGATCTTCGAGCGCGCCATCGCCGTCAACCCGAACATCCAGCGCAAGGTCACCTACAAGCTGCTGCAGCCGACCTTCTTCGTCGTCGCCGGTGAGACGCCGACCGGAAAGTTCTTCAGGCGGCAGGCGCTCGGTCCGTCGGGCCTGCGCGGCTTCTCGGTCGGCTATGACAAGGGCGTCTCCGCGACCTTCGACAAGGTGGTGACCGCGATCGCCGACAGTTTCGAGCCGTTCCCGAGCGGTGCAGCGCCCGCGCCGACGCCAGCGGCTCCCGGTGCGCCTGCGGTCGCGAGCGCTCCGGCACAGCCGGCGACCGAGCGCTTCGGCGTCGGTCTCGTCGTCGGCAAGGAGCTGGTGCTGACGGCGCGTGCCGCCGTCGACGCCTGCAAGGGGCTCAAGGTCGGATCGCGGCCGGCCAAGCTGCGGGCGCAGGATCAGACAAGCGGGCTCGCGCTGCTCGATGTGCCCGGGCTGACGTCGGGCGCCGCGCCGGGGCTGCGCGATGCTGCGCCCGCCGCGAAAGAGGCGGTGGTGGTGCTCGCCTATGACGGAACCGCCGCCGCGCGCACCGCGGTCGCGCTGCCCGGAGAGGTGACGAGCGACGCCGTGCTCGCGCCCCTGCAGCCGGGTGGCGCCGGCAGCCCGGTCTTCGACCGGCAGGGCCGTCTTGCCGGGCTGGTCACCGCCAATCCCTCCGACAAGGCCCTGATCGCCGGGGTCGCGCCGCAGCGCAATTACGCCATCGCGGGCGTCGTGCAGCTCAAGGCGATGCTGGAGAAGGCCGACGCCAAACCTGCGGCAGCTGCAGCGACCGGCGAGCTCAGCACCGGCGCGATCGCCGAGGCTGCGGGCAAGAGCGTCGTGTCCGTCGCCTGCGGGCTCTGAGCCTACTGGCGTGATCGTGCATACAGCATACAAAGACTGTTGCCTCGCCAGCGGCAATCGGCTCTGATAGCGAGAACATCAAGAAGGCCGCGCCGCAGGGCGAAGAAGCTTTCAAAATTTAAATCGATTGAACGGGAGGGACATTGACATGAGCAGAATTAGCAGACGTTCGGTGCTGGCTGGCGCGGCAGCGGCCGGCGCTACGGGATTGATCGCACGCCCGGCGATCGGCCAGGCGCAATGGCCGAACCGACCGGTGACCTTGGTCTGCCCCTGGGGCGCGGGCGGCGGCACCGACGCGACGGCGCGCATCATCGGCTCGCTGCTGGAGAGGAGCCTGGGCCAGCCCGTCAACGTCGTGAACCGCACCGGCGGCTCGGGCGTGGTCGGCCATTCGGCGATCGCGACAGCGGCCCCGGACGGCTACACGATCGGGATGATCACCGTCGAAATCTCGATGATGCATCATCAGGGCCTGACCGACCTCAACCCGACCAGCTACACGCCGCTGGCGCTGATGAACGAGGACCCGCCCGGCGTCCAAGTCTCGGCGTCGAGCCCCTACAAGGACATCAAGGCACTGGCCGAGGCGATCAAGGCCTCGCCGGCCGGCAAGCTCAAGGCGTCGGGCACTGGCCAGGGCGGCATCTGGCACCTCGCGCTGATCGGCTGGCTCGTCGCCATGGGCCTGAAGCCTGATCATGTCGCCTGGGCGCCCTCCAATGGCGCGGCGCCGGCGATGCAGGACCTCGCCGCCGGCGGCGTCGACATCGTCACCTGCTCTGTGCCGGAAGGCCGGGCGATGATCGATGCCGGCAAGGCGAAGTCACTGGCCATCATGGCCAAGGAACGCAATCCGCAGTTCAAGGACGTGCCGACGCTCAACGAGTCGCTCGGCATCAACTACTCGGTCGGCGCCTGGCGCGGCATTGCCGGGCCGAAGGGGCTGCCGGAGGCGGTGCAGACCAGGCTGATCGCCGAGCTGAAGAAGGCCTACGAGTCCAAGGAGTTCCAGGACTTCATGAACGCCCGCGGCTTCGGCATGACCTTCGCCGACCAGGCCGGCTTCACCAAGTTCATGGCCGAAGGCGACAAGGCGATGGGGGCTGCGATGTCCGCGGCCGGCCTCGCCAAGAAAGCCTGATCAGACCCTGTCACTGTCAAGGGCCGGCCTCGTGCCGGCCCCGTTCCGGACGGACGGGCCGTGCGGGCGCATGGAGAGATTGCCGATGCGTTTCAACGACGCCGTGGTCGGAGCCGCGTTCATCCTGATCGCCGCCGCGATGATCGCGATGACCTTTTCCTTCTCCGCCTTTCCCGGCCAGCAATACGGGCCGAGCCTGTTTCCGCGCATCATCGGCGCCGGGATCATCGGCTGCTCGGCGTTGCTGATCGTTCGCGGTGTCCGGGAGCGCGCGACCGGCGGGCGCTGGCTCGCGCTGGACGACTGGACCGGCGTGCCGCGCCGTGTCGCCTCCTTCGCGCTGATGCTCGGGGCGATGGCGTTCTATGTCCTCGCCTCCGAGCCGCTCGGCTTCATTCCCTGCGCCTTCCTGATCCAGCTCGTGCTGTTCCTCTGGTTCGGCGTCCGGCCGATCACGGCGGTGGTGGTCGCGGTCGTGATGACCGGGCTGGTGCACTGGTTCTTCTCGTCGCTGATGCGCGTGCCGCTGCCGCGCGGCGTCCTCGACAGCGTCCTTTGAGGAGCCGGTCATGAACGCGATTGCAACCGCCTTCGGCCTGGTCTTCGACCCCTATGTGCTGGCCGTGATCATGGGCTCGGCCGTCTTCGGCATGTTCGTCGGGGCGATGCCGGGCCTGACCGCGACCATGGCGACGGCTCTGCTGGTGCCGGTCACCTTCTTCATGTCGCCGGTGCCGGCGCTCGGCGCCATCGTCACCGCCACAGCCATGGCGATCTTCGCCGGCGACATCCCCGCGGCGATGCTGCGCATGCCCGGCACGCCCGCCTCGGCCGCCTATGCCGACGAGAGCTACGAGATGACCAAGAAGGGCCAGCTCGACCTGTGCATGGGCGTCAACCTCGTGTTTTCCGTGCTCGGTGGCATCTTCGGCGTGATCATCCTGATCGTGCTCGCGCCGGTCCTGGCCGAGGTCGCGATCAACTTCTCCTCCTTCGAGTATTTCTGGCTCGCCTGCCTCGGCCTGACCTGCGCGGTCTTCATCGGCACCGGCGATCCGCTCAAGGGCCTGCTCTCGTTGTTCATCGGCCTCGCCATCGGCTGCATCGGCATCGATCCCGCCGCCGGCCAGCCGCGCTTCACCTTCGGCAATGTCGACCTGCTCTCCGGCATCAACTTCATCCCGACCTTGATCGGCATGTTCGCGGTCTCCGAGCTGCTGCGCGGCGCCGTGACCATGGAAAAGGCCGGCATGATGGTGAAGCAGAGCGTCGGCAATATGTTTGCCGGCCTCGGCGAGGTGACGCGCAAATACTGGAAGAACTTCATCCGCGGCTCGGTGATCGGCACGGTGATCGGCGCGTTGCCGGGCGCTGGCGCCGACATCGCCGCCTGGGTCTCCTATGCCGTCTCGAAGAAGCTCTCGAAGGAGCCGGAAAAGTTTGGCACCGGCCATATCGAGGGCATCGTCGATTCGACTTCGGCCAACAATTCCGCGCTCGGCGGCGCCTGGATCCCGGCGCTGGTCTTCGGCATCCCTGGCGATTCGATCACCGCGATCGTCATCGGCGTGCTCTACATGAAGGGCATGAACCCGGGCCCGACCGTCTTCCTGCAGACGCCGGAGCTGATCTATGCCGTCTTCATCATCTTCATCCTCGCCAATCTCCTGATGTTCCCGCTCGGCTGGGCGGCGATCAAATCGGCCAAGCAGATCCTGCGGGTGCCGCGCAACATCCTGCTGCCGATCATCCTGATCTTCTGCATGGTCGGCTCTTTCGCCATGACCAACTCGCTCTACGGCGTCGTGCTGATGGTGGTGATGGGCCTGTTTGGCTGGCTGCTGGAGGAACATGGCATCCCGGTCGCGCCGCTGATCCTCGGCCTCGTGCTGGGCGAGATGCTGGAGCAGAACTTCATGAGCTCGATGATCAAGGCGAACGGCTCTTTCATCGGTTTCCTCGACCGACCGATCGCCGGCACGCTCGGCGTGCTGACGCTGCTGCTCTGGGGCGCGATGCTCTGGAAGGCATTGCCGTTCGGCGGGCGCCAGCCTGCCGCAGCCTGAGGTTGCTGCCGGCTTGGAGCTCGTTCCGATCAGCTTGCGGCGCAAACTGATCGGCAAAACGGTCTCCAAACTAAATGAGAGACGGATTCACCGATCAGATTGGGTCAATCTGATCGGATCCGGCTCTGGCCGCGAATCAGTGCTAGAGACGGGCGCATGGACGATGCGCTCGACGAAGGGCAGGGCGGTGGCGGCACGGTCGAGGTGCTGATCCCGCTCGGCCTCGACCAGGCCTATAGCTATGCCGTGCCGCCGGGGCTCACGCTCGCGCCGGGCGATGTCGTGCAGGTGCCGCTCGGCCCGCGCGAGACGGTTGGCGTCGTCTGGGAGGCCGGCACCGGCCGCGGCGGCAACCTGAAGAAGGTGGTCGGCAAGCTCGACATGCCGCCGCTCGATCCGGCCCTGCGCAAGCTGGTCGACTGGGTCGCCTGGTACACGCTCGCCGCCAAGGGCTCTGTGCTGGCGCTTGCGCTACGTCGTCCGCCCGACGACACGCCGGAGCGGCCGAAGCTCGGCGTGAGACTGGTCGGCGCGCCGCCGGCGCGGATGACGCCGGCTCGTGCCAGGGCCATCGCTGCCGCCGAGGGCGGGCTCCTGATCGGCAAATCGGCATTGGCCGAGGCGGCCTCGGTCAGCACGGCGGTGATCGATTCCCTCATCGATGCCGGCACGTTCTCGGTGGAGCCCTTGCCGCAGGAGGCGATCGCGGCGCGGCCCGATCCCGATCATGCCAGGCCACAGCTCTCCGACGATCAGCAGGCGGTCGGTGATACGCTCGCCGAGCTTGTCCGCAAGCAGGCCTGGCAGGTCGCGCTGCTCGAAGGCGTCACCGGTTCGGGCAAGACCGAGGTCTATTTCGAGGCCGTCGCCGAGGCGATCCGGCTCGGGCGCCAGAGCGTCATCCTGATGCCTGAGATCGCGCTGACCGCGCAGTTCATCGACCGCTTCGAGGCGCGCTTTGGGGTCCGTCCGGGACTGTGGCACTCGGCGGTGAGCGGGCGCCGGCGCGAGCGGCTGCAGGCGGCGATCGCCAAGGGCGAGGCGCTGGTGGTGGCGGGCGCGCGCTCGGCGCTGTTCCTGCCCTACCGGGATCTCGGCCTGATCATCATCGATGAGGAGCACGAGGCCGCCTACAAGCAGGAGGACGGCGTCGCCTACCACGCCCGCGACATGGCGGTGGTGCGCGGCAAGATCGAGAACGCGCCGGTCGTGCTGGCCTCGGCGACGCCTTCGCTGGAGACACGGGTCAACGCCGAGCGCGGCCGCTACCTCCATCTCAAGCTGCCGGAGCGCTTTGGCGGGCGCGAGCTGCCGACGCTCGGCTTGGTCGACCTCCGCAAGGACAAGCCCGAGCGCGGGCGCTGGCTCTCGTCGCAACTGATCAAGGCGGTCGAGACCAATCTCGAGGCGAAGGAGCAGTCGCTGCTGTTCCTCAACCGGCGCGGCTATGCGCCGTTGACGCTGTGCCGCGATTGCGGCCACCGCTTCCAGTGCCCGAACTGCTCGGCCTGGCTTGTCGACCATCGCTTCCGGCGGGCGCTGGTCTGCCATCATTGCGGCCATGTCGAGCGCAGGCCGCATGAATGCCCGGCCTGTCACCAGCCGGAGAGCCTCGTCGCCTGCGGGCCGGGCGTCGAGCGCCTCGCCGAGGAGGTCGCGACCCTGTTCCCGCAGGCGCGCTCGATCGTGCTGTCGAGCGATTTTCCGGGTGGCACCGAACGCCTGAAGCAGGAGCTGATGGCGGTTGCTGAAGGTGAATTCGACATCGTCATCGGCACGCAGCTTGTCGCCAAGGGCCACAACTTTCCGGGAATGACGCTGGTCGGCGTCATCGATGCCGATCTCGGCCTGACTTCGGGCGATCCGCGCGCGGCCGAGCGCACCTTCCAGGTGCTCAGGCAGGTCACCGGCCGGGCCGGGCGCGGCGAGAAGCCGGGGCGGGCACTCCTCCAGACCCATGACCCCAATCATCCCGTGCTGAAGGCGTTGATCTCCGGCGATCCAGAGCGCTTCTACGCGGCGGAGACGGCGGCGCGCGAGGCGGCGGGCCTGCCGCCCTTCGGCCGGCTCGCCAGGCTGATCGTCTCGGCCAACTCGCAGGGCGAGGCCGAGACGCATGCGCGGGCGCTGGCGCGCTGCGCCGAGGCGCCGGCCGGCGTTGCGGTGCTCGGCCCGGCCGAGGCGCCGCTGGCCATCCTACGCGGGCGCCATCGCATGCGACTGATCGTCAGGACAGCGCGCGAGATCAACCTGCAGGACTACCTGCGCGCCTGGCTCAAACGGGCGCCGCGACCGAAGGGTTCGGTCAGGGTCGCAGTCGACGTCGATCCGCAGAGCTTTCTTTAGCCGGATTCCCGCTGCGTAGCCGCGCAGGTGGCCGCGCCCTGCGCCGGCTGCTTCTTTCGACCGCATCCAAAGCATGTGGGGCGGGTATTTCGTCGGTTGCGCACCCCGAAACCCCATGCTATCGCACCGCCGCAATCCAAGCGCCGCAAGCCCTGGAACAGGTTTGTCGCGCGCTTGATCATCGCAGTGTCGGGGCCGTGCACTCCACCTTCGTCAGAAGGTCGCCGGAGCGGTCCCCTGGAAGAGAGAGCGAGAGCGTGGCCGAGGGCGGATCGCAGGAACAGTCCCCAGTCTCGGGCGTGGCCGAGCGCTATGCGACGGCTCTGTTCGAACTGGCCAGCGAGGCCAAGACGGTCGACGCCGTCGCCAAGGACCTCGACGGCTTCGCTGCGATGATCGCCGAGAGCGATGATCTCAAGCGCCTGATCCAGAGCCCGGCTTTCTCGGCGCAGGATCAGGTTTCCGCCGTCACCGCGCTCACCGCCAAGGCCGGCATTGCCGGACTTGCCGCCAATTTCATCGGCTTCGTCGCCAGCAAGCGCCGCCTGTTCGCGCTGCCGGGCATGATCCGCGCCTTCCGTGCCAAGGTCGCCGAGGCCAAGGGCGTGGTCAGCGCCGAGGTCACGCTCGCCGAGCAGCCCTCGGCCGCCCAGCTCAAGGACATCACTGCCGCCCTCAAGGAGGTCGCGGGCAAGGATGTCGACGTTTCGCTCAAGGTCGACCCGGCCATCATCGGCGGTCTCATCGTCAAGATGGGCTCGCGCATGGTCGATGCGTCCCTGAAAACCAAGCTCAATTCTATTCGTCTTGCCATGAAAGAGGTCGGCTGATGGACATCCGCGCCGCTGAAATCTCCGCTATCCTGAAGTCGCAGATCTCGAACTTCGGCTCGGAAGCCTCGGTCACCGAGGTCGGTCAGGTTCTCTCCGTCGGTGACGGCATCGCCCGCGTCTATGGTCTCGACAAGGTCCAGGCCGGCGAGATGGTCGAGTTCGAGTCCGGCGTGCGTGGCATGGCCCTCAACCTCGAGAGCGACAATGTCGGCGTCGTCATTTTTGGTTCCGACCGCGAGATCAAGGAAGGCCAGACCGTCAAGCGTACCGGCGCCATCGTTGACGTGCCGGTCGGCAAGGAGCTGCTCGGCCGCGTCGTCGACGCGCTCGGTAACCCGATCGACGGCAAGGGCCCGATCAAGGCCGCCCAGCGCGCCCGCGTCGACGTCAAGGCCCCCGGCATCATCCCGCGCAAGTCGGTGCACGAGCCGATGGCGACCGGCCTCAAGGCGATCGACGCCCTGATCCCGATCGGCCGCGGCCAGCGCGAGCTGATCATCGGCGACCGCCAGACCGGCAAGACCGCCGTGGCGCTCGACACGATCCTCAACCAGAAGCCGCTCAACGTCGAAGGCGCGCCGGAGAGCCAGAAGCTCTACTGCGTCTACGTCGCCGTCGGCCAGAAGCGTTCGACCGTCGCCCAGCTCGTGAAGGTGCTCGAGGAGCGCGGCGCGATGGAGTATTCCATCGTCGTGGCGGCCACCGCCTCCGATCCGGCCCCGATGCAGTTCCTGGCGCCCTTCGCCGGCTGCTCGATGGGCGAGTTCTTCCGCGATAACGGCATGCACGCCGTGATCATCTATGACGACCTGTCGAAGCAGGCCGTCGCCTACCGTCAGATGTCGCTGCTGCTGCGCCGTCCGCCGGGCCGCGAGGCTTATCCTGGCGACGTGTTCTACCTGCACTCCCGCCTGCTCGAGCGCGCCGCCAAGATGGGCGAGGCGGCTGGTCTCGGCTCGCTGACGGCGCTGCCGGTCATCGAGACGCAGGCCAACGACGTCTCGGCCTACATCCCGACCAACGTGATCTCGATCACCGACGGCCAGATCTTCCTCGAGACCGACCTGTTTTACCAGGGCATCCGCCCGGCGGTGAACGTCGGCCTCTCGGTGTCGCGCGTCGGCTCGGCCGCCCAGACCAAGGCGACCAAGAAGGTCGCGGGCAAGATCAAGGGCGAGCTCGCCCAGTATCGCGAGATGGCGGCCTTCGCCCAGTTCGGCTCCGACCTCGACGCCGTCACGCAGCGCCTGCTCAACCGCGGCGCCCGCCTGACCGAGCTGCTGAAGCAGGGCCAGTTCTCGCCGCTGAAGATGGAAGAGCAGACGGTCGTGATCTATGCCGGCGTCAACGGCTATCTCGATCCGCTGCCGGTCAACAAGGTTCGCGCCTTCGAGGACGGGCTGCTCTCGCTGGTGCGCGGCAAGCACGCCGACCTGCTGAACGAGATCGGCTCCTCGAAGGACCTTTCGGACGCGAACGCCGCGAAGCTGAAGGGGATCGTCGAGGGCTACGCCAAGTCCTTCGCCTGATCTTTGCGAGCGCAGCGAGGCAATCCAGTCCCGCTGCGCCAGTTCTGGATTGCTTCGTCATTGCGCCCTCGCAATGACGGATAGGGGATCAAGACCGGATGCCGTCCCTTAAGGACCTACGCAACCGCATCGCCTCGGTGAAGGCGACGCAGAAGATCACCAAGGCCATGCAGATGGTCGCGGCAGCCAAGCTGCGCCGCGCCCAGAGCGCGGCCGAGGCGGCGCGTCCCTATGCCGAGCGCATGGAGACGGTGCTGGCGAACCTCGCCTCAGGCATCTCCGGGCCGGGCGCGCCGAAGCTGATCGGCGGGACGGGCTCCGACAAGGTGCACCTGCTCGTGGTCTGCACGGCCGAGCGCGGCCTTTGCGGCGCCTTCAACTCCTCGATCGCCCGCCTCGCCCGTGACAAGGCGAATGCGCTCAAGGCCGAGGGCAAGACGGTCAAGTTCGTCTGCGTCGGCAAGAAGGGTTTCGACATCCTGCGCAGGCAGTTTGCGGCCGACATCCTCGAGGTGATCGACCTGCGCGCCTTCAAGCAGCTCGGCTTCGCCAATGCCGAGGCGATCGCGCAGAGCGTCCTGACGCGCTTTGCCGCCGGGGAGTTCGACGTCGCGACGCTGTTCTTCTCGAAGTTCAAGTCGGTGATCTCGCAGATCCCGACGGCGCAGCGCATCATCCCGGCTGAGATCCCGGCTGGCACCAAGACGATGAGCGCCGTGTACGACTACGAGCCGGAAGAGAGCGAGATCCTCGAGACGCTGCTGCCGCGCAACCTCACGGTGCAGGTGCTGCGGGCGATCCTGGAGAACGCCGCCTCCGAGCAGGGCGCGCGCATGTCGGCGATGGACTCCGCCACGCGCAACGCCGGCGAGATGATCAAGAAGCAGACGCAGCTGTACAACCGCTCGCGTCAGGCGATGATCACCAAGGAACTGATCGAGATCATCTCCGGCGCGGAAGCGCTCTAACCGCCTAACTTCAGGCCGGCGTGCCGGCCATCCGACACGCTGAACGCGAATCCGAGGTTCGAACCATGGCCAAAGCCGCTACCAAGACCAAGACCGACAAGCCCGCCAACACCGGCACCGGCCGCGTCGCGCAGGTCATCGGCGCCGTCGTCGACGTGCAGTTCGACGGCGTGCTGCCCGAGATCCTGAACGCGCTCGAGACCGACAATCTCGGCAACCGCCTCGTCCTCGAGGTCGCCCAGCATCTCGGCGAGAACACGGTCCGCACCATCGCCATGGACTCGACCGAAGGTCTGGTCCGCGGCCAGGCCGTGACCGACACCGGCGCCCCGATCGCGGTTCCGGTCGGCGACGAGTGCCTCGGCCGCATCATGAACGTCATCGGCGAGCCGGTCGACGAGGCCGGCCCGATCAAGACCTCGGGCACCCGCGCCATCCACCAGCCGGCTCCGAGCTATGCCGATCAGGCGACGGAAGCGCAGATCCTGGTCACCGGCATCAAGGTCGTCGACCTGCTGGCGCCTTACGCCAAGGGCGGCAAGATCGGCCTGTTCGGTGGCGCCGGCGTCGGCAAGACCGTGCTGATCATGGAGCTGATCAACAACGTCGCGAAGGCCCATGGCGGCTACTCGGTGTTCGCTGGCGTCGGCGAGCGTACCCGCGAGGGCAACGACCTCTATCACGAGATGATCGAGTCGGGCGTGAACAAGAAGGGCGGCGGCGAAGGCTCCAAGTGCGCCCTCGTCTACGGCCAGATGAACGAGCCCCCGGGCGCCCGCATGCGCGTCGCCCTGTCCGGCCTGACCGTGGCGGAAGACTTCCGCGACCGTGGCCAGGACGTGCTGTTCTTCGTCGACAACATCTTCCGCTTCACCCAGGCGGGCTCGGAAGTGTCGGCGCTGCTCGGCCGCATTCCGTCGGCGGTGGGCTATCAGCCGACGCTCGCCACCGACATGGGCAACCTGCAGGAGCGGATCACCACCACCAACAAGGGCTCGATCACCTCGGTGCAGGCGATCTACGTGCCGGCCGACGACCTGACCGACCCGGCGCCGGCGACCTCGTTCGCGCACCTTGACGCCACGACCGTGCTCTCGCGCTCGATCGCGGAAAAGGGCATCTACCCGGCGGTCGACCCGCTCGACTCGACCTCGCGCATGCTCTCTGCGGCGATCGTCGGCGAGGAGCACTATTCGATCGCCCGCCAGGTCCAGCAGATTCTCCAGCGCTATAAGGCGCTGCAGGACATCATCGCGATCCTGGGCATGGACGAGCTCTCGGAAGAGGACAAGCTCGCCGTCGCCCGCGCCCGCAAGATCGAGCGCTTCCTGTCGCAGCCCTTCTTCGTCGCCGAAGTCTTCACCGGTTCGCCGGGCAAGCTCGTCGCGCTCGAAGATACGATCAAGGGCTTCAAGGGCCTGGTCGAGGGCAAGTACGACCACCTGCCGGAAGCCGCCTTCTACATGGTCGGTTCGATCGAGGAAGCGGTCGAGAAGGCCCAGCGCCTGGCTGCCGAGGCGGCGTAAGCTTCACGGGCCGGTCCGGTCGGCCTTGGCCGACCGGAAGATCCGACGAACGTCATTCTCGGGTCTGGCCCGGGAATCTCTGGACGGGAAGACACTGGTTTCAGAGATGGCCGGGCCCGCCCCGACCATGACGAGCCTGGAGAGATTTTGCGATGGCCACCTTCACATTTGAACTCGTCTCGCCGGAACGCATCCTGTTCTCGGGCGATGCCGTCAGCGTCATCGTGCCGTCAGTCGAGGGCGAGATGACCGTGCTCGCCGGTCACGCGCCGGTCGTTGCCGTGCTGAAGCCCGGCATCGTCCTGGTCCAGACCGACTCGAGCAATGGCAAGGAATTCTTCGTCTCTGGCGGCCTCGCCGAGATCAACGCGACGAGCGTCACCATCCTGGCCGAGCAGGCCCGCTTCCTCGAGGACGTCGACAACGCTGTCCTCGACGCGGAGATTCTGACCGCCGAGACCCGCCATGCCGGTTCGCATGACGAAGCTGAGAAGAAGCGCCTGCACGACCAGCTCGTCCAGCTGCGCGAATTCAAGGGCGTGTTCGAGCAGCGCAAGGCTGCCTGAGGCTGCCTCGCGACGCGTGACGAGATGCAAGGGGCCGCGCAAGCGGCCCTTTTTCGTTGGGTCTGAAGGCGAGGATCAGGTCATCGGCTTGGCGAACGCGGCAAAAGCCGCGACCACTTTCTCGTAGACCGCCCGCTTGAACGGCACGACGCGCTCCGGCATCTGCGCCAGCCGCAGCCAGGCCCATTCCGAGAACTCCGCCGGCTCGTCGCCGTTCGGCTGGGTGATGTCGAACTCGGCCTCGTTGCCGGTGAAGCGGAAGGCGACCCAGCGCTGACGCTGGCCGCGGAAGGCGGTCAATTTATGCGGCGGGCCGGCATAGGCGGGGAAGTCGTAAGCCCACCATTCTTGCGTGGCGGCGAGGAATGCGGCGCTGGTCACCCCGGTTTCTTCGGCCAGCTCGCGGCGGGCGGCCGCGACGATATCCTCGTTGGCGTCGATGCCGCCCTGCGGCATCTGCCAGTCGAAACCCGGCAGGATGGTCTCGGGCCCGGCGCTGTGCGAGCGGCCGGCGAAGACGCGGCCCTCGGTGTCAAACAGAGCGATGCCGACATTGGGACGGTAGGGGAGGGAAGAGGCCATGACGCCTCCCGCTACCACGTCATGGCCAGCAAGGTGAACTCAGGCCGCGATCGCCTCGGCCAATGCGACGACACGTTTGGCCATCTCGGCATGCAGGCGCTCGACCATGCGCCCGTCGAGCTGGATCGCGCCCTTGTCGGCGTTCCCCGGCTCGTCGAAGGCCGAGATGATGGCGCGGGCGCGTGCGAGCTCGTTCTCCTCCGGCGCGAAGACGCCGTTCGCCAGCGCGACCTGGTTCGGGTGGATCAGAGTCTTGCCGTCGAAGCCGAGATCGCGGGCCTGCTCGCATTCGGCGCGGAAGCCGGCCTCGTCCTTGAGGTCGTTGTAGACGCCGTCGACGACGTCGATGCCATGGGCGCGGGCGGCGAGGATCGCCGTGGTAAGCCAGGGCAGCATCGGAGCGCGGCCCGGCACGAAGCGGGCGCGGGTTTCCTTGGCGAGATCGTTGGTGCCGAGGATGAAGCAGGCGAGGCGGGTCGAGGGATCGCGGGCGGCGCGCGCGATCCGCTCGCAATCGAGGATGGCGAGCGGCGTCTCAATCATCGCCCAGATCTGCGTCTCCGGCTTGGCCCAGAGCCCGGTCAGGCGATGGCCGATCTCGACCAAGGTTTCCGGCGAGGAGACCTTGGGGATCAGGATCGCGTCGGGAGCAGCCTCCGTCGCGGCGGCGAGGTCGGCGTCGAACCAGGGTGTGTCGATGCCGTTGGTGCGGATGACCAGCTCGCGCCGGCCATAGCCGCCGGCCTTCACCGCGGAACAGACCTGTTCGCGCGCCAGTTCCTTGGCGTCCGGAGCGACTGCGTCCTCGAGGTCGAGGATCAGCGCGTCGGCGGCGATCTCGCGGGCCTTCTCCAGGGCGCGGGCATTGGAGCCCGGCATATAGAGGACGCTGCGGCGCGGACGGATGTCGGTCATATTGTCTCTCCGGATTGAGGGTCGCCGGGTTCGCTGCAGTGCACACTAAGCTGCGCCGCAATGCAATGTCAGTTCTGCGAAAGACGGATGACAGACTGTGAAGGGCTGGATTGCGGGTGTCGATGGCTGCAAGGCGGGCTGGATCGCGGCCTTCGCCGATCTTACAGGACGGGAAGCGCCATTCTTCCGGGTCATTCCGCGCTGGAGCGATCTGCTTGCCGGCCCGCTTGTGCCGGATCTGATCGCGGTCGACATGCCGATCGGCCTGCCGGATCGGATCGCCGGATCCGGGCGCGGTCCGGAGCAGGCAGTACGGGCGCTGCTCGGCGAGCGGCAATCCTCGGTGTTCTCGATCCCCTCGCGCAGCGCGGTGCATGCAGCCGACTATGCTGAAGCCTGCCAATTGGCGCTTGCGACCTCGGAGCCGCCGCGCAAGGTCTCGAAGCAGGGCTTTCACCTCTTTCCGCGCATCCGCGAGATCGACGCCTTGCTGCGGGCCGCGCCGGATTGGCGCGAGCGCATCTTCGAGACGCATCCGGAGCTTGCCTTCGCGACCATGCGCGGTGCGCCGCTGGTGCACCCGAAGAAGATCAAGGGCGTGGTCAACCCGGCCGGAATGGCCGAGCGCCGCACCCTGCTGCTGGCGGCGGGACTGCCGGAGACCATGGTCCATGCGAAACCGCCGCGCGGTGCCGCCGCCGATGACGCGCTCGACGCGCTCGCGGCGCTGGTCATCGCCCGGCACATTGCCACCGGGCGCGGGAAGCCCTTTCCCGATCCGCCGGGACGCGATAGCCACGGTCTACCTATCGCGATCTGGACCTATGTCGCGGATCGCTCCCTCGTCCAGGATCCAGCCATGACAGACAAGCCTGTGCCGCGCTCGATGATCGAGGCCGCGGCTGACCGCATTGCCGGCCATGCCCGCACCACGCCGGTGATGCGGCTCGGCACCGGCGCCTTCGGCTCGCGCGCCGACGTTTCGCTCAAGCTCGAATGCCTGCAGCATGCCGGCTCGTTCAAGACGCGCGGCGCCTTCAACAACCTGCTCTCGTTCGATGTGCCGGCCGCTGGCGTCGCCGCGGCCTCGGGCGGCAATCACGGCGCCGCCGTCGCCTATGCTGCCGGCAAGCGCGGCGTGAAGGCGACGATCTTCGTGCCGGAGATCTCGCCGGCCGCCAAGATCGAGGCGATCCGCCGTTTCGGCGCCGAGGTCCGGATCGGCGGCGCGCAGTATGACGATGCCCAGGCTGCCTGCGACAAGTTCGTGGCCGAGACCGGCGCGCTGAAGATCCACCCCTTCTCGGCCAAGGAGACGATCGCCGGCCAGGGTACGCTCGGCCGCGAATGGCAAAGCCAGGAGCCTGACCTCGACACCGTCCTCGTCGCGGTCGGCGGCGGCGGGTTGATCTCGGGCATCGCTGCCTGGTTCGCCGGCACCAGCGTCAAGGTCGTGGGCGTCGAGCCGGAGGGTTCGCGGTCGCTGCAGGCCGCCTTAGAGGCGAAGGGACCGGTGACGGTGACCGTCGCCTCGGTCGCCGCCGATTCGCTGGGGGCCCGCAATGTCGGCCAGCTGGTCTATGACGTTTGCAAGGACACGGTCGACCATGTCGTGCTGGTCCCGGATGCGGCGATCACCGAGGCTCAAGCGCTGCTCTGGCGCGATTTCCGCCTCGCGGTCGAGCCCGGTGGAGCGGCGGCACTGGGCGCACTGATCGCCGGCTCCTACAAGCCCCAGCCCGGCGAGCGCCTCGGCGTCCTCGTCTGCGGCGCCAATATCGATCTCGCCAAGCTGATCGAGATCACCGCGTGAGCCAGCGGGGCATCGCGAAGGGCGGCAAGGCGCTCTATGGCGCGCCGCTCGGCGTGCTGATGCTGGAGGCGCGCTTTCCGCGCATCTTCGGCGACATGGGCAATGCCACGACCTGGCCTTTCCCGGTGCTCTACTACGTCGTCTCCGGGGCCAGCCCGGAGAAGGTGGTGCTGAAGGGAGCGGCCGGGCTGCTCCCGGATTTCGTCGCGGCGGCGCAGGAGCTGGTCCGCCTCGGCGCCGAGGCGATCACCACCAATTGCGGCTTCCTCTCATTGTTTCAGCAGGAGCTCGCGGCGGCTGTCGGCGTGCCCGTCGCGACCTCCTCGCTGATGCAGGTGCCCTGGGTGCAGGCGACCTTGCCGCCCGGCAAGCGCGTCGGCCTCGTCACCGTCTCGGCCGCGACGCTGACGCCGCAGCACCTTGCGGCGGCCGGCGTCCCCGCCGACACCCCGGTGACCGGCACCGAGAACGGCCGCGAGTTCTTCCGCGTGCTGATCAAGGCCGAGAAGGAGGAGATGGATATCGACCTCGCCGAGCAGGATGTGGTCGAGGCGGCGCTACGGCTGGTCAAAGAACATCCCGAGGTCGGCGCCATCGTGCTCGAATGCACCAACATGCCGCCCTATGCGGCTGCGGTGCAGGCGGCGACGGACTTACCGGTCTACGACATCTATTCGATGATCACCTGGTTCCATGCCGGCCTGCGGCCGCGCGACTTCCGCTAGCTCTCCACTATTGGGCCAGCTTTACGACGGGCCGCGCCGCAGCGCACAATGAAGCCCCGCCGCGAGAGCCGAGCCGATGTCCGAGATCACCAGCAAGACGAATACGGGCCGCTTCTTCGAGGATTTCCGGCTCGGCGAGACGATCGTCCACGCGACGCCGCGCACGGTCACGGTCGGCGACGTCTCGCTCTACACTGCGCTCTACGGGACGCGCTTCGCTGTGCAATCCTCGGATGCCTTCGCCAGGGCGATCGGCTATCCGGTCGCGCCGGTCGATGATCTCCTCGTCTTCCACATCGTCTTCGGCAAGACGGTGCCGGACATCTCGCTCAATGCCGTCGCCAATCTCGGTTATGCCGATGGCCGCTTCCTCAAGCCGGTCTTCCCGGGCGACACGCTCTCGACGACGTCGGAGGTGATCGGGCTGAAGCAGACCTCGGGCGGCGATGCCGGCATCGTCTATGTCCGCTCGATCGGCCGCAACCAGCATGGTGAGATCGTGCTGAGCTATGCCCGCTGGGTGCTGGTGCGCAAGCGTCGGCCCGGCACGCCGGCGGAGGTCGAGCTGGTGCCGGAGCTGCCGAAAAGCGTCGCTCCGGAGGCGCTGGGCGAGGGTTGCCCGCCGCTGCATCCTGCCGCCTATGACGATGCGCTTTCGGGCTCGCCCTTCCGCTGGGGGGACTATAGGGCGGGCGAGCGCATCGACCATGTCGACGGCATGACCGTCGAGGAGGCCGAGCACCAGATCGCCACCCGGCTCTACCAGAACACCGCCAAGGTGCATTTCGACGCCTATGGCGCCCGCGAGACCCGCTTCGGCAAGCGCCTGATCTATGGCGGGCATGTCATCAGCCTGGCGCGCGCCCTGTCCTTCAACGGGCTCGGCAACGCCTTCCACATCGCGGCGATCAACGCGGGACGCCATATCTCGCCGCTCTTCGCCGGCGACACCGTCTTCGCCTGGAGCGAGGTGCTGGAGGCGGCCGAATTGCCCGGACGCGAGGATGTCGGCGCGCTCAGGCTACGTCTCGTCGCGACCAAGAACCTGCCCTGCAACGAGCATCCGCTGAAGCACGCCGACCAGTATGCCGACGGGGTGATCCTCGACTTCGACTACTGGGCGCTGCTGCCGCGCTGAGGCCGCGTCAGTGCGACTTCGTGTCCTCGCCGGTCTTCTTGACGCTCACCTTGCCCTTGGCGTCGATCGTCGCCTCATAGGTCAGGAGGTCGACACGCTCCTCCTGCGAGATCGACACGGTGAAGGAGGTCGTCGAGTTCTGCTTGATCGCGCTGATGCCGCCTCCGCCGACCTGGCTGTAGCTGCGGCTGATATCGGCGAGGATCGCCTCGATGATGCATTTGGAGCGTTCGATCGCGTTCATCTGGCAGCGCTTTCCTGTGGCGTGGGCGGGGCCGAGAAGGCCGGCCATCCCGCTGAGAACGAGAATGAGCATGGGAAGGTTTCGCGCGGTAGGGTGGCGCATCATCGCGGTCCGGTGTGGCTGGATGAAGATCACTTGCGCAAGGGCCGGTGCGTGAGCATGGCGTTCGAGGCGACCTCCGCCGGAATGCGCGGATAGATGCGCTGCATCTTGGCCTCCCAATCGGTCGCCGTCAGCACATTGCCCTTGCCCGAGAGCGACACCATCGCCTTGCGCCACGGGGTAGCGTGGGTCAGGCGCAATTGCATGCCTTGGCCCATCACCGAGTACTTGTCGACATCGGCGACGCCGTAGCAGTTCGAGGCATTGGTGTTGCCGCCCGGCGGGCAATGAGCCTTGCCGATATCGACATGCCCCAGGCCGAGCAGATGGCCGACCTCGTGGACATGGGCCCGCTGCATGATCGGCTTGCCCTTGCTGTTCGTGCCCTTCTGCACCGAATTGGTGTCGAGGCTGTCATAGAGCTTGGCATGCGAGCCGAACCAGGTCTCGCTTCTGTGCAGCCGGACCACGTCGATGACGTGATGGTGGCCGCCGAGCGCGATGTCGCGATCCTCGATCTTCAGCAGGCACCAGATGTTGGGGCGGTACTTGGTGCCGTTCTTCTCGAACTCGTAGAGCGGGAAATTGTTGGAGAGCCAGAATTTGCCGTTCCAGAACCGGGTGGCGGTGTCGACGAAGTTCTTCTTCCAGAGATTCCAGCTGCCGACCGTCCATTTGACGATCTTGCGGTTCGGCTCCGCGGCGTCGCCATAGTCGTGATAGGTGCCATCGGCGGCGCCGGCGGCGGGATTGATCTGCCGGAAGCCGAGCTTCAGGGTCAGCGTCAGTTCGGCATTGTTGTAGGGGTCACAGGTATCCGTGTTCAGTTCGGCCTCGAACTGTGAAAGGCTCATGCCCAGTTTCATGGATGTTCTCGCCTTGCGATACGGCCCTGAGGAAAGGGTGGCGAGCAGCGCTTGTCCGGCTTAAAGCAGTTTTCGCAGACCGCGTTCCGGTGGCACCCGGATCAAGGAAAGTTACAGATTTCGATTTCTGTAACCGCACCATTGCCTGCCGCATTGCAGCACGGGGGCGGTTTCGTTAGACAACCATTCACTCTAGAACGATACCAAGCGATCTTCGCTTCGTGAGCTTGAAGGGTCGGGAGTTCAAGACTTGGCCGAGTCCAGACCGGCGGCACGCCCGCTTTCACCGCATCTGCAGATCTACCGCTGGTCCTGGACCATGGCGATGTCGATCGCCCATCGCGTCACCGGTTCGGCGCTCTATGGCGGCACCCTGCTGATCGCGCTCTGGCTGATCGCCGCCGCCTCCGGCCCTGCCGCCTACGAGACTGCGCAGTGGATTGCCGGTTCCATCCTCGGCCGGCTCGTGCTGTTCGGCTACACCTTTGTCCTCTTGCACCATATGGTTGGCGGCCTTCGCCACTTCGTCTGGGATCTCGGTCACGGCTTCGACCCGCAGACCCGCACGAACTTGGCGAAGTACAGTGTCGTCGTCTCCGGCGGGCTCACCGTGCTCGTCTGGATCATCGCCCTGACGCGCTGAGGAACTAAGCCGATGCTCTCAAACTCCTCGATGCGCACTCCGCTCGGCCGCGTCCGCGGTCTCGGCTCGGCCAAGTCCGGCACTGGCCATTTCTGGCTGCAGCGCCTCACCGCCGTCGCCAACCTCATCCTGGCGATCGGCTTCCTCTGCGTTGTGCTCTCGCTGATCGGCAAGCCCTATGGCGCCGCGATCGCGACGCTGGCCAAGCCGCAGGTCGCGATCCTGATGTTGCTCTTCGTGGTCTCAGGCGTCGTCCACATGCGCCTGGGCATGCAGGTCGTCATCGAGGACTATGTCCATCACGAGGGCCTGAAGATCCTCGCCGTGATGGCCAACACCTTCTTTGCGATCGCGGTCGGCGCCGCCTGCGCCTTCGCGCTCCTGAAGATCTCGTTCGGAGGCTGATCATGGCGATCACCCGCGCCCGCCCCCTTCCGGCCTATACCGGCCAGGCCTACGCCATCACCGACCACACCTTCGACGTCGTCGTCGTCGGCGCCGGCGGCGCCGGTCTTCGCGCCACGGTCGGCTGCTCGCAGGCCGGCCTGCGCACCGCCTGCATCAGCAAGGTGTTCCCGACGCGCTCGCACACCGTCGCGGCCCAGGGCGGCGTCGCCGCCTCGCTCGGCAATATGGGCAAGGACACCTGGCAGTGGCACATGTACGACACCGTCAAGGGGTCGGACTGGCTCGGCGACCAGGACGCGATCGAGTATCTCGTGCGCAATGCGCCGGCCGCCGTCTACGAGCTCGAGCACTGGGGCGTGCCGTTCTCGCGCACCGAGAGCGGCAAGATCTACCAGCGCCCCTTCGGCGGCATGACCACCGATTTCGGCAACGGCCCGCCGGCCCAGCGCACCTGCGCCGCGGCCGACCGCACCGGCCACGCCATGCTGCACACGCTCTATGGCCAGGCGCTGCGCTACAACACCGAGTTCTTCATCGAGTACTTCGCCATCGACCTGATCATGGACGAGGACGGTCATTGCCGCGGCGTGCTCGCGCTGAAGCTCGATGACGGCACGCTGCACCGCTTCCGCGCCCAGCAGACGATCCTGGCGACCGGCGGCTATGGCCGCGCCTATTTCTCGGCGACCTCAGCCCATACCTGCACCGGCGATGGCGGCGGCATGGTGCTGCGCGCCGGCCTGCCGATGCAGGACATGGAATTCGTGCAGTTCCATCCGACCGGCATCTACGGCTCGGGCTGCCTGATCACCGAGGGCGCGCGCGGCGAGGGCGGCTATCTCACCAATTCCGAGGGCGAGCGCTTCATGGAGCGTTACGCCCCCAGCGCCAAGGACCTCGCCTCGCGCGACGTCGTCTCACGCTCGATGACGATGGAGATCCGGGCCGGACGCGGCGTCGGCAAGGACAAGGACCACATCTACCTGCATCTCGACCATCTCGACCCGAAGATCCTGCACGAGCGCCTGCCCGGCATCTCGGAGAGCGCCAAGATCTTCGCCGGCGTCGATGTCACCCGCGAGCCGATCCCGGTGATCCCGACCGTGCACTACAACATGGGCGGCATCCCCACGAACTTCCACGGCGAGGTGCTGACCAAGGTCGACGGCGATCCGGACCGGGTCGTGCCGGGCCTGATGGCGATCGGCGAAGCGGCTTGCGTCTCCGTCCACGGCGCCAACCGCCTCGGCTCGAACTCGCTGATCGACCTCGTCGTCTTCGGCCGTGCCGCTGGCCTGCGCTGCGCCGAGACCGTCAAGGCCGGCGAGACGCAGCCGGAGCTGCCGGCGAACTCGGCCGACCTCTCGCTGACCCGCCTCGACAAGTACCGCAACGCCAAGGGCGGCACGCCGACCGCGGTGCTGCGCGACAAGATGCAGCGGACCATGCAGTCCGATTGCGCCGTCTATCGGACCGGCGAGACGCTCGAGGCCGGCCACAAGGCGATCCACGAGGTCTGGGCTGGCATCACCGACATCGGCACCACCGATCGCTCGCTGATCTGGAACTCGGACCTGATCGAGACGCTGGAGTTCGAGAACCTGATCACCCAGGCAGTGGTCACCATGGACTCGGCGCTGCAGCGCCCGGAGAGCCGCGGCGCCCATGCCCGCGAGGACTATCCGGACCGCGACGACAAGGACTGGATGAAGCACACGCTCGCCTGGATCGATGACGAGCAGCGCACCGTCACGCTCGACGACCGTCCGGTGCACACCTACACGCTCTCGAACGACATCGAATACATCAAGCCGAAGGCGCGGGTGTACTGAGGACGATCTGACCGATGGCTGAATTCAATCTCCCGCAGAACTCCCGCTTGACCGAAGGCAAGGCCTGGCCGAAGCCGGCCGGTGCCAAGAAGGTCACCGAGTTCAAGATCTATCGTTGGAACCCGGACGACACCGCCAACCCGCGCACCGACACCTATTATGTCGACCGCGACGATTGCGGGCCGATGGTCCTCGACGCGCTGATCTGGATCAAGAACAATGTCGACCCGACGCTGACCTTCCGGCGCTCCTGCCGCGAGGGCATCTGCGGCTCATGCGCCATGAACATGGACGGCAAGAACGGCCTCGCCTGCACCACCGGCATCGACGAGTGCGGTGCCAAGGGCAAGGTCGCGATCTACCCGCTGCCGCATATGCCGGTGGTCAAGGACCTCGTGCCGGACCTGACCCGCTTCTACGCCCAGCACGCCTCGATCGAGCCCTGGCTCAAGACCACCACGCCGGCGCCCGAAAAGGAGTGGAAGCAGGCCAAGGACGACCGCGAAAAGCTCGACGGCCTCTACGAGTGCATCCTGTGCGCCTGCTGCTCGACCTCGTGCCCGAGCTATTGGTGGAACGGCGACCGCTATCTTGGGCCCGCGGCGCTGCTGCAGGCCTATCGCTGGCTGATCGACAGCCGTGATGAGGCCACCGGCGAGCGCCTCGACGATCTCGAGGACCCGTTCCGGCTCTATCGCTGCCACACCATCATGAACTGCGCCAACGCCTGCCCGAAGGGCCTCAACCCGGCCAAGGCGATCGCCGAGGTCAAAAAGATGATGGTGACACGCCAAGTCTGAGCCTGCCGCCTGCAGAGCGTCATGCTCGGGCTCGACCCGAGCATCTCAGGCCGGAGGAGGCTCCGGTCGGCACCCTCTCGTCATGGGATTCTCGGGTCTGCGCTTCGCTCCGCCCGAGAATGACGCCAAGCCCCAGCGCGCGTCGGTTTCGTACTGCGCGGCTTTCCGCAATTCCGCCTTCGATTGCGCCGTTTTCAGCCCTCAATCGATCACGCCCGCGACAAGACGCCGCGCTCTTCTGGTGACGCTAAGTCACTGCATGAGGGCGAATCATGTCGCAAGAGCACGGGCAACAGAACGAGAGCAAGCCTGAACCTCCAATCTTGTCGCTCGGCATCACGCCAAGACGCTTCGGGCGCAGCCCCGGCCTGAAATTCTTCGTCATCGGCTTCCTGGCGCTGCTGCTGCTGATCCCGCTGACGTTCGTCTCCAGCTTGCGCAACGAGCGCTCGGCCACCGCCAATCAGGCCGCTCGCGAGATCGGCGATGCCTGGGGCCGCGAGCAGATCGTCGGCGGCCCGGCCTTGCTGGTGCCCTATCTGGTGCCGCCCAAGATCGCCAATGCCGCGCCGACGCGCGAGGTCGCGGTCTTCCTGCCCGACGATCTCCAGGCGAGCTCGGAGGCGCAGACCGAAATCCGGCGGCGTTCGATCTTCGACGTCCCGGTCTATCGCAGCAAGGTCGCGCTGGCCGCGCGCTTCCTGCCGCCCGATTTCAAGGCGATCACCTCGGAGGAGGTACAGCCGCTCTGGAACGAGGCGGTGCTCGCCGTCGGCGTCGCGGATGTCCGCGGGCTGAAGAACCGGGCCACGGCGCAAATCCGCGACGGAGCCGCGATCGAGTTCGAGCCGACGCTCGGGGCCGGCATCCGCGACGGCAACGGCATCCATGCGACCTTGCGCGGCATCGACCTGACCAAGCCGCTCGCGGTTGAGGTCGGGCTCGACCTCAACGGCTCGCGCGGCCTGTCGATCGTGCCGCTGGCTAAGAACAGCGCGCTCCGGATGAGCTCGAACTGGCAGCATCCGAGCTTCTCCGGCGCGCATCTGCCGGACGATCGGGTGATCGACACGAACGGTTTCTCGGCCTCCTGGCGCGTCTCGCATCTGGCGCGCAACCTGCCGCTCGCCTTCACGCATGACAAGCGTGCCGACGTGACCTTCCTTGCCGGCGGCGTCGGGGCCCGCTTCTACCAGCCGGTCGATCTCTATCAGCTCGTCGATCGCGCCATCAAATACGGCGTGCTCTTCGTCGGAGCGGTCTTCCTTGCCGTGTTCGGGCTGGAGCTGGTGGCGCGCGACAACCTCCACGCGGTCCAGTACACGCTCGTCGGCTTCGCGCTGGTGCTGTTCTATGTGCTGCTGCTGTCGTTGGCCGAGCATCTCGGCTTCCTGACGGCCTATCTCACGGCAGCCGCGGCGACGACGGCGCTGATCGCACTCTATATCGGCCTCGTCCTGCGCAGTTTCGCACGCGGTGCGGTGCTCGGCCTGATTCTCGCCACCGGCTACGGGCTGGTCTATGCGCTCTTGAAATCCGAGGATTTCGCCCTGCTCGCCGGAGCGATCGGCGCCTTCGTCGCGCTGACGGCGCTGATGCTCGGCACGGCCAGGGTCAATTGGTCCGGTCTCGGTGACGGCGTGGCGAAGAGCGTCACCCGTGATCCGGCGCAGCCGAGCGCCCCCGCGTGAGATTCAGGAGAGATAGCGGCCCGGCGCGAACGGCGCCGGGTCGGCCGGAGCCGGTTCGCCGCAGACCAGAGCAGCCAAGATCTCCCCCGTCACGGGGCCGGTCGAGAAGCCGATATGCTGGTTGCCGAAGGCGAGCCACAGGCCGGGATTGCGCGGCGCCTCGCCGATCATCGGCAATGAATCCGGCAAGGTTGGGCGCGAGCCGCGCCAGGTCGTGTCTTCCGCCGGCTCCGTCAGCGGAAAGGCCTCGCGGGCCCGCGGCAGCACCTGCTCGATCTGGGCGTAATCGTTGGGGGCGTCGCGATGAGCGAGCTCGACGCCGCTGGTCAAGCGCAGGCCCAGCTCCATCGGCGCCAGCATGTAGGAGGCCTCGACGTCATAGATCGGGCGGTTGAGGAAACGCCCCTGCGCTGGTTTGTAGTGGCGGTGATAGCCGCGCTCGACATTGAGCGGCACCTTGAGCCCGAGCGGACGCAGCAGCTCGGCGCTCCAGGGACCGAGCGCGACGACTGCAAGATCGGCGTCGTGCTGGCCGCCCTTGGCCGTGACGCGCCAGCCTTCGCCCTGCTTTCCGAGGGCGGTGACCTCGTCGCGCAGGACTGTGCCGCCGCGGGCGGCGAACAACGCCGCATAGGCCTCGACCACGGCACCCGGCCAATCGACCGAGGCGCTGTCCTTGTGATGCAGGGCGGCCGAGAAGATCGGGTTCAGACTCGGCTCCAGCGCCGACAGCGCCTGGCGGTCGAGCGCCTCGACGCGGACGCCGTGATCTTCGAGGAAGGTTCGGCGCGCTTCGGCGGCGGCCCGGCCGCCCTCGCTGCGCCAGAGCTCGAGGAAGCCGGTGTCGCGCAGGCGCCAGGCAATGCCGGCCTCGGTCATCAGGCGTTTGTGCAGCGGCAGGGAGGGTCCGATCAGGCTTTCCAGAGCTGCGACGCGCGGCGCGAGCTTCTCCGGCCTGGCCTCGTTGAGGAAACCGAGGATCCAGCCGGGATTGGCCAGGAGATGGCCGAGCCGATAGCGCACCGCGGCATGCCGGTTGCCGAGATATTTCGGCAGGTTCTTCCACAGGCCGGGATTGTTGAGCGGCATGATCGAGGAGCGGCTGATCACGCCGGCATTGCCGTAGGAGGTCTCGCGGCCGGGCTCGCGTCGGTCGATCAGCGTGACCTTGAGGCCGCGCTTCTGCAGGGCAAGCGCACAGGAGACGCCGACCATGCCGGCGCCGATGACGATGACGCTGCGAGTCACGCGATGAGGCCTTGGTCGGCCGGCTCTTTCAGCCAGTGGTCGAGAAAGCCGTCGAGCCAGGCCCGCACCGGGGGATCATACTGGTACCAGCCCTCGAGATGCTGGTGGCGCAATTGGGCGCCCGGCATCAGCGTGCGCTCATGGGCGCGCACCGACCAGCGGCACATCATCGCCAGCGTCACCTCGGGATGGAATTGCAGGCCATAGGCCTTTCGGCCGGCGCGGACCGCCTGGACCGGGAAATCGCCGCCGGTCGCCAGGCATTCGGCGCCGGTCGGGCAGTCGAAGCCCTCGCGGTGCCATTGATAGACTGTGCCAGGCCAGATGCTGCCGGTCGTCGCGGCATCAGCGCGGCCGGCCTCCGTCAGGCTGAGCGGGTAGTAGCCGATCTCGGCCCGGCCTTCGGCGTGAGTGTAGACGGTCGCGCCGAGATGGCGGGCTAGCATCTGAGCGCCGAGGCAAAGTCCAAGGAAAGGCGCTTCCTCCTTGAGGCAGACCCCGATCCAGTCGATCTCGGCCTTGACGAAATCATCGGGGTCGTTGGCGCTCATCGGCCCGCCGAAGATCACTGCGCCGGCATGGCCCTGCATGGTCTGCGGCAGCGGATCGCCGAAACGGGGCCTACGGATGTCGAGGGCATGGCCGCGTTCGGCGATCAGGCGGCCGACACGGCCAGGCGTCGAATGCTCCTGATGGAGCACGATCAGCACCGGCTTGCGCGGTGGCGGGGCGTCGAGGCGTGTGCGGAGCCGGCGACGGGGCTCGAAGCGATAGGACAGGTCGTTCATCGCGGCGTTCGATCGCGCTCCCGAGACCGGATTCTCCATAGCGGACAACACTTAAAATGCGGTTTGCCAGCCTTTGCGGCAAGCAAATTATGCGCCATGGCCGGCATGGCGGAGGCCAGCGCCGTGCATGCTCCGTGCAATCTTCCATCAATAGTCTTCTGGCAATGCAACCTCCAGTGACCGCATCGGTTGACTTTCGAGCCAGGCTCAGGCATGAGAATGAACGTTCATTCTCATCATTCCAAAGAAGCATGTCTCAAGTCGTCACTCCCTTCTCGGCCGAACGCGGCCTCTCTGAGCGCCATGTCCGCATCCTCGATGCGGCCGAGCGCGTCTTCGCGCGCGCCGGCTTCCACGCGGCGACGATGAACGATATTGCCGCCGAGGCCGCGATGAGCCCAGGTAACCTCTATCGCTACTTCTCCTCGAAGGACGCGATCATCGGCGGCATCAGCGAGCGCGACCGGACCGAGGTCGCGGCCGATTTCGCCCAGCTCGACCCGAGCAAAGGCGGCTTGCTCGACCAGCTCGAGGAGCTCGGCCGCCAGCACATGGTGCGCAAGCCGCGCGAGAAGGCGATCATTGCGCTGCAGATCTGGGCCGAAGCGTCACGCACGCCCGAGATGGCGCAGATCTGTGCCGGCTTTGACGAGGTGGTCGAGCAAGGCCTCGGTGCTGCCGTCGCGGCTGCCAAGGCAAGTGGCGAACTGCCGAGCAATCTCGATCAAGCGCGTTTTCTGACGGCGCTGTTCATGATGGCGGACGGCTTCTTCTGCCGGCGTGCCGTCGATCCGAATTTCGACGCCGCTGCCGGCGCCGAAGCCCTCTTCGCCGCGATGCGGGGATTGGCGCAGACCATGCTGCTGCCGCCCGCCGACGGCCAAACTTTGTAAGAAGGCCGACCATGCCCATCTCGACCAAAAAACTGATCCTGCTGCCGCTCGTCGCGCTCGCATGCGCGCCCGGGGCGGCATTTGCCCAGGCGCCGGCCTCCGCCGCGACCGCCCAGCAGCAGCCCTCCGCCGGGCCGGCCATCACGGTCACGAGCGCGAAACGCGACGAGATCGTGCAGAGCGTCGTCGTCTCCGGCTCGATGATCGCGCGCGACGAGATCATGGTTGCGCCCGAGATCGACGGCGTCGTCATCACTGAGCTGCTCGCCGAGGAGGGCGATCGCGTCGCCGCCGGTCAGGTGCTGGCGCGACTGTCGCGTACCACGCTCGAAGTGCAACGTTCCCAGAACGAGGCACAGATCAAGCGTGCAGAGGCGGCGGTCGACCAGGCCAAGGCGCAGATCGTCGAGGCCGAGGCCAATCTCGTCCAGGCCAACAACGCCTTCGACCGGACCAAGGCGCTGCGCGACAATGGCAATGCCAGCCTTGAGACCTTCGACCAGCGCGCCGCCGCGGCCCGGGGCGGGCAGGCGCGGCTGAACTCGATGAAGCAGGCGCTTGCGATCACCACCGCCGACCTGACGCTGGCCCAGGCCCAGGGGCGCGATATCGACGTCAAGCTCGCCCGCACTGAGATCAAGGCGCCGAAGGCTGGTATCGTCAGCCGCCGCAACGCCAAGCTCGGCGCGATGGCGACGATGGCGGCCGCTGAGCCGCTGTTCAAGATCATCGCCGACGGCGCGATCGAGCTCGAAGCCGATGTCGCCGAGGTCGAATTGCCCAATCTCAAAATCGGGCAGGCGGTCTCGGTCACGCCGGCAGGATCCGACAAGCCGCTCGCCGGCCAGATCCGGCTGATCTCGCCGGAGGTCGACAAGGCCTCGCGGCTCGGGCGGCTGCGAATCACGTTGACAGGCAACCCGCCGGTCGCCGTGGGTTCCTTCGCGCGCGGCGTGATCGAGACCGGCCGCAAGACCAGCATCGTGTTGCCGCTTTCGGCGATCACCTATGCGCGCGGTGGCGCCATGGTCCAGTCCGTCAAGCACGGCAAGGTGACGACCAAGAAGGTCACGCTAGGGCTGATCGGTGGCGGGCGCGCCGAGATCGCGTCAGGCCTTGCCGAAGGCGAGAGCGTGGTGGCGCGTGCCGGCACCTTCGTGCGTGACGGCGACATGATCACGCCGATCGCGACGAACTGACGGAGCCTCGCGTGAACGTCAATTTCTCCGCCTGGTCGATCCGGAAACCCGTTCCGGCGATCCTGCTCTTCGTCGTGCTGTGCGTGCTCGGGCTGCTTTCGTTCTCGAAGCTGCCGGTGACGCGCTTCCCTAACATCGACGTGCCCTTCGTCTCGGTGACGGTGACCCAGTCCGGCGCCGCTCCGGCCGAGCTCGAAAGTCAGGTCTCGAAACGCGTCGAGGACGCAGTCGCCAACATCACCGGCGTCAAGCATGTGATGTCGACCCTGACCGACGGCTCCTCGGTGACGCTGGTCGAGTTCCGGCTCGAAACCAACACCGACCGCGCCGTCAACGACGTCAAGGATGCGATCGCCAAGATCCGGGCCGAGCTGCCGCGGACCATCGACGAGCCGGTGATCCAGCGCATCGACGTCGAGGGTCAGTCGATCCTGACCTATGGCGCCTCCTCGCCCGGCCTGACGCTGGAGCAGCTCTCCTGGCATGTCGACGATGTCGTCTCGCGCGAATTGCAGGGGCTGAAGGGCGTCGGCCGGGTCGAACGCTATGGCGGCGTCGATCGCGAGATCCGGATCTCGCTCGATCCTGACCGGCTGCTCGCGCTCGGCACCACCGCCGGCGAGGTCAACCGCCAGATCCGCGCGACCAATGTCGATCTCGCCGGCGGGCGCGGCGAGGTCGGCGGGCAGGAGCAGGCGATCCGCACGCTGGCCAGCGCCAAGACCGTCGCCGAGCTCGCCGACAGCAAGATCCAGCTCACCGGCGGGCGCGAGGTGCGCCTGAAGGAGCTCGGCCGCGTCGAGGACGCCAGTTCCGAGCCGCGCGCCTTCGGCCGGCTGAACAAGCAGCCGGTCGTCTCCTTCGCCGTGTTCCGCTCGAAGGGGTCGAGCGAGCTTTCGGTCAAGGACGTCGTCGCGGCCAAGATCGACGATCTCAACAAGCGCTATCCGACGATCAAGCTTGCGCCGATCGACGATGCCGTCGCCTATACCCACGGCAACTACAAGGCGGCGATGGAGACGCTGCTGGAGGGCGCGGCGCTGGCCGTGCTCGTCGTCTTCGTCTTCCTGCGCAACTGGCGGGCGACGCTGATCACCGCGATCGCGCTGCCGCTCTCGGCCATCCCGACCTTCTGGGCGATGGAGCTCCTCGGCTTCTCGCTCAACCTGGTCAGCCTGCTCGGCATCACCCTGGTGACCGGCATTCTGGTCGACGACGCCATCGTCGAGATCGAGAACATCGTCCGGCACATGAAGATGGGCAAGTCGCCCTATCGCGCCGCGATGGAGGCCGCCGACGAGATCGGGCTAGCGGTCATCGCGATCACGCTGACCATCGTCGCGATCTTTGCGCCGGTGTCCTTCATGGGCGGCATCGCCGGCCAGTATTTCCGCCAGTTCGGCCTCACCGTCGCGATCGCCGTGCTGTTCTCGCTGCTGGTCGCACGCCTGATCACGCCGATGATGGCGGCCTATCTGTTCAGGCCGGTGAAGCACCACGACGCCAAGGATGGCTTCGTGATGCGCGGCTATTCCTGGCTGCTCGAGGCCTCGCTCAAGAAGCGGCGCATTCCGGTGCTGCCGCGCTTCGACGGTTCGCGGACCTGGCGCAAGCTGCCGTTCAACACGGCCTATCTCACGCTGATCGCCGGCTTCGGCTTCCTGTTCGTCTCGATCCAGGCGACGGCGCTGCTGCCGACCGGCTTCTTCCCGGAGGAGGATACCGCCCGTATCGTCGCATCGGTCGAATTGCCGCCCGGCGCGACGCTGGAGGACACCACCGTCGCCACCGACAAGATCGTCGACAAGCTGCGCGAGATTCCGCAGGTGACGAACGTCTTCGTGCTCGGCGGGGCATCGCCGACCGGCCAGCGTGAGGTGCGCCGCGCCGCGGTCTTTATCCTGCTGACGCCGAAGGCCGAGCGCGACGTTCCGCAGAAGGAACTCAAGGTCACCATCGCCGAGAAGCTGGCCGGCGTGCCCGATGTCCGCGCCTGGTACGTCAACGAGCGCGGCGAGCGCGAGATGGCGTTCTCGATCCTGTCCAAGGACGGCGACGCGCTCGACGAGACGGTGGCGAAGATCGAGGCGCGCATGCGCCAGGTCGACGGTTATCTCAACGTCGCCACTGCCGGCTCGCTGAGCCGGCCGGAGATGCGCGTCACGCCGAAGCTGGAGCAGGCCGCCAATCTCGGCGTCACGCCAGAGGCGATCTCGGAGGCTTTGCGCGTCGCCACCATCGGCGACATCGGCCCCAACCTCGCCAAGTTCAATGCCGGCGACCGGCTGGTGCCGATCCGCGTCCAGCTCGACGAGCAGGCCCGCACCGACATCCGCAATATCGCGGCGCTGCGCGTCATCAGCGCGTCCGGCGTCTCGGTCCCGCTCACCGCCGTGGCCGAGATCGGCTTCGGCGAGGGCCCGTCCTCGATCGACCGCTATGACCGCGTCCGCCGCGCCGCAATCGGCGCCGACCTGAAGCGCGGCTTCGAGCTCGGCACGGCACAGGAGAAGTTCCAGGAGATCGTCAAGGAGGTCGGCCTGCCGGAAGGCGTGCGCATCGCTGCGACCGGCGACGCCGAGATCCAGGGCGAGGTGGTCGAGGGCTTCGTTCACGCGATGACCACCGGCCTGATGCTGGTGCTCGCCGTGCTGATCCTGCTGTTCGGTTCGGTCTTCCAGCCGATCACCATCCTGCTCTCGCTGCCGCTCTCCTTCGGCGGCGTGGTGATCGCGCTGCTCGCCACCCACAACCCGGTCTCGATGCCGGTCTATATTGGCCTGCTGATGCTGATGGGCATCGTCACCAAGAATGCGATCATGCTCGTCGACTTCGCGGTCGAGGAGGTCGCGCGCGGCAAGGACCGGCTGACGGCGCTGCTCGAAGCAGGCCACAAGCGGGCACGGCCGATCGTGATGACGACGATCGCCATGGCGGCGGGCATGCTCCCTTCCGCCTATGGCGTCGGCGATGGCGGCGAGTTCCGCGCGCCGATGGCGATCGCGGTCATCGGCGGCCTCATCGTCTCGACCGTGCTTTCCCTCGTCTTCGTGCCGTCCTTCTATGTGGTGATGGACGATCTCGGCCGGCTGACCGGCTGGATCTTCGGCCGCTTCCTCGGCAAGGCCGAGGACGAGAGCCAATGGGAAGCGATCCGCGAGGAGGAGACCCCTGGCGAAGCCAGCGCCAAGGCGATGGCCGGCAAGCTGCCGCCCCCGCGGCTGGCGGCGGAGTGAGGCGCCAGATCACCGTGCCCCGATAGGGACGCGGCAACGGTGATCTCTCTCATTGTTGCTGCATCGGGTCGAAGAGTGGACCCCACTTTTCGATCCGATGCTATGGCGCGTTTTGGTCAGGTTGGTAGCGCTTAGGAGCGTGGTGCCGCGCCAAGATGAGCTACCTATTTTGCACGGCTGCTGCCGGCAGAAGGCGGCATCCTACACTCCCGCCATGGAAGACCAGGTCCTCGCAGCGAGAGCGTCGAGCAGCCAGGACCAGGAGGGTCGCGGCGCCGTTTCTCTGCCCGTAAACGGCGCGCCTTTCAGGCATGTGACGCTCGTCATGCTGGCGGCGACCTTGCCCATCCTGGCGTCGGGCGGCGCCTTCTTCGTCGACGGGCCGAACCATCTCTTCCGGGTGACCCTGTGGGAGATGATGCTGGCCGGCGACGCGGTCGCCCAGTTCTTTCAGGCCGGCGACAGGCTTTATCCGAATCTCGCCATCGACGTATTCACCGGTGCTCTCGGCAAGGTCGTGCCGCCATCCGTCGCGCTGACAGTGTTCATCTGCACGGCGGTGTGCGCCTATATCGCGGCCGCCGTCTGGTGCCGGCAGGCGCGAGGGCAAAGGTCGGACCTTTCCATCCTTCTCATCATCCTTCTCGCCGTCTATTCCGAGCCGCTCTATTGGGGGCTGTTCAACTATATCCTCGGGCTCGGCGTCATGTTCGTCGCGCTGCACAGGGCGATCGAACAGCGCAAGGCGCCTTCGGGCAGCTTCGGCGTCTGCCAGGCCCTCATCCTGGGCGCGATGTGCCTGATCAGCATCTTCCCGGTAATGCTCTATGTGTGCTTCTGCCTCGGCATGTTCGCAGTCACGGCTCGCGACGACTGGCGGGCGCGGCGCTTCGCCGACAGCGCCGATCTCATCAGGTCGCATTGGCCTTCAGCGGTCATGGTGGCCGCCCTGGTGCTGGTCATGGAGCCCGGCCAGACGGGGACGACCGAGTGGCATCTCGCCACCAAGATCACAGGCATCTTCTCGGTCGGCAAGACAACGAACCTGTCGCTCGAATATGGCCTGTCGGCGCTCGTCCTCGGCGCCGTCGGCTGGCTGGCCTGGCGGCGGGGACTGAATGCCGGCCGCCATGAGCTGGCTGGGCTGCTCGCCTGCGTCCTCCTGTTCCTCGTCATGCCGAAATACCTGATGAGCGTCGGGGCGGCCGACCGGCGCCTCGTTCCGGCGATCGTGACGATCGTGGCGATCTTCCTGCCGGGTCCGCCGTCGCAGCCGGCCGGATCGGAGAGGGCTGCGACCGCGCTTCTCGCGGGCATCATAGCCGTGAAGGTCGGGCTTCTGTTCTATCTCTGGGCTCCGCTCACGCGGCTCGATGCGAGCTATGCGGCGATCGCCAAGGAGATTCCTGCGAATGCGATCGTGCTCTTCGCCCCGCCGGTCGAAGAGGCGCGGCCGGACGCGATCGAGCGCGCCTGGCGCTTTGCGAGGCTGGCCTCGGCGCTGCAGCCGATACCCGCCGCCGAAGCGCATGTCTTCGTCGAGCACCCCCATCTCCTGCTGAGGCATCTGGCGGGCCGGAACGTCCTGCCGACGCAGGTCTTCCTGAATTTCTGGGCGAAGCGGGCGCCGGAGCTCCCGCAATTACCCGATCCGGCCACATCCCAGACACTGGCCGATGTCGCAGCGGAGCTGGCATGGCTGCCGCGTGGCGTCATCGTTTTCGTGGTCTCGCATATCGAGCTCGACGACGTTGTCGTCCCCGATCTGGCGGTCCGAAAGATCATAGAGGTCGGCGGCGTGAGGCTCTACTCCGCAGCCCGGATCGGCGATCTCCTGCAATGGTCCGGCGGGTAGGCAGGCCGAGGCAAATGCCGCCGGGATCGGCTCGACATGCCTGCATCGACAGGGTCGGGAGGTTGCGGCTGTCTTGGTCGGCTGCCGAGCAGGATCAGTTAGGTCCCACTCGCGCGACGAAACCGAACTCAGCCCTTTCGTACCATTAGCACCGCCGCCAGGATCGCGACGCCGCCGAAGGCCTGGGCGGGGGAGGGCTGCTCGGCGAAGATCGCCCAGGCGGCGAGCACCGAGACCAGCGCCGGCCAGACCATGACCAGCGAGGCGGCGTTCGCCCCGTAATGGCCGAGCGCCAGCGTGATCAGGCCCTGGCCCATCGCATGCGAGACCAGGCCAAGCGCGGCGACGGCGAGCCAGCCGGTCAGGCTCTGCGGCAGGATGGTTTCGCTGAGGCTAAAGGCGGCAATGACGCAGAACACGGCGCAGATTGCGCTGGAGATCAGGCCGATGCGACCGGCGGCGGCGCGGTTGCGGGCGCGGCGGACGGCAAGGATGTAGGCGGCGTAGGAGAAGGCGGCGCCGATGGCGAGGCCGTCGCCGAACAGGCCGCCGCCCGACAGCGGCGTCACCGCACCTCCCGACAGCTTGGGCAGGACCAGCAGGCCAGCGCCGCCGATGGCGAGGAGCAACGCGCCGAGGATGCGCCGCGTCGGCTTCTCGCGGAACAGCAGCCAGCCGCCGAGAATGACGCCGACCGGCGAGAGATTGCCGAGCAGCGAGGCGTTGGCGATTGAGGTGAAGCCGAGCGAGGCGTTGTAGAGCACGACATCGACGCCGAAGGCGAGGCCGGCGAGCGCGATCGGCAGCATGGCTCCGGGCTTCACGCCTTGGGCCCGCTCATGGCGGCCCTCCAGCGCCATCCAGGCAGCGAGCACCGGCAGGGCGAAGGCCATACGCCAGAAGCCGGCGGCGGCCGGGCCGACATCGGCGAAGCGCACGAAGATGCCGGAGAAGCCGATGCAGGTCGCGCCGGTCATCAGCACGAGGAACATGCCGAGCGCAGGAGCGGCGGGACGGTCGGGCAAGGACAGGCTCGGGGCGGACATGGGGTTAGGCTTTCGGGTCGAGAAATCACAGCCCCCATCCAGAGGAGCTGCGACCGCTCCCCAGGTGAGGGCTGTTTTGGTGCACGAACGTAGCCCGCTTCCGACAATCGGAAAAACGGATTATCCTGATTTATCTATTGCTGTTTCCGATGGAGTGATGATGTCGACCCATCTCGATCTCGATGCGCTCGCCATGCTCGTCGCCGTCGCCGACACCGGCGGCTTCACCGCGGCCGGCCAGAAGCTCGGGCGCACGCAATCGGCGGTTTCCGGCCGCATCCAGGATCTCGAGGCCGCGCTCGGCAGGCAATTGCTGGAGCGCTCGCGGCGCGGTGTCACGCCGACCGAGGCCGGCGAGCGCCTGCTCGCCCAGGCGCGCCGCCTGCTCGCGATCGAACGCGAGGCGCGGGCCGAGCTCGACGGCGACAAGGCGGTGGGCCGGCTGCGCATCGGGCTGCCGGACGACTATGTCGATGCTTACCTGCGGCCGCTGATCGTGCGCTTCGCCGAGGAGCATCCGCGCGTCGAGATCGAAGTGCATTGCGAGCTCTCGAAGCGGATCGAGCCGGCCGTCGCGGCAGGCGAGCTCGACCTAGCGGTGATCACCCAGGACCCCGGCCGGCCGAAGGGCGAGCGCCTCAGGCGTGAGCCGCTGGTCTGGGTCGCGGCGCGCGGCCATCGGCCGGAGCTGAGCGAAGTCCTGCCGCTCGGCCTGTTCAACGAGGGCTGCCGGGCGCGTCCGCGCATCCTGAACGCGCTGCAGGCGGCCGAGCGGCCGCACCGGCTGGTGTTCTCGTCGTCGCATATGGCCGGGCTGCTCTCGGCGGTCGAGGCGGGCCTGTGCGTCACCGCGATCACCGAGAGCGCGGCGCCTGCCTCTTTGCGTCGCCTGGAGCCATCCGAGAATCTGCCGTCGCTTTTCGAGCTTTCGGTCGCGCTGGTGATCGCGCCGCAAGCGGGCATCGCGGCGCGCCATTTTGCGCAGGCCCTGCGCGAGGCTATGGCGTCGCCGCGGCTGGCAGCCTGAGGGGCAGGGTCAGACCGCGATCCGTTCCGGCTCGTCGGCGTCGAAGCCGGTCTCCTTGGCGAGGATGCGATGCATTCTGGCTTCGTCGAGCGAGTTCTCCCATTTCGAGACGACGATGGTGGCGACGCCATTGCCGATCAGGTTGGTGAGCGCGCGCGCTTCCGACATGAAGCGGTCGATGCCGAGGATCAGCGCGATCGAGGCGACCGGGATATGGCCGACCGTGGCGAGCGTTGCGGCGAGCACGATGAAGCCCGAGCCGGTGACGCCGGCAGCCCCCTTCGAGGTCAACAGCAGCACGGCGATGATGCCGATCTCCTGAGAGAGGGAGAGGTCGGTATTGGTCGCCTGCGCCAGGAAGACGGCGGCCATGGTCAGGTAGATGCAGGTGCCGTCGAGATTGAAGGAATAGCCGGTCGGGATAACCAGGCCGACGACGCTCTCCTTGCAGCCGAGATGGGTCATCTTGGCGATCATGCGCGGCAGCACGCTCTCGGAGGAGGAGGTGCCGAGCACGATCAGCAGCTCTTCCTTGATGAAGGCGATGAACTTCAGGATCGAGAAGCCGGCGAGCCGCGCGATCGTGCCGAGGACCAGGAAGATGAAGATCAGGCAGGTCGTATAGAACGCTGCCATGAAGGAGCCGAGCGAGAGCAGGGTTCCGACGCCGAACTTGCCGATGGTGAAGGCCATCGCCCCGAAGGCGCCGATCGGGGCGGCCTTCATGATGATGCCGACGATCTTGAAGAAGATCTGGGCGATATCGTCGATGAAGTGCAGCACCGCCTTGCCGCGCTCGCCGAGCATCTGCAGGCCGAAGGCGAAGAGCAGGGCGAAGAACAGCACCTGCAGGATCTCGCCATTGGCGAAGGCGCCAACCACCGTGTCGGGGATGATGTTCATGAGGAACGCCAGGGTGCTCTGGTCATGCGCCTTGGCGGTGAAGGCGGAAATGCCGGCGGTGTTGATCGTCGAGGGGTCGACGTTCATGCCGGTGCCGGGCTTCCAGAGATTGACCACGACGAGGCCGACGATCAGCGCCAGCGTGGTGACGGCCTCGAAATAGATCAGCGCCTTCAGGCCGACCCGGCCGACCTTCTTCATGTCGTCCATCGAGGCGACGCCATGGACGACGGTGAGGAAGATGATCGGCGCGATGATCATCTTGATCGCCTTGATGAAGGCGTCGCCCAGCGGCTTCATCGCCTCGCCGGTCTGGGGGTAGAAATGGCCGAGCAGCACGCCGATGGCGATCGCGGTCAGCACCTGGACATAAAGATGGGTCCACCATGGGCCCTGATGGCCCCGCAAGACCTCTGCCGACGCTGTCGCCATGGTCGCTTCCCCTTGTCGCGCGCCATGTCGGGCCGGCGCGTCAACAAAGGGCTACGCCCATTCCCGGGAGGCGGCAAGATCAGGTCAAAGCCATGACGATCACTTGAAAGCGAGAGCCTTCTCCCACGTGCGCGGGAGAAGGCTGCAAGTATTCGCAGAACGAACGCGTTACTCTGCCGCCTGCGGCTTCAGCACGCCGCGGCGGATCTGGTCTTCCTCGATCGACTCGAACAAAGCGCGGAAATTGCCCTCGCCGAAGCCGTCATCGCCCTTGCGCTGGATGAACTCGAAGAAGATCGGCCCGACCACGGTGGCGGAGAAGATCTGCAGGAGCACCTTGCTCATCCGGCCTTCCCTGGAACCGAGCGCGACCGCGCCCTCGCCATCGATCAGGATGCCGTTCTGCTTGAGCCGCGGCACCGGCTCGCCATGGTTCGGCACGCGGCCATCGACCTTCTCGTAGTAGGTCTCGGGCGGCGAAGGCATGAAGGGCAGGCCGTTCTGGCGCAGCTGCTCGACGCTTGAATAGATATCGCGCGAGCCGAGCGCGACATGCTGGATGCCTTCGCCCTTGTACTGGCGCAGGTACTCCTCGATCTGGCTCTTGTCGTCGAGGGATTCGTTGATCGGGATGCGGATCTTGCCGCAGGGCGAGGTCAGCGCCCGCGAGATCAGGCCGGTGAGCTTGCCCTCGATATTGAAGAAGCGGATCTCGCGGAAGTTGAAGAGCTCGCCATACCAGTCGGCCCAATGGTCCATGCGGCCGCGCATGACATTGTGGGTGAGGTGGTCGAGGTAGTACATCCCGGCCTGCTCGGGATGCGGGTCGCTCTCGGCCAGCCATTCGAAGTCGACATCGTAGATCGAGCCCTTCTCGCCGTAGCGGTCGACGAAATAGAGCAGCGAGCCGCCGATGCCCTTCACGGCCGGGATCTGCAGTTCGCCGGGGCCGACTTTGCTCTCATAGGGCTCGGCGCCGAGCGACACCGCCCGCTCGAAGGCATGCTTGGCGTCGACGACGCGGAAGGCCATCGCACAGGCGCAGGGGCCGTGCTCGGCAGCGAAGCCCTGAGCGAAGGATTCCGGCTCGGCATTGACGATGAAGTTGACGTCGCCCTGGCGATAGAGCGTCACCTTCTTCGAGCGATGCTTCGCCACCTTGGTGAAGCCCATGATCTCGAACAGAGCGCCGAGCTTCTCCGGCTCGGGATGGGCGTATTCGACGAACTCGAAGCCGTCGGTGCCCATCGGGTTGGCGGCGGAAATGGCCGGCGGCTCGGCGTCGTGCGGAAACGGTCCCATATGCGTCCTCCTGAAATCTGTAGTTGACCGATCTTCACGCATCCGGATGGCAAAGGGTTTGCAAAATCGCGCGCTTTCGGATTGAATTTGCACGGATCGTGCATGGAATGGCGGGGGAGCTCACGAAATGTCGCAGCTTGACGCTTTCGACTGGCGCCTGCTCGAAGCGCTCCAGCAGGACGCCTCGCTGACCAATGGCGCGCTCGCCGAGCGCGTCGGCCTCTCCGCCAGCCAGGTCTCGCGGCGGCGCCAGGTGTTGGAGGGAGTGGGTGTGATTCGCGGCTATCGCGCCTTGATCGATCCGGAGGCGATCGGGCTTTCCGTGACGGTCTTCATCCATGTCGCGCTCAACACCCATTCGCGCGACAATGCCCGGCGCTTCCGCGATCTCGTAAAACTGACGCCCGCGGTGCTCGAGGCGCATGCGCTGACCGGCGAGGCCGACTACATGCTGAAAGTAGCGGTCGGCGACCTCAAGGAACTGGCGCGCCTGGTCAACGAGGTCCTGCTGCCGCATGAAAGCGTCGCGCGCGTGCGTTCCGAGATCGCCCTGGAGACGCTGAAGGAGCCGGGACTTTTGCCCCTCGCGATGGGGTGAGATTGCCTCTTCCGCCGATGCTGCAGCGCGCTATAACTTGGTCATGGTCGTTCTCAATCGCATCTACACCCGCACCGGCGACGACGGCACCACGGCGCTCGCCACCGGCGCGCGCCGGCCGAAATTCGACCTGCGCGTCTCCGCCTATGGCACGATCGACGAGACTAATGCCTGCATCGGCATGGCGCGGCTGCATTGCGCCGGCGAAGATCCTGAACTGGACGCGATGCTGGGGCGCATCCAGAACGATCTCTTTGACCTCGGCGCCGAGCTCGCCTCGCCCGACACCGGCGAGAAGCTGGCCTGGGAGCCGCTGCGCATCGTGCAGGCGCAGGTCGACCGTCTCGAGGCCGAGATCGACCAGCTCAACCGGCCGCTCGGGACGCTGCGCTCCTTCGTCCTGCCGGGCGGCACGCCCGGTGCGGCGCATCTGCATCTCGCCCGCACGGTCAGCCGCCGGGCCGAGCGGCTGATGGTCGAATTGTCGCAGGAGGAGGGCGAGAGCGTCGCCCAGCCGGCGCTGAAATTCGTCAATCGGCTCTCGGATTTCCTCTTCGTCGCCTCGCGCCACCTCAATGCCAGGGCTGGGGGCGACGTGCTCTGGACGCCTGGCCAGAACCGCTGATCCGATGTTTGTGCCGCTGCATGACGGCGTGCCGATGCGTTTCATCCGCGTCGCCTACGTCACCTATGCGCTGATCGCGCTCTGCATCGTGCTGCGCCTGATGCTGATGTACTGGACCAGCGAGGCGAGCGAGGTCGCGGTCCTGGCCGGCTTTGGCACGATTCCGGCGGTGCTGTTCGGCGAGGCGCAATTGCCGCCGGAACTGCTCAAGGCGCCGCCTTGGCTGACGCTGATGACCGGCATCATGCTGCATGCCAGCTTCGCCCATCTGATCGGCAACATGCTGTTCCTCTGGGTCTTCGGCGACAATGTCGAGGATGCGATGGGACATCTGCGCTTCCTCGTCTTCTTTCTTCTCTGCGGCATCGCCGGAGCGCTGCTGCATGCGCTGATGAACCCCGAATCGGAGCAGCCGCTGATCGGCGCCTCCGGCGCGATCTCGGGCGTGATCGCCTCCTATCTGATGCTCTACCCGCGCGTGCGCGTCTGGGGCCTCGCCTTCAAATGGATTCCCCTGCACATCCCGGCGATGTACGCGCTCGGCGCCTGGATCCTGTTCCAGCTGCTCTCGGCGCTGTTCGACCAGCAGGGCGCGGTCGGCTGGTGGGCGCATCTCGGCGGGCTCGGCGCTGGTGCGGCGCTGACACCGCTCCTGATCCGGCGCGAGCTGCGCCTGTTCGGCCGCGGCATGCAGGGGCAGCCGTGACTTTCATGGCGTTGACAAGCGCAAATCCCCGTCGCTACGGTCCGTCCGCATTTCAGCCGGGTGCCGCGATGCTGGCCGTCGCTTGGCCGGCGGGTCGGCATCAGATCACATCTCTCCTCAACCGGTGACGCCCTTATGAAGATACTTGTGCCAGTGAAGCGAGTGGTCGACTTCAACGTGAAGATCCGCGTGAAGGGCGACGGTTCCGGGGTCGAACTGGCCAATGTGAAGATGTCGATGAATCCCTTCGACGAGATCGCGGTCGAAGAGGCGCTGCGGCTCAAGGAAGCGGGCAAGGCCACGGAAGTGATCGTGGTCTCGGTCGGGCCGGCGCAGGCCGCCGAGACGATCCGCACGGGCCTCGCCATGGGCGCCGATCGCGGCATCCTGGTGAAGACCGACGCCGCCGTCGAGCCGCTGGCCGTCGCCAAGCTCCTGAAGAAGGTCGTCGAGCAGGAGACGCCCGAACTCGTCATCCTCGGCAAGCAGGCGATCGACGACGATTGCAACCAGACCGGCCAGATGCTGGCGGCGCTGCTCGGCTGGCCGCAGGGCACGTTCGCCTCGAAGGTCGTTCTGGATGGCGGCTCTGCCGACGTCACCCGCGAGGTCGATGGCGGCCTGCAGACCGTGCAGCTCAAGCTGCCGGCGATCGTCACCACCGACCTTCGCCTCAACGAGCCGCGCTATGCCTCGCTGCCCAACATCATGAAGGCGAAGAAGAAGCCGCTCGACGAGACCACGCCCGAGACGCTCGGTGTCGATGTCTCGCCGCGCCTCAAGGTGCTGAAGACGGCCGAGCCGGCCGGGCGCTCCGCCGGCGTCAAGGTGGCCAATGCCGCCGAACTCGTCTCCAAGCTCAAGACCGCCGGGGTGATCTGATGACCACGCTGCTGCTCGCCAAGCACGACAACAAGAGCCTCAACGAGGCCACCCGCAAGGCCCTGACTGCTGCCAAGGATCTCGGTGCGCCCGTCCATGTCCTGGTCGCGGGCCTGGGCGCCAAGGCCGTTGCCGAAGCCGCTGCCAAGCTCGACGGTGTCGAGAAGGTGCTCCTCGCCGACGATGCGTCCTATGAGCATCGCCTCGCCGAGCCGCTGGCCGCGCTGATCGTTTCGCTCGCCCCCGGCTATGACGCGCTGGTCGCGCCTGGCACCACCACCGGCAAGAACGTGATGCCGCGCGTCGCAGCCTTGCTCGATGTGATGCAGGTCTCCGAGGTGACGAAGATCGTCTCGGCCGACACCTTCGAGCGGCCGATCTATGCCGGCAACGCCATCCAGACGGTGCAGTCGGGTGACGCCAAGAAGGTGATCACCGTGCGCGGCGCGTCCTTCCAGGCGACCGGCGACGGTTCCGCCAGCGCCCCGATCGAGAGCGTCTCGGCGGCCGCGAACCCCGGCACCTCCTCCTTCAAGGGCGAGGAGGTCGCCAAGTCCGACCGGCCGGAGCTGGCTTCGGCCAAGATCATCGTCTCGGGCGGGCGCGCGCTCGCCTCGGCCGAGAACTTCGCCAAGGTTATCGAGCCGGTGGCGGATCGCCTCGGCGCCGCGATGGGCGCCTCGCGCGCCGCAGTCGATGCCGGCTACGCCCCCAACGACTGGCAGGTCGGCCAGACCGGCAAGGTCGTGGCACCGGATCTCTATGTCGCGGTCGGCATCTCCGGTGCGATCCAGCACCTCGCCGGCATGAAGGACTCGAAGGTCATCGTCGCCATCAACAAGGACGAGGAGGCGCCGATCTTCCAGATTGCCGATTACGGCCTCGTCGGCGATCTCTTCACCATCCTGCCCGAGCTCGACAAAGAGCTCGAAAAAGCCGGCAAGTAATCGGTAAACTAAGTCGCGTCGCGGGCGGCGATCAGGCCGTCCGCGCCAGCTCCCTCGGGGAACAGAAGCGTCACATGGACCACCAGATCAAGACCGTCGGCATCATCGGGGCCGGGCAGATGGGCAACGGCATCGCCCATGTCGCCTCGGTCGCGGGCTTCGACATCAGGCTGCACGACGTCGCCGAAGAGCGCATCAACGCGGCGCTGGCGACGATCGATGGCAACATGGCCCGGCAGGTCGCCAAGGGCGCCATCGCCGACGAGGACCGCCGCACGGCGATGAGCCGGATCGTCGCGGCGCCGAAGCTGGAGGATCTGGGTCCGTGCGACCTCGTGATCGAGGCTGCGACCGAGAGCGAGGAGGTGAAGCGCAAGATTTTCACCGCCGTCTGCGCCCATCTGCGCCCCGACGCGATCCTGGCCTCGAACACCTCGTCGATCTCGATCACGCGGCTCGCCGCGGCGACCGATCGCCCCGAGCATTTCATCGGCATCCATTTCATGAACCCGGTACCGCTGATGCAGCTCGTCGAGCTGATCCGCGGCATCGCCACGGACGACGGCACCTTCGAACGCGCCAAGGGCTTCGTCGCGGCGCTGCACAAGACGGCGTCGGTCTCCGAGGATTTCCCGGCCTTCATCGTCAACCGCATCCTGCTGCCGATGATCAACGAGGCCGTCTACACGCTCTATGAGGGCGTCGGCTCGGTCGAGGCGATCGACACGGCGATGCGGCTCGGCGCGAATCATCCGATGGGCCCGCTCCAACTTGCCGACTTCATCGGCCTCGACACCTGCCTGTCGGTGATGCAGGTGCTGCATGACGGTCTCGCCGATTCGAAGTACCGGCCATGCCCGCTGCTGGTGAAGTACGTCGAGGCCGGCTGGCTCGGCCGCAAGACCAAGCGCGGCTTTTACGATTATCGCGGCGAAAAGCCGATTCCGACGCGCTAGAACACGCTCGTCATGCTCGGCCTTGAGCCGAGCATCTCTGAAACCAGCTTCTTCTGCATGAGATTCCCGGGCCTGCCTGAGCCACCCGGGAATCACTGCTGCCATTCGCCCATTCGCGCCGCAACATCGTCGCTTCACATTCCTGTCGCATCGCGCTTACATTGATGCGGCAGGATTCGTGCGAGCCCTAGAAGCGGAGGCGCGATACGGGTGACGGCGCATGTGATGCATCCGATGGCCTCGCCGGACGGTTGTCCGGCGCTGGTGCTCAACGCCGATTTCCGGCCGTTGAGCTACTATCCGCTCTCGTTGTGGAGCTGGCAGGACGCGATCAAGGCGGTCTTCATGGACCGGGTCAACATCGTCTCCGAATACGACACGGTGGTGCGCAGCCCGAGCTTCAATATGAAGCTGCCCTCGGTCGTCTCCCTCAAGACCTATATCAAGCCCTCGCGCACCCCGGCCTTCACCCGCTTCAACGTCTTCCTGCGCGACCGCTTCGCCTGCCAGTATTGCGGCACGCGCGACGAGCTGACCTTCGACCATGTCGTGCCGCGCTCGAAGGGCGGGCTCACCACCTGGGAGAACGTCGTCGCGGCCTGCTCGCCCTGCAATCTGATGAAGGGCGACAAGATGCCGACTGCGGTCGGGATGATCCCGATGCAGAAGCCGTTTGCACCGTCGATCAACGACCTGCACCGCAACGGCAAGCTGTTCCCGCCGAACTATCTGCACGATAGCTGGCTGGATTATCTCTACTGGGATTCCGAGCTGGAGCCGTAATCGCGCGCCGCTTAGGCGCGCCAGAAGGGCTGTGCGAGATAGCGATCCAGCCGGTCCCGCGACAGGCCGAAGTCCTCAAGCGCTGTATCAGCTTCGTGGCGGAAGACGGCGTGCAATCGGCGGCGCCACAACCAGCGTTGCAGCCAGAGGCGCGGTCCTGCCGCCAGCTCGCTCTCGAACCGTGGCTGCAGCAAGTCGATGCCGGCCATGCGGCCTGGCCTCTCGGCCTTGACAGCTCCGGAGCGGTTCGCGACGAGGCGTCCACCCATAGAGATGACTTGCGCTGACAGTGTCTCGCCCATTGCAGCCTCCCGGCGAAAGACGTGATGCGATGACGGGTAACAGCAGCGAGAACGACGCGCACACGACGAATTCGAACAGCCCTGTGCGTTTCCCGAACATGCCCGGCGGACAGTTGCGATTGCCGCCGCTTTCGCAGCTTCCCGCCTTCGAGGCGACAGCGCGGCTTGGTTCGATGACGCTCGCAGCGGAAGAGCTCGGCCGCACTCACAGTGCAATCAGCCGGCAGATCAAGGCGCTGGAAGAGGCGATCGGCTTGCAGCTCCTCGATCGAGGCATTGCGCCGCTCGGGCTGACCGCAGCAGGCAAGACGCTGTACGCAACGACCCGGATGGCGTTCGAGGCGTTCGACAGCTGCATGGGGCAGCTCCGGCCGGCCCTGGGCAGCGAGGTCGTGACGCTCGGAATCGGTTCGAGCTTCGCCACGCGCTGGCTGGTCCCGCGCCTGCCGCGCTTCTATGCGCTTCACCCGGAGATCTCGCTGCGCCTGACGATGGTCGGAGCGTCGATCGTCGAGGTCGACGACTACGATCTCGTCACGAGCTGGAATCGCCTGGGCTACGATCTGCCGGACGATCAGCGCTTCCATGTGCTCGGCGATGTCAGCTTCGCTCTCGTCTGCGCACCGCATTACCGGTTCCGCCTGGAGGCGGGCCGGCTGCTGGCAGAGACGCAGCTCGTCGGCCGCTGGCCGATCACGGTCCAGTCATTCTATCGCGAGCATCCACTCGTCGTTCCCGTCGCTTCGCGGACGCTGACATTTCCGCACATCCACATGTGCATCGAGGCCGCCGTTGGAGGGTTGGGAGTAACGCTGGTCGAAACGCGCTTGGCGCAGCCTGAACTCTCGGATGGCCGGCTGGTCGCGCCGCTAGGCGCCTTGACGATCGCGGGCGGGCTCGTCGCCTTTCCGCATCGCCGGCGCGAGCCGAAGGCGGCGACGCGCAAGCTGCTGGCCTGGCTCAAGGAGGAGGCAGGCGCCGCACAAGCGCCGCTGTAGTCTTAAGCGCGCCGGCCGTCAGCGCGACCGCGAGCGCGGATCCGAGGCATCGCGCAGGGCATCGCCGAGCAGGTTGAGCGCCAGCACCGTGACGAGGATGGCAAGGCTCGGGAAGACCGCGAGCCACCAGGCGTCGAGGATGTTCTCGAAGCCCTCGCGGATCATCGCGCCCCAGGTCGGTGCCGGCGGCGGCACGCCGAGCCCGATGAAGCTGAGCGAGGCCTCGGTGCGGATCGCCGATGCCAGCCAGAGCGAGCTCATCACCACCACGTCCGAAATCATGTTCGGCAGGATGTGGCGGGTCATGATCCGGAACGGACCGCAGCCATAGGAGCGGCTGGCCTCGACGAAATCGCGCTGGCGCAATGTGATCGTCGGCGCCCGGGCGACGCGGGCGAAGGGCGCGACCTCGGTCACCGCGATGGCGATGATCAGATTCTCCAGGCTGGCGCCGAGCATGGCGGCGATCATCAGGCCGAGCAGCAGGGTCGGGAAGGCGAGCAGCACGTCGAGCACGCCCATGACGAGCTGGTCGAAGACGCCGCCGATATAGCCGGCGAGTACGCCGATCGCGGTGCCGACCAGCATCGCGATCAAGATGGCGACGAAGCCGACGAAGAGCGAGATGCGCGCGCCGTAGATCAGGCGCGAGAGCACGTCGCGGCCATAGGAATCGGTGCCGAGCCAGAACTCGGCGGAAGGCGGCTCCAGCCGTGCCACGATGTTCTGCTCGAGCGGATCATGCGGGGCGAGCCAGGGCGCGAACAGCGCGACGCCGACGATCAACGCCAGCAGGACGAGCCCGACCCAGGCGAGCCGGTTCTGCGTGAAAGCGAGCCAAAGGCCGCCGGGCTGGATCGCGACGGGGGTGTCGGCGGCGCTCATGAGTATTTCACCCTGGGGTCGACGAGGCCATAGGCGAGGTCGGTCAGCGTGTTCACGACGATCACGCAGATCGCGAAGATGATCATCAGCCCCTGCAGCAGGGTGTAGTCGCGGGCGTTGAGCGCCCCGATGATCAGTTTGCCGAGGCCGGGCCGGTTGAAGATGATCTCGGTCAGCACCGAATTGCCGATCAGCGTGCCGAAATAGAGCCCGACCACGGTGATGATCGGGATCAGCCCGTTGCGCAGGGCATGGGTGACGACGAGCTGGGCTGGGCCGACGCCCTTGGCGCGAGCGGTGCGGATGTAATCCTCGGTCAGGACGCCGAGCATGGCGGCGCGGGTCACGCGCATCACATAGGCGGTCATGATGATGCCGAGATTGAGCGCGGGCAGGGCGAGCGCCCGCATGCGCTCAGCGAAGCTCCCCGCGCCGCTGGTGTTGCCGAGCACCGGGAACCAGTTCAGCTGGATCGCGAAGACGATCAGCATCAGGATGCCGGAGACGAAGGCGGGGAAAGAGAGGCCGATCAGCGAGACGACGCGCGAGACATAGTCGACCCAGCCATTGCGGCTGAGCGCGGCGGCGACGCCGAGCGGCAGGCCGAAGACGAGGCCGATCGTGATGGCAGCGACGGTCAGCTCGATCGTCGAGGGGAGGACGAGCAGCACCTCGCGGATGACGCTGCGCCCGCTCGACAGCGACTCGCCGAAATCGCCGGTCAGGATCTTGCCGAGGAAGGCGAGGTACTGGACGTGGACCGGCTGGTCGAGGCCGAGCTTTTCCCGGAGCGCGGCGAGCGAGGCAGCGCTCGCCTGGTCGCCCAGGATGACCGAGGCGGCATCGCCCGGCACGAGGCGGACCAGGACGAAGATCGCCGTCAGCATCACGAACAGAGTGGGGATGGCGAGCAGGATGCGCCTGACCAGATAGCCGATCATGCTACCGCTCTTTCCTGCATAAGCCGCGCCGGCGCAAAGGCGGCGATCTCGCGGCGCGTCCGCCCCTCGCAGACGAGCTCGGCCAGGATCGAGCCGACGACCGGGACGAGCTGGAAGCCGTGCCCGGAGAAGCCGAAGGCGTGGACGAGGCCGGGCGCGTTCGGCGACAGGCCGATGACCGGTATGTGGTCTGATGTCTCCGCCTCGATACCGGTCCAGCAGCGGGCGATGCGCACGCCCTGTACGGCCGGGAAGAGGTCGCTGGCGGCGCGCGCGCCCCTGGCAAGCTGGCGGAAATCGACGCTGCTGCGCTCGCGGTCGAGATCGGCCGAGCCTTGCAGGCCGCCGCCGATCACCAGCGTGCCATGGCTTGCCTGTTTGAAGGAGAGCGCGCGGCCGACGACGCTGACGACGGGATCGAGCAGTGGCGCGAGCCGCTCGGTGACGATCATCATCGAGGCCCGGACGCCGAGCGGGATCGCATCGCCGAAAAGGGCCGCAAGTCGCCCGGCCCAGGCGCCGGCGGCGTTGACGACGTGAGATGCACGAAAGCGCCTGTCACCGCAGACGAGCAGCCAGTCGCTGCCCTGCCGATCGACCGCCTCGACGCCGCAGCCCTCGGCGATGACGACGCCTTCAGCCTCGCCGGCGCGGCGGAAGGCGGCGATGGTGCGGTGCGGGTCGGCGGCGCCGTCACGACGCGCCACCAGCGCGCCGACGCAATGCGGGCTTAGCGACGGCACGAGGCGACGCAATTCGGCGGTGTCGATCAGCTCTTCATGGCCGTAGCCGAGAGCGCTGGTGCGCGCCTGGCGCTCGATCAGGGCCGGCATGTGCTCGGGCATCTCGGCGACGCGCAGCTGGCCATGGGCATGGAAGCCGCAATCGTCGCCGACGATCGTCTCGATCCGGTGCCACATCGCCATCGCTTCGAGCGAGATCGGGATCTCGGCGATGTCGCGGCCGAGGGTGCGGACACCGGCCGCGGTGGCGCCGGAGGCATGACGGCCGGTCCAGCGCCGCTCGACCAGCGCCACTCGCCGGTCGGCACGGGCGAGATGCAGCGCAGCGGAGAGGCCGTGCAGCCCGCCGCCGACCACGATCACGTCGAATGCGGCCTCGCTCATGCCGCGGGTTCCTGCTCGTCGAGGCTGGCGAGCTCGCCGAGCGTCACCGGCTTCAGCGGCGGCCTGATGCGGTAGAAGCCGACCTCCTCGACGGATCGACCCTGCGCTGCGGCGACGATATGGGCCATGCTGTAGCCGCACTGCCGGCCTTGGCAGGGACCCATCCCGGCGCGGGTGAAGGCCTTGAGCTGGTTGGGACCCGGTCGTCCCTCGACCGCGCGGGCACGGAGCTCGCCGGCGGTGACCTCCTCGCAGCGGCAGACCAGCGTCTCGTCGGGCGGAGCATAAAGCTGCGGGCGCGGCGCATAGAGCGCATCGAGGAAGGGGCGCAAAGCGAGCGCGCTGGAAAGGGCGCTTCGCTCGGGCACGGCGGCGGTCTCGGCTGTGGCGTCATCGAGCCGGCCGAGCTTCGCCGCGACCCGCAATCCCGCAAGTCGGCCGCGCGGCTCGGCTGCCTCGGCTCCGCCGATGCCGGCGCCGTCGCCGGCGACGAAGATATTGGCTTGCGAGCTCTCGCCCCAGGAGTCGAGCACCGGGACATAGCAGTGCTGGCCGGCATGCCAGCTCACCGCACATCCGAGCGCCAGTGGTGCATGGATGTTCGGCACAACACCCTCATGGACGAGCAGCACCTCGGCGGGGACTTCTGCCTCGCGGCCGTCTTCCGTGCGGTAGCGCAGGCGCTGGAGACGGCCATCGCCCTCGGCGCGCAGCTCGGTGACATGGCGGATGATGGGGACACCGGCCCGGCGCAGCGCCAGCGACCAGGACAGGCCCTTGATGAGATCGCCGAGGCGCCCGAGCCCTTGCGGCAGGTGGCGCAGCGCAGCTCCGATACGTCCGCGCGGGGTGGTGTCGAGAAAGCCGGCGATACGACCGCCCGCCGCCAGGAGCTGGGTCATGTAGAGCAGCGGCAGCGGGCCGCAGCCGGCGATCCAGACCGGCTTCTCCGGCACGGAATCGGCCGTCTTCAGCAGGATCTGGGCGGCGCCGACCGTCAGCACGCCCGGCAGCGTCCAGCCGGGGAAGGGCATGGGCCGCTCCTGCGCGCCGGTGGCGAGGATGATCGCCCGCGCCGTTACGATGCGGGCCTTGCCACCACGCGTGATGAAGGCGTGGAAGCCCGGCTCGATCTGCCAGAGCTGGCTCTCGGGCTCGTAAAGCGCGCTACAGGCACGGAAGGCCGCGGCGCGTTCGGCGCCGGACAGGTAGCTCTCGCCGAGCCGTTTGGCGCGCGGCGTCGCGGCGACGGTCTCGATGCCGCGCCAGATCTGGCCACCGGGTGCCGGCTGGTCGTCGACGACGCGGACGGAAAGGCCGTGGCGGCGGGCGGTGACGGCGGCGGCCATGCCGGCAGGGCCGGCGCCGACAATCAGGAGGTCGGTGTGCTCGCTCATGCCGACAGGCTCCTGCGGCCCCGCTGGCGGGCGATGCGCATGCCGTTGGCGACCGGTGTCAGGCAGCTCTGGACCGAGCCCTGGCCGTCGATCTCGACGAGGCACTCGAAGCAGACGCCCATCATGCAATAGGGCGCGCGCGGGCTCCCCGATACCGGCGTGGTCCGGCTCCAGCCTTCCTGCTGGCGAAGCAGCACCGCGGCGACGCTCTCACCGAGCTCGGCGGCGACGGGGCGCCCGTCGATGAAGATGGTGACCGCCTGCGGCCCCGGGTCATGCAGCTTGCGGAACATCGAACCGACTCTGGTGGAAGGGAGAAAAGCGCGCGGGCAGCGCGCCCGCCGCGATGGCCGAGGCGAGTTCCTCGGCATGGAGGGCCGCAAGCGTCACGCCGGAATGGCAGAGCGCGACGAAGGCGCCGGGATGGCTCTGCGACTGCGCGTAGATCGGGTAGCTGTCGGGCGTCATGATGCGCAGGCCGGCCCATTGCCTGATGAGGCCGACCTTGGCCAAGGCGGGGACGATCTGCACGGTCTTGCGGCTGAGCCGCGCCGCGGCCTCGCCGGTGGTCGAGACGTCGTAGCCGGGATCGTCCTTGGTCGCGCCGATCATCACCGTGCCTTCGCTGGTCTGGCGCAGGCCGCTCGCCGGCAGCGGCAGGAAGGGTGCGAGCCGCTCGGTCACCAGCACCTGGCCGCGCTCCGGGCGCAGCGGCACGTCGAGCCCGACCTGACGGGCCAGCTCGGGCGAGCCGAGTCCGGCGGCAATGACGATGCGCGGCGCTACAAGCGTCTCGCCATCGAGCACGAGCCTGAAATCGGTCCCGGCACGTTCGATCCGCTGCACCCGGGCGCGATGGCGCAGCATGCCGCCATGGTGGAGCACACCGGCATGCAGCGCCGCCAGCAGGCGCAAGGGATTGGCGTGCCCGTCGCGGCGGCCGAAGCTGGCGCCGGCAACATCGGGCCCGAGCGTCACCTTGGGCAGCAGCCGCTGCAGCGCCGGGCGGTCGAGCATCTCCCAATCCGGCTCGTCGTCGCCGCGCTGGTTATGGAGGCGCAAGAGGTCGAGCTGGCGTTTCTCGAAGGCCTCCTCGCCCAAGCAGAAGGCGAGGCCGCCATTCTGCTCATAGGTCAGATCGATCGCCGTCTCGGCTTCGAGCTGCTCGGTCAGGCCGCGCCAGAGCGCGATGCTGTCGCGGGTCAGGGCCTGATAGGCCGGCATGCCCAGGCCCTTGCCTTGCAGCCAGACCAGCCCGAAATTCGCCCGCGCCGCACGGAAGTCGCCATCGTCGCCGTCGAGCAGCAGCACCTTCTCCTGCCTGCGGGCAAGGCCATAGGCGATGGCGGCGCCGACCGTTCCCCCTCCGATGACGATGATGTCCGGCCGCATGAAATTCCCTTTCGCCCTTTGACGTTAGGGAGCGACATTGTATTTCGTCAAAGTCGTTTTTCTCTGCACTCTATTCCTCGGGGTTATGCCATGGTGAGGCGGCTCAACCTGCGCCAGGTCGAAGCCTTCAAAGCGGTGATCGAGTACGGCACCGTCAGCCGCGCGGCCGAGATGATGAACGTCTCGCAGCCGGCGATGAGCAAGCTGATCGCCCATCTCGAAGAGGATACGGCTTTACGCCTGTTCGACCGGGTCAAGGGCCGGCTGGTGGCGACGCGGCGCGGCATGCGCCTCTATGAGGAGATCGACCGGATCTTCGCCGGCGTGCGCCAAGTCGAGAACGCCGTCGAAGCGATCCGCCGCGACGAGCAGAGCCGTCTCCTGATCGGCGTGATGCCGGCGCTCTCAGGCTCCTTCATCCAGGAGGCGACCTCGCGTTTCCTCGCGCGGCAACCCGGCGTGTTCTGCTCGGTCCAGTCGCGCAGCTCGCAATGGATTTCCGACGCGCTCGTCACCCACCGGCTCGATGTCGGCCTGATCATCGCCCCGGTCGACAACCCCTATGTCGCCGCCGAGCCGATGATGGGTCATCCGGTCGTTTGCATCCTGCCGCTCGGCCATCCCCTGACGGCGAAGGAGGTGATCACCCCGCGCGATCTCGCCGGGGTGCCGTTCATCTCCTTCGATCCGGAAAGCCACACTCACCGCAGCATCAGCCGGGTGCTCGAAGGCCATGGTGTCACGCCGGAGGTGGTGATGATCGCCAATGTCTCGCCGACGCTCTGCGAGTTCGTCGCGGCCGGCGTCGGCGTCTCGCTGGTGCATCCGCTGATCGTCGGCGGCCTGCGCGACAAGATCGCGATCCGGCGCTTCGAGCCGGAATTCCAGCTCGACTTCCAGCTCTGCCGCAACCGCGACAGCCGCAATGCGCGGCTGGTTGCCGCCTTCCTTGAAAGCGCACGCGAGGCGGCTGCAGAGATATCGCGGACTATCCTGACGCCGAATCCAGCGTGACCGTCGTGAGCGCCTCAAGCAGCGGCGCATGATCGCCGCCGCGCAGGCGCCTACAGGCCGCGATCAACTGACCCTGCTGAGCAGGCGTGGTGGTGAAACGGCTCGCCCGGCGCAACTTCTCTTCGAGCTCGCCCCAAGAGGGCGGTGCGCTCGCTTCGCCGCGTGGGGCGGTCACGGGTGAGGTGAGCATGTTCCCGTTGCGGCGGCGGACGGTCACGCGCGATAGCGTCTCCGCCGGAAAGCGAGCGTCGAGCTCGGGATCGAGACGGAGCGAGACTTTCTTCGCCAGCGCGACGACATCCGGCCGATCCATCGCCGACGGCGTCAGCGGCAGCAAGGCATCCGGTCCGTCGATCGCGACCAGTGCCAGGCAATAGGGGATGCTGAACTGGATGTCTGTGAAGCCACTCGGCTCCGGCCGGTTGGCGATGCGCAGGGCGCCGGCATAGGTCGCGACCTCGATCGCCTCGATATTGTCAGGCGCCAGCCGGTGCTCTGCGACGAGGCCGAGCAGCGCCTCGACCGGCGGATGCACATGCCGGCAGCAGGCGTGGAACTTCATGTAGTTCCGGGCGATGTAGCGCTGCCGGCCGAGGCCTTCGGCAAGCCCTTCCAGTCGGAAATGCTCGGGCTGGTCGAGCAAGGCGACCGGTCCGCTATGACCGGCATCGGCCAGGAGCAGCGCATTGACGGCAGTCAGGCTCGACCAGGCGATGCCTTCCTTGACGTCGTTGCCCTCCTGGGCCGGGAAGAGCGGGCCGGCGCCGGCATGGAGCTGGTTCGGCGCGCTGATGCCGGCGATGGCGAAGGCATGGGCCAGGATGTCCGGCGGCGTTCGCCTGAGAGAGCCCAAAGCCGCGACGACGCCATAGCCCGACCACATGCCGGTATTGGCGTAGAAGCGGCGAGCCGCGCCAACGGCGACGCCGAGCTCGTAGCCGATGACGATCGCCTGCAGCAGCTCTTCCGTCGTCGCGCCGATCTCCTCGGCTGCTGCGAAAGCCGCCGGGATGATCGCCGCGCCCGGATGACCGCGGGCGATGCGGTGGCCGTCATCGAGATCGAGCGCCGCGGCAGCCGAGGCATTGCACCAGATTGCACCGGCGAGGCCGGCGCGCTGCCCGGTGAACCAGACCGGCAAGGGACCGCCAGCCATCGTAGCGGAAGCCACGCGCCGGACCGCACGCGGTCCCGGCGCATCGATACCGGGCAGCGCCGCGGCGACGAGGTCGAGCACGGCGCGGCAGGCTGCTTCGCGTAGATCGTCTGCCAGATCCTGTTCGCGTGCCTCGGCGACATAAGCGGCAAGCCGGCGGACGATTTCCACGAGCAGATCCTCAGCCCGCCATCAGCGTGCCTTCAGCGTGGTCTGCTCGGTGATCGGCGGGGCGAGGTTGAGCGCACCTTTCAGCTCGTAGCCGAAATCGAGCTTGTCGCTGCGGGCCCAGACCTGGCGCAGCTCGAACAAAGGAATCGCGCAAACATCGTCCATGATCTTGCGCTGCGCCTCCTTCCAAAGGGCCTTTTGAGCGTCAGCGTTCGGAGCGACACGCGCTTCCTCGATCTCCTTGTCGGCGATGGCGCAGTGCGAGAAGTTCGTCGCGGCTGTCGGCGTGTTGACCGTCGCGCGCGAGTGGAAGAACTCGCTGAGATAGGTGTCGGCGATCGGGAAGCGAGCCGCGCCGTAGAAGACGAGCCCGCTCAGGTCCTTGCGGCTCTGGCTCTGATAAGTCGCGTGGTCGACGACCTGCATCTCCAGCTTGATCCCGGCCTTGGCGAGCTGCGCCTGGATGATCTCCATGAAGGGCTGCTGCGCCGAGATGTTGGAGACGATCGCTTTGATGGTGATGCCGTCCTTGTGGCCGGCCTCGGCCAGCAGCGCCTTGGCCTTAGCAAGGTCGAAACCGTAGCGCACCGTGCAATCCTCGCCGAGATAGCCCGGCGGTACGATCGAGCAGCCCTTGGGGCCGACATCCTTGCCGACGAAGCGCACGAGATCGTCGACATTGACGGCGGCGGCGATGGCGCGGCGCACGCGGATGTCGTCGAGTGGCGGCTGGCTGCGGTTGATGTGCAGCAAACGGTATTCGCCGGGCTGGAAGATCTCGACATTGAAGCCGCGCCGCTTGCGGGCGGAATCGACCCAGCGCTGCTCGCGCTTGCCGTAGAACAGGTCGAGCTCGCCGGAGGTGAAGGCGAGCTCGCGCGCGCTGTCCGAGGGGATGGCGCGCATCATGATCGTGTCGATCTTCGGCTTGCCGCGGAAATAGTCGTGATTGGCGGCGAGCTTCACATATTGCTGGGTCACCTGCTCGACGAAGGTGAAGGGCCCGGTGCCGACGGGCTTGGCGCCATAGCGGTCGCCGAGCTCCTCGCCGGCCTTGCGGCTGACGATGTTGCCGCCATGGTAGTTCGAGACGCGGCCGAGGAAGTTCACGTCCGGGTATTTCAGCGTGATCCGGACGGTGAGGTCGTCGACCTTCTCGACCTTGTCGATCGCCGAGAAGTCGGAGGAGAAGGTCGAGCGCTTCGGGTCGGCGGAGCGCTGCAACGAATAGACGACGTCGTCGGCACCCAGCGTACCCCAGTCGCCATGGAATTTGACGCCCTTGCGCAAATGGAAGGTCCAGACCTTGCCGTCCGGCGAGGTCTCCCAGCGCTCGGCGAGATCGGGTTCGAGATCCTTGGGATCAGCGCTGCCCGGCTTGAAGCGGACGAGGCCGTTATAGAGCCAGCCGACCAGCGCCTTGTCGTCGGTCGCACTGGCACGGTGGGCGTCGAGCGTCGAGACATTGCTGGCGCCGGAACTGACCCGAAGGACCGTCTCCTGCGCCAGGGCCTGTCCCTGCAGGCCCGCGACCAGCATCAGGCCCGCAAGCCTGGCGGCATGCATCTTCATCGCCTCATCCCCTCGTTCCTTGTTGGCGCGATAGTGGGGACGGTCAGTCCAGTCTGTCCAAGTCGAAATCGGGGATGGGGTATTCTGCAGGGTTATGGCGATAGCTGTGCTAGCCAGGCCGTCATCCGATCGCGAGGCGTGCTGGATCAGTAGCGGTTGCGCTGGGTGATGTCGCGGATCGCGGTCAGGCCGGACATCGCCTGCGGCGCGCCATTGGCCCGGTAGAGCGCCTGGAAGACCTGCGCTGCATCGTCGAAGCGGCCGAGATTGAAATAGGACCAGCCGCGCATCAGCATCAGATCGGTGCTCTCGGAGGCATAGCGCGCCCGCTCGCCGAGCGTGATCAGAGCGTTGTTATAATCCTTTGCGTCGTACAGGGCATAGAAGCGTTCGGAGAGCAGCAGGCTCTGGAGCTCCTTGCGACGTGCCGGGGGCAGATTGGAGCTGGCGGCCGCAGCGCTGGCTTCGCTCGTCAGTCCCTGCTGGATTTTCGCATAGGCCTTGCCCGCGGCGGCGTCGGCGGCGACCTGGGCGTTGCCGCTGCGCTGGGCGGCGTCGAAAGCTTCCGCCGCGGCCGCCGGCCGCTTCAGGTTGAGCAGGCACCAGCCGCGCTGGAGCGCGGCTGCTCCACCTGCACCCGCGCCGCAGGAGCCGTTGCGCGGGCGCTCGGCTGCCGGGCGGCGCGTCACCACAGCGGCGGGAATGTCGTCTTCGTAGCGCATCGCCGGCGCGGGCTCGGTCCGAACGATACGACGTGGCGCCCGTTCGGCCGGCTCGGGTACCGGGGCTGTCCGCGCGGTCGGGGACGTCTCTGGGAGCGGTCGGGTTTCCCGCTCCGGAGCTGGGGAGCGTCTGCGGTTCGGGTTCATCAGATCGGCGATGCGGGGCGAGCGATTGCGCCATTCGGCGATGATGGCACGCACGCCGGCCAGGTCGCGCAGGCGCTGATGCACCAGAGCCAGCCCATAGGCTGCCGGCTCGTAGTTGCGATCCCAGGACAGGGCGGTCTCGAACCAGGTTTCGGCCGGGGCGATCTGTCCCGAATTATAGGCGTACCAGCCGAGTCCGGCGCCGCCTGGCGCATAGCGATCGACGCCGACAGTTTTGGCGATGCGCTCGATGACGGCGCGCTCGAGCCGCGGGGCCGGCTCCTGCGCGATCAGCGCCGTCGCGACGTCGAGATAGGCCTTGCGATTCGCCGGGCCGGCTTCGAGCCATTGCGCGCCGAGCGTCTCCGCCTCCTGGTATTTCTGCAGCGCGCCCAGCGCGAGCACGGCTCCTTCCGCCGCCTTGGCGCCGCCATTGCGCGCCAGCGCGGTCTGGAACCAGGTCACGGCCTTGGCCGGGTCGCTGTGGCGGAAGGTGTAGAAGCCGAGCAGGATCGCATCGTCCGGCGTCGTCGCCGCATTGGCGAGTGCTTCGATGCGCCGGAGCTCCTCGGGCGTGGCGGTCAGGCTGGGGTCTTCCGCCGCCTTGCCGATATGGCGCCGCGCGATCTCGTCGCGAATGCTCGAGAACTCGTTCTGCTTCTCCTGCGCCAGCAGGGGGCTGACCAGCGTCTCGGGCAGGCTGGCGAGCGCCTTCTGCATGGTGCCGACCCGCTCGGTCGCGTTGGTGCAGTTGGTCAACACGTAGGCATAGGCGTCGCGCGCCCGCTCCGGCGCGCCGGTCTGGATGAAGGCTTCGGCCACGCGCCAGAGCGCGTCGACATTGGCACAGGTCAGCAGCGCCGGCGTCTCGGTGCCGATCCTGATCACCTGCTCCCATTGCCTGGCATTGGAGGCGTTGACCAGGCGCAGGCCGGCCTCGGCCCGGTCGAGCTGGGCGGTGAGGTCGGCCGGGGCCTGCCAGTTCGGATCGGCGCTGCTGCGTTGGGCGAGTGCCGCGCGCGCCTCGCCGAACTTGCCCTCGGCGAACAGCTTCCAGACTCGCTCCAGCTCGGGATCGCCGGCGGGCAGCGACGAATTCAGATCGGTCGGCGGCTTCCATTCCGGATAGAGCGCGCGCAGCCGGGCAAGTTCCGCTTCGTAGCGGCGAGTGTCGCCCTGGCTGGCGAAATAGCGCAATGCCGTCTCGTCGACCTTCTGCGGTGGCCCCGGCGGTGGCGCAGGCCGTCCCGGCGCCGCAGGGGCTTGAGCCAGTTCGGTCTCCAACTGCCCGGCAGCGGCCGGTTGTGGCGACGGGGTCGGTTCGGTCTGCGTCTCCGCCTGCGCCTGTTGAACAGCCGGTAGGGGGGCTTCCGGCCAGCTGAGATCATGGCCATAGCGGCCCAGCCCGTAGAAGGCGGCGCTCGAGGCTGCGACGGTGATCAGCACGGATTTCACATGCATTGCGGATACCTCTCGCTGAGCATCGAGAGGGCAAGCAGATGCAGGGTTGACGGGTAGTAGAGTGTCGGCTGGAAGGTCTTCAGCTCGGTTGGGACAGGGGTGCGGTCAAGCGCACAGGCCATGGCGGCGTTCAGGATGCGGTAGCCGGCGTCCGGCAGCGGCTCGACCGGTTTGCCGCTCGGCACGTCGATTACTGCCGTGCCATTGGCCCAGGCCTGGCGGAAGGGTTCGAGGCGTTGCTTGTCGGCAAGGCCGGCCCGCAGGAGATAGAGCGGGATGCGCAGCGCGTTGTAGCCGAACTGCGGCGGGAAGCCGTCGGCCGGCTTCGGCTCGCCCTTGAGCGAGAGCCAGTCGGCCGCCGGAACCTTCCGCCTGGCGAGGTCGTCCAGCAGCTTCAATCCGCTGGCCTGCACCTGCATCCAGCTCTGGTCGCCGGTGAGCCGGGCGAGGACGGGGAAGCTCTCGAACACCCAGTAGGACGGGTTGATCACCGGCCCGTCCGGCCGTTCCTGCTCGGAAAAGCCCTTTGCCGCCGGCATCAGCCAGGTTTCGCTGCCGCGTTTCAGGAGTGCCACCTTGGCCAATGACCGGGCGATCTGGCGGGCCGCGGTGGTGTAGGCGGGCATCGACCAGCGCGTGCCGGCGCAGGTGAGGGCTTCTGCAATCAGGAGGTCGCCGTCGCTGGCGTTGTTGATGTCGCTGATGCGCGGCGTGGTCTTCGGGTCCCAGCGCCAGGCCGCGAGGCCGTCATCGCGGATGAGGAACTCGGTCCGGGTGAAGGAGAGGATGCTGGCGAAGCTGCTGCGATCGCCGGCAAGGCATGCCAGCAGCAGGCCGTAGCCCTGGCTCTCGCTGTGGCTGATGCCGCCATTGGCGTCGTCGATGACGCGCCCCTCGGCGGTGACGAATTTTTGCCGGTAGAGCTCCCACGCGCCGGCGGGGAGGGCAGCATGAGCACTGGAGGTGAGGCTGAGCAGCATCGCGGCCAGGGTTGCGCGAAGCCGTTTCACGAACGCCTCCCCAACCGGCCGAGCATCAGGAAGGTTCCGATGCCGAGGCCGATGCAGGCTCCCAGCAGGGTCAACGCATAGATGCCGATATTGCTCGACATCCAGTTGGCGAAGACGAGGCGCATATTGGCCAGGCTGAACGCCCGGGTCATGACGAAGGCGGTGCTGTCCGCTGAGAGGACGTGATTGTCCTGCCCACTGCGGAAGGCGGTGAGCTTGCCGGCCATGCCTGCCCAGTTGCCGGGGGTGACGAGCCTGTCGACGTTCTTCTCCAGCGCCTCCTCCTGGCGCACGACGAAGGCGGTCCAGACCTGCCTTGTGTCGGGGTCGCTCGCTTGGGCAGCGATCAGCTCGGCTCCTTCGGCCGGTTCATAGAGCGTGGGCGCGCGCGAAGGGGTGCGCAGCTGGGCGAAGGAGAGATCGAAGGTGCGCTGCAGCCATCGGTCGAAGCTGATGAAATAGCGCGCGAGGGGGCCGCCGAACGAGCCGCGCCAGCGATCGCGGGTCGCCTCGGTGCTCGGCGCGACGCCACCGGAATCTTCCGGCGTCGTCTGCCGCCCCTGGAAGCGGTTGATCACCGCATCGAACACGGCCGTGCCCTCGGTCTCAGGCACGAGGACGACTGCGTCCGCGCGCTGCGGCCAGGTGTTGCGGACATTGTCGGCGATGCCGATGCGCGGCAGCAATCCAGCGGGCATCTGGCCGGCGGCGCCCACGATCAGGGCGGGACGGTCGCCGATGGCGGCGGCGCTGCCAATGACGTCGACGGGGAGCGGCCGATCGGCGCGCTGGGCGAGCCTTGCGAGCAGGGTCGCAGCGGCGCTCAGGTTGGGGATGTCCAGGCGGCCAACGAGCAGGGCGATCTGGGCGGTGATCGAATAGGGAAAACCGGTTCCCGCCACTGCCGCCAGATTGGGGCTGACGCCGATCTTGGCGAAGTTCGGGATCGCCAGAGCCGTGGTGTCGAACAGCGCAAAGCGGTTCTTTCCGGGCAATGTCGCGCCCGGTCCGCAGGCGAGGTCGGACCTGGCCGGCGTCACCGCCTCGAACCAGATCTCATTGATGCCAGGTCGGAAGTGCCTGAGCGGTACCGTGATCGGGGTTTGCTGGAAGAGGCCTCCGCTCGTCGTATTGAGCGGCACGGTCGCCGCGACATTGCCGTTGACGAAGATCTCGATATGGCTGTCGCCGGGCAGGACCTCGGAATAGGCGCCGTCTAGATAGAGCGTCGCTTCGCCATAGGCGTTTGCGTAGAAATCTCCCGGCATCGCGAGGACGGCGCGCACGCGCATGCGCCGCCCCGAGGATTCCTGCGTCGCAATCCCGAGTTCCGAAAAGCGCAGCACCTGGCTGTCGGAGACGAACGGCGCATCGGGGACGTGCCAGCTCGCCGTAGCCATCGTCTTGCGGTTGATGTTGGTCGGCCGGGAGACCGGCCCGGTCAGGAGCCTGGCGATGGTCGCCTCGAGGTCTTGCCAGGTCTCTCCAGTGACGAGCAGGGCGGCAGGTCCGAGCTTCGGATGCGTCGTGAAGCCGACGAAGCTGCCGACGCCGGCCTCCGCGGGCAAGGTGCCGATGAGGTCGCGCAGCTCCTTGCTCGTTCCGAGCAGGACGGTCAGCATCCCCGGGCGGACCCTGTCGGGCAGCCGCTCGGAGATCCGAACCGCCGCCTGGCTGTAGCGACCGCGCAGGGCAACGCCTTGAGCCACGGCAAGAATGCTGTTTGCGGCAACGGCACTCGCCGCGCCCGGCGCGACGATATGGATGGTCGTCTGCCCGGTCTCGTCGGCACCGACTGCTGGCAGGTCGTCGATGCTGCGCAGCCGCGATTGCTGTGCCGGGTTCCTGAAGGAGAGTCTGGTGCCGGCGCCGTCGATGCGTGTCCACAACTCATAGGTGGAGGCGATCGTGCAGTCGGTGCGATGGCGTTGCACGGCCTCGAAGCGGATCGTGTTCTGGCCGGGCCTGAGAAGCCCTTTGCGGATCGCGGTAGAGGTTCGCTTCAGGCGATCGGAGGAGGCGATCGGCGCTTCCATGATGCGCTCGCCATTGATGCGCACCGTCAGGCGCGAGGCCTCCGGCATCACGACCAGCGCATTCTGGAAGGCGATGTCGAGATTGAGGTCGGCGCCGGCCTCGTCCTGGGTCAGATAGAAGGCCCAGCTGCGTGCATCGCCTTCACCTTCGAGCATGACGCGGGCGGCCGGCAGCAGCGGCTTGAAGGCGAAGCTGGCGGGAATGGCTGGCGTCACTGCTGCCGGTGCCGGCTCTGCCTGCGGTTTGGGTTCCGCCGGACGGGCGGCTGCAGGGTGCTGGGCGGGCGGGGCGATCATGAACGGTGCGGGTTCGTTCGGTGGCGTCGGCTGGGCCTCCTGCGCCCAGGGCGCGGAGCCCGGGTTCAGGATTGGAAGAGCTGCCGCCGCGGCCAATATGGGGAGGAGGCGCGGCCTCATTCCGCCGCCCCCCGCGTAGGATTGGAACGGGCAAAGCGGGCGAGGCCGAAGAAATAGGACAGGCCGCGGCTGGTCTGGAACACGGCGAGGCGCAGGAAGCGCAAGGTGCCGTAGATGACGCCCATGTTCTGGCGCCGCGCCTTCTGGAAGCTGCTCCAGATCCCGGCATCCGAGAAGGCGAGGTCCGCGATGATGCGGCTGTGCAGCGGCTCGCTCGGCTCGTAGCGGCAGCCGAGCACCAGGCCCTTCGTGTCCGGAGCGAGGCGCACGACGCGTACGGGTAGGGCGCCCGCCGGCATCGCGATCGACGTTTCGAAGGCGATCTCCCCCTTGCTGCCGGCGGGCAGCCTGTCGAACTCCTTGGACAGCACCCGGATGGCGACGCCGTCGACGGAGACGTTCTCGGTGACGATCGGCGCCGTCCTGCCATCGATGCTGATTTGCCCGCGGCGCTTCACCGGGAAACGCCGGGCGCCGCGTCCTTCCGGCCGCTCCGAGACCACGCCGAGGGCGCAACCGGCCATCAGCAGGTTGAGGATGTTCCAGAGCCCGACCACGAGGGTGGTGTCGGCATTGTAGGGCTGGGTGATGATGCGCCAATAGGTGGCGACGACGCCGAGCGCCAGCACGGCGAAGATGATGAAGAAGGGCAGGCCGAGCTCGGAGACGCGCCGCGTCCCAAGCTCTTCGCTCTTGGCGGTGACCTTGAAGGTCGGCTTGCCGGGATTGAGGAGGACCGAGATCACTGCCGGTAGCAGGTAGACCGACTGGATGAATTCGTAGAGCTCGGAGATCCACGGCCAGCGATAGCGGCCATAGAGATAGTTCTGCATCATCAGGTTCACCGCCATGTAGCTGAACACATAGGCGATGAACTCGGCGCCCGAGGCGGTGAAGATCTCCAGCCCGAAGAACAGGTAGAACAGCGGCGCCACCAGGAAAGTCAGGCGCACGAACGGGAACAGCCAGAACAGGGCCGAGGACGAGTAGCACAGGCGCTGCGGCAGCGAGAGGCCGCTTTTCAGCATCGGGCGGTGGTAGATCAGGATCTGCATCATGCCCTGCGCCCAGCGCGAGCGCTGGCCGATGAAGCTCGCGAAGGTCGCGGGCTGGAGCCCGGCGATCAGTGGCTTGTCGACATAGATGCTGTTCCAGCCGGTGGCGTGCAGGGTGATCGCGGTCTCGGCATCCTCGGTGATGCTGCGCCCTGAGAAGCCGCTGGTCGTCTGCAGCGCCGTGCGGCGCAGCACTGCGGCCGAGCCGCAGAAGAACGAGGCATTCCACTTGTCGAGACCGCGCTGGATGATGCCGTAGAACATCTCGTTCTCGGACGGCATCGCCTTGAACGTCTTGAGATTGCGCTCGAGCGGATCGGGATTGATGAAGAAATGCGGCGTCTGGACCAGGAACAGCTTCGGATCCTCGCCGAAATAGCCGATCGTCTCGGTCAGGAAGCTGCGTGCCGGCGCGTGGTCGGCGTCGAAGACGACGACGAGGTCGCCGCTGGAATGGGCGAGGCCGTTGTTGAGGTTTCCGGCTTTGGCGCTGACATTGCGCTCGCGCGTCAGATAGGTGCAGCCGAGCCCCTCGCAAAGCGTCTGCAGTGCCGTGCGACGCTCCCGGGCCGCGCTGGCGGCGACGAAATTGTCGGCATTGCATTTCTCATCGGTGCCGCCGTCGTCGAGCAGGTAGACGGTGAGCCGGCCGGCCGGATAATCCATGGCGAGCGCCGCCGACAGCGTCGTCGCCAGCAGCTCCGGCTCCTCGTTGTAGGTGGGCACGAAGACATCGACGGTTGGAGCGTCGGCGGCGATCGGCGGGGCGCTCTTGCGTCGCGGCAGCGGCATCGCCACGACGAACAGGCTGAGAAACAGCATGCCGATATTGTAGAGTTCGGCCAGATAGAGGATCAGCCCGGGGATGAAGTCCTCGAGCTGGTTGATCGGGGGCAGCGTGCTCGTCGTGCGCCAGTAGACATAGCGCAGCACCATCGCCGTCCCGAGGCCGAGCGCAATCAGGCGCCAGACCCCGTAGGGACGCAGGAATTTGAGCAGGATCATCGCCCCGACCACGATCGTCCCGGCGATCAGATGCGCCTGCAGGCTGATCGGCAGCGTGATCAGCGCCACGACCACGGCCGTGGCGATCGCCCAGAAGATGACGTAGATCGCGGTTCGCATCGGCTCTCGGGACGCTTCGCTGTCTCAGGGTGTCGTGGGTGGCGGTGGAACGGTCGGATACCCCTCCAGCCGCTTGTCGGGGACGGGCTGCGTTTCTTGAAAGCGATCGGCTTCGATCCGAGGCGCCCGCGCCGGCCGCGGCCGGGCGGCACGCCGCGGCCCCGGCGCGTCCTCGGCCGAAACCTGCGGCAGCGGGTAGATCGGCGCGCCGGCCTGGCCGAGCCCCGGCGCCGGCGCCGGCGCATCCCCGGCCGGGCCCCAGCCGCTGCGTCGCAGCGAGGCGTTGAGCGAGTAGTCATAGGCGAGGCGCAGTAGCGCGGCTTCGCTCGCCTTGGGGTCGCAGATGCGCATGCGGACCGAGACCGCGCCCGATTTCGGCCGGAAGATGCTGTCGCCATTAGCGATGCGCTGCCAGGCGTAGAGACAGGCCTCGCCGCCGGTGCCACGGCCGAAGGCGTAGCCGAACGGCCCGTATTTGTTCTGGACGAAGACGGCCGAGGGCGCCATGGCGACGCCCGGCAGGCGCTCCTCCATGTCCTGCGCGACGGCGAAGTCGTCGATCCCCGGCAGCTTGAGCAGATTGCCCTCGACGCCGGCGCTGTCCGGCAGGTCGGCCGCGGTGAAGAAGGCGACCTCGATCATGTTCTCGCCGGGCGTGCGGCCGCGTGTCGTCAGCGAGATCGTCTGCGCGATTGCGTTCTCATAGCTGCGCTGGGTGATGCCGATCACCGGCGGGCTGCCGGGCGGAAGCACGATCATCGCCCGGCTCGGGTCGACCGAGAGCGAGCGCGTCGCCGTCACCAGTTCCGAATCGGCAAGTCTCTGCTCGCCGCATCCGGCCATGGCCAAGCACAGGCAGACGGCCGCGACAGATATTGCCGCGCGCTTCTGAGGCGGGTGGCGCTGTCCGGAACGTATCGCTGGACCCTGTCCTGCGACGTTCATCGGCACGCCGGTCCATGTCTGGTCGGCATCGTCATATGTTGACCATCGATTAATACAGGTTAACGCGAGCCTACCGTCCGCTGCGCATCGACAATGCGGTCCGAGCATCCGAATCCTGTCGACAATACAGATGATTCGCGCGGTTATTCCAACCGCTGATCGTGCCGGCTGGTCGCATGGCGATCCGCCAATGCTCTTCGGGCGAGCGAAAAATCGAGGCGCGACGCGGCCTTGGAACGGGAAAACGGCCGCCTCGCGTTTTGCTGGGGATGGCGGCGTCCGGTCGTCCGGCCTTGAGCGCGATCGCTGGGCGATTCAGGCCGGCGATCGATCCGGGCGTTGCGAGGCGTTCCGCAGCCCGAGCAAGGCGATGGCCAGCAGCCCGAGCGAGGTGAGCGCATTCCAGCCAGCGAGGGAGAGGCCGAGGAAGCGCCAGGCGGCTTCCGTGCAGGAGACGATGCGGGTCGTCTGCAATTGCTTCATCAGATCCTGGACCCCGGCCGCCGCCGGGGCAGGCGTGCCGCCGCAATCGTTCGGACCGGCGAAGATCCCCCACTCTACGCCGGAATGGTAGACGCCGAGCCCGGTGCTCCAGGCCATCAACAAAGCGAGGACGATCAGCACCGCGATCTGCAGCCGGCGCGAGCGGGCGAAGATCAGTGCGAGCGTCGTCAGGCCGATCACGGCATAGTGCGGCGCGCGCTGTTCGAGGCAGAGCTTGCAAGGGCGCAGATGCAGGACCAGCTCGAAGAACCAGGCGCCGCCGATCAAGGCGAGGCTGGCGAGCCCGATCAGGGCGATCAGGCGGCGCGGATCGGCGAGGAGGCGCGAGGCAAGGCCGGTCATGGCGACACTCAGCAAGAGAGAAGTTGCCCCGAACCTGTCAGCAGCTTGAGGCCGAAATAGAGCAGGATCAGGAGAGCCGCGCCGCCGAGAGCGATCAGCTTTAGCCGCTTCTCGATGAAGTGGCGGATCGTCTCGCCATAGCGGCGCAGCAGGAAGGCGAGGGCGAAGAAGCGGGCGCCGCGCGCGAGGACGCAGGAGAGCACGAAGAAGCCCAGACCGATATGGACGGCGCCGGCCAGGATCGTCACCACCTTGATCGGCGGCAGATGCGCCAGGCCGGAGGTGGTCAGCAGCAGCAGCGTCGTATCGGGCCCGGCGCAGGCGCGCAGTTGCTCGAAGGCGCCGAGCTTGCCGTAGAACGCGAGGACCGGCCGCGCCAGCGCGTCGAAGGCGTAGTAGCCGAGCGCGTAGCCCGCGATGCCGCCGAGCGTCGAGAACACCGTCGCGATCAAGGCGAGGCGATAGGCCCGCTCGGGCTTGGCCAGCGCCATCGGCACGAACAGCACGTCGGCCGGGATCAGGAAGAAGGAGCTCTCGATGAAGGCGACGACGGCGAGCCAGACCTGCGCGCTGCGGCGGGCGGCGAGCGAGAGCGTCCAGAGATAGAGGCGTTCGAACATGCCGCCCCTTAGCGGGCGCGGAGCCTTCCGTCCATGGCTGCGACGTCGTGGGAAAAGCCGTTCACGCGAGATTGACCGGCCTTCGGCTATCGCTATAGTCCGCCCCGCCTGAAAAGGGCCCCTGTGGCGGAATTGGTAGACGCGCTCGACTCAAAATCGAGTTCCGCAAGGAGTGCTGGTTCGATCCCGGCCAGGGGCACCATTTTCGACGGCATCTCGCTGCCCGGCCGTTATATCGGCCGGCCGCCCTAAAATCGCCTCTCGCCGCCGCTCTGTCTTGCCCCCGAATCGATCCTTACGGGCAGCCGAGGAGTGTCAGCATGAGGGCAGTCGCCATCACCGTCGCAGCCAGCGTTCTGGGGGCCATTCCGGCCTTCGCCGACGAACTTCCACAGCGCAAGCCGGGTCTCTGGGAAAGCAAATCGACGAGCGCCGAGGGCGAGACCAGCGCCAAGCAATGCGTCGGCCCGGGCACTGACCGCGCCATGGTCGGTGGCATGGCTGGCGCCGCCTGCTCGAAGATGGAGGTGACCAAGACCGGAACCGGCTATGCCGTCGCGACCGAGTGCGCGATCGGCCAGATCAAGGCGGTCGGTAGCAGCGTCGTCACCGGCGATTTCCAGACGAGCGTGCGCACCGAAGGCACCACCAAGCTCACCGGCATGCCCGGCCAGGCCGGGACGGTCGAGCGCAAGCTCGTCGTCGAGGCCAAGCGCGTCGGCGATTGCGGCCCGGGCCAGAAGCCCGGCGATATCATCATGCCCGATGGCAAGGTGATCTCGATGCCAGGGGCGGCCGGCGCGAAGCCCTGATTCCCGTCGAGAGCGAACGCCGCGATGTCGCAAACGGCCGACGAGAAAAAAGTCGGCCGGCATGTCACATCTCGCCGAGCCGGTTCGTCCTGTTTGGGAGCGCTGCAGCGGCCATGCCGTCCTGTGAGGCGCGCTTCACCGGACGAGGACGGACATGGCAACGGACATTATTCTGGCAGGCGCGGAGAGCGCTGCCATCGCCGGGCGGCTGCTCCTGGGCGGGGCCTTCGCCTTCGCTGGCCTGCGCAATATCGTCAACAGGGGCCTGCTGGCGAGCCTGATCGGCGCACGCAGCGTGCCGCTGCCGGCCGTCACCTTGTGGCTCGGCATCGCCTTGCAGATCATCGCCGGGCTCATGATCATCTGCGGCATCCAGGTCTCGCTGGCGGCGCTGATGCTGTTCGCCTTCCTCCTGGCGGCGACGCCGATGTTCAACAATTTCTGGGATCACCAGGGCCTGGACCGCGCCAACCGCATCAACGGCTTCGTCGCCAATATCGCGATCGCCGGCGGCATCCTCGGCTTGATCGGCCAGACCTGAGCCGTTCAGCCGGGCTCGCCGGCGATCACGCCTTTGCGGAACAGGAAGCAGCCATAGGGGCGGGGATCGCCGACCTGCACCACGGCGAAGGCCTGCTTCGCCGCCTCGTAGAAGGCGAAACGTTCGATGCCGGCGAGTAGCTCCGGACGCCCGAGGGCCCGGTCGAGCTCAGCCTGGACCTGGTGCTGCACATCCGGGATCGTCCCGGCATCGCCGACAACCAGCATGCGCCGTGCCGGCTGCGGTTCGAAATCGTCGATCGGCAGCACCGAGAGGATGGCGCGCGCTGCCCGCGCCATGGAAAGGCCGGGCAGGCGCACCAGCCGGCCGCTGGTCGTGGCGCGGGCGATCTTTTCGGCCGGGTGGTTGGCGTCGACCAAGGCGAGATCGTCGCCATGGCCCATGGCGGCGAGTACCCAGAGCAGGTCGGCGGAGAGGACCGGGTCGATATCCCTAAGCATGTCACTGACGTCCGCGCTGCGAGAGATAGAGTTTTCGGGCATTGCCGCCGAAGACGGCAGCGCGCTGCGCTTTGGTGAGGTCGGAGAGGAGCGCTTCGGCAGCCTCGATCCATTGCCCATAGGAGGCGCGCAGCATCACCACCGGCCAGTCGCTGCCGAAGATCAACCGCTCCGGGCCGAAGCTGGCGAGGAGATGGTCCACGACCGGTCGGAGCGTCTCCAGCGTCCAGTCCGGGCCGGCCTCGGTGACGAGTCCAGAGAGCTTGCAGGCGAGGCGAGAATGCTCTGCGAGCGCGCTCATGCCGTCGCGCCAGCCGGCGAGGTCGCCGGTGACGAGGTCGGGCTTGGCGCCATGGTCGATGACGCAGGTCAGGGTCGGATGCCGCTCGAGCATGGCGAGCATCGCTGCGATATGGCGCGGCTTCAGCAACGCGTCGAAGACGAGGCCGTTTGCGATCATCGCCTTGAAGGCCGGTGACAGTTGCGGGCGCGCCAGCCAGTCGTCATCGGGGATGTCCTGGACCATGGGCCGCAGGCCGACGAGCAGCGGATCGTCGGCCAGGGCTGTGATGCGCTTCACTGCGTCGGATGCATCGAAATCGGTCCAGCCGACGACGCCAGCGACGAAAGGTGTCTTCCCGGCGATATCGAGGAGGTAGGCCGTCTCGGCCTCAGTCGGAGCCGCCTGGACCAGGATGGTGCGTTCAATGCCCTGCGCGGCAAGAAGCGGGGCGAGGTCGGCCGGGCCGAAATCGCGATAGATCGGTCCGAGCGCCGGCGTCAGCCAGCCATAATCGCCGCGGGCGAGGCTCCAGAAGTGCTGGTGGGCGTCGATGCGCATGAGGTCAGGCCGGGACCGGGACATCGGCGCCGAGCAGACCCTCGGTTTTCAGCTCTGTCCAGAGCGCGGCCGGAACGGGCGCTGAGAGCTCGGCGACCTGATCGGCGACCTCCTCCGGCTTGACCGCGCCCATGACCAGGCTCGCCACGGCGGGATGGCCGAGCGGGAACTGCAGCGCGGCGCGGCGCAGCGGCACGTCATGGCGGGCGCAGACCGCCTTGATCGCCGCCACGCGTGTGAGGATGGCGGGCGGCGCCGGCTGGTAGTTGTACCTGGCGCCTGCGACCGGGCCGGTGGCGAGGATGCCGGAGTTGAAGACGCCGCCCAGCATCAGGCCGATGCCCTTCTGCTGCGCCAGCGGCATGAAGGTGGCGAGCCCCGGCTGCTCCAGCAGGGAGTAGCGCCCGGCGAGCAGCATCGTGTCGAAATCGCCGGCGTTCGCGAAGCGCTCGCACATCTCGGCTTCGTTGACGCCGACGCCGATCGCCTTGACCGCGCCGGCGGCGCGCAACTTGTCGAGGGCGCGATAGGCGCCGTCCATGGCCTGCGCGAAGCGGGCCTCGATTGCGTTCTGCCCATGGGTCCAGACATCGACGTCGTGGATCAGGACGACGTCGATGTGATCGACGCCGAGGCGCAGCGCTGACTGTTCCAGCGAGCGCATCGTACCGTCATAGGAATAGTCGAAACGCAGGCCATGCGGCAGGCCGCCGAGATAGCCGGAACCGTTGCCGCGTCCGGCGAAGGGCTCGGCGACGCGGCCGACCTTGGTCGATATCACCACGTCCTTTCGGCCGGAGCGCCGCAGCGCAGCGCCGATCCGGTGCTCAGAGAGGCCGTGGCCGTAGAGCGGTGACGTGTCGATCAGGTTGATGCCCGATGCGAGCGCCGTCTCGACCGTCGCGATCGCGCCGGCTTCGTCCAGATGGGCATAGAGATCGCCGAGCGGCGCGCCGCCGAAGCCGAGCGTTGTGACCCTCAAGCCGGAGCGGCCGAGCGGTCGAACGGGAAGCGTGAAAGTCGTCATGGAAGCCCGGGTGCTCGGTCGTGTTGCATCACTATGTGCACGTCAACATGTTAGCTTGCAACCGCCTTCGTTCCGGACTAGCGTGCGCACCATTCCGGCGGGTGTGGGCCATGCTGAGCCCGCCTGCCGGAACAGGATCAAGACGGCACGCCAAGACGGCCCGTAACGGCCGCGCATCAGTCCAGGGGAGGACATCCATGACCGAGATTCTGAAGCCGACGCGGCGTGGTCTGCTGCGCGGCGCCGCCGCGCTCGGCGCGACCGGCGCCATCGCCTCGCCGCTGGTGCTGCGCGAGGCGCACGCCCAGGCCGCCTTCAACTGGAAGCGCTTCTCCGGCCAGTCGATAGACGTGCTGCTCGTCAAGAACCCGCGCTCGGACCTGTTCCAGGCCGCCGAGAAGGAGTTCACTGAGCTCACCGGCATCAAGGTCTCCTCCGAGCAGGTGCCGGAGCAACAGCAGCGCCAGAAGGCGGTGATCGAGTTCGCCTCGGGCAAGCCGAGCTTCGACGTCAGCGCGATCTCGCTGCATGTGCAGAAGCGCATGGCGGCCAAGGGCAAATGGTTCGCCGACCTCTCGCCCATGATCAAGGACGCCTCGCTGACCTCGCCCGATTTCAACTTCGAGGATTTCGGCGCCGGCGCCGTCGCCTATGCCCGCCAGGCCGATGGGGCGCTCGATACGCTGCCCTATTTCGTCGACTACTGGATGCTCTACTACAACAAGGAACTGTTCGACGCGAAGGGCGTCGCCTATCCCAAGAGCATGGACGAGATGGCGCTCGCCGCCGCCAAGCTGCACGACCCCGCCAAGGGTGTCGCCGGCTTCGTCTCGCGCGGCCTGAAGAACGCCAACGTCCCGGTCTGGGCCTGCCTTCTGCTCGGCCAGGGCGTCGAGACCACCTCGGCGGATGGCAAGCTCCTGACCGATACGCCCGAGGCGATCTGGGCCGCCGAGCTCTACAAGAAGCTCAACAAGGACACCGGCCCGGTCGGTTCCGTCGGCTTCAACTGGAACGAATGCCAGACCACCTTCATGCAGGGCCGCGCCGCGATGTGGCTCGACGGCATCGGCTTTGCGACGCCGCTCGAGGACCCCAGCAAGTCGCGCATCGTCGGCAAGGTCGGCTATGGCGTCACGCCGCCTGGGCCGAAGGCGCACCATGCCGGCATGTTCGGCGATGGCATCGGCATCTCGCGTGGCTCCTCCAAGAAGGAGGCAGCCTGGCTCTACATCCAGTTCATCACCAACAAGGTCCAGCAGCTCGCCATGCTCAAGGCTGGCGCCGGCGCTCCGGCCCGCTCCTCGGCCTATCTCGACACGGCGACGATCGAGGCCTCGAAATTCGGCAAGCAGTATTTCGACTGCCTGCTGAACTCGGCCAAGATCGCCCGCGCCGCGCTGCCGCAGATCGTCCCGGTCACCGAGTTCCGTGATGTCTTCGGGGTGGCGCTGACCAATGCGATCGGCGGCGCCGATGTCGCAGCCGAGCTGAAGAAGGCGACGGAAGCCTTTGCGCCGGTGCTGGCGAAGAGCGAGCAGGGCTGAGGCAGGCCCATGGGCGCGTCATGGTCGGGCCTGTCCCGACCATCCACGTCGTCCTGCGAGCCGGCGTGAGTTCAAGACGTGGATGCTCGCCACAAGGGCGAGCATGACGGTGTGAGTTTCCAGAGCAGCAGATGACCAGCACCACCTTGCCAGCCAGCAATCTCGCGAGCCCGGCGCCGCGCTCGGCGGCCGACTCGCGGGATTTCACCCCGCGCTACTGGCTGTTCTCCTTGCCGGCGGTGCTGATCATCGCAGGCGTGATCGTCTTCCCCTGGCTGTTCACGCTCTACATGTCGAGCCAGGACTGGAAGATCGGCGGCGGGCCGGAATTTGTCGGCCTGCAGAACTTCGCCGAGCTCTTCCGCGATGCGCGCTTCATCGAGTCGATGGGGCACACCTTCTACTACACGGTGCTTGCGGTGGTGCTGCCGATCCTGTTCGGCACGGCGGCGGCGCTGGTCTTCCATCGCGAATTCCCGTTCCGTGGCCTTTTGCGCACCATCTTCGTCATGCCGATGATGGCGACGCCCGTCGCGGTCGCGCTGGTCTGGACGATGATGTTCCATCCCCAGCTCGGCGTGCTGAACTACCTGCTCTCGCTGGTCGGCATCGGCCCGCAGGCCTGGGTCTATTCGCCGGGTACCGTGATCCCGACGCTGATCCTGGTCGAGGTTTGGCACTGGACGCCGCTGGTCATGCTGATCGTGCTCGGCGGATTGGCCGGGTTGCCGCGAGAACCTTACGAGTCTGCGCTGATCGACGGCGCCAATGCCTGGCACATGTTCCGGCACATCACGCTGCCGCTGGTCTGGCCGTTCATCATGGTCGCGATCGTGATCCGCACCATCGATGCGCTGAAGGCCTTCGACACGATTTTCGTGATCACCCAGGGTGGCCCCGGGACGGCGTCCGAGACGCTCAACATCTTCCTCTATCTGCAGGCCTTCCAGTTCTACAAGATCGGCTACGCCTCGGCGGTCGTGGTGATCTTCTTCGTCATCATCATCATGCTGTCGCTGCTGCTGCTCTATGCGCGCCAGAAGTCGAAGTGGAACGCGTGATGAAGCGGCTCCTCTCGAAATTCGGCTTCTACGCCTCGGTCTTCGTGCTGGTCTCGCCGGCTGTGCTGGTCTTCCTCTGGATGATCTCGCTCTCGCTGAAGAACGAGCTCGACAACACCGCCTTCCCGCCGGTGTTCATCCCGAGCCCGCCGACCTTCGCCAACTATCTCGACGTCTTCGAGAAGAACAATTTCGCGCTCTACCTCTGGAACTCGATCCTGGTGACGGGCGGGGCCGTGCTGGTGGGCTTGGCTGTCGGCGTGCCCGCCGGCTACGGCATCGCCCGCGGCAAGGCCCACAAGTTCGCGATCCTGATCCTGGTCGCGCGGATGACGCCGGCGCTGTCCTACCTGATCCCGCTCTTCCTGCTCTTCCAGATCACCGGCCTCGTCGGCACGGTGACGGCATTGGTGATCACCCATCTCGTCATCACCATCCCGATCATCGTCTGGATCATGATCGGGTACTTCGAGAACGTGCCGATGGAGCTGGAGGACGCCGCCCGCATCGACGGCGCCACGACCTGGCAGGCCTTCCGCCATGTCGCTCTGCCATTGGCGCGGCCCGGCATCGTCGTCGGCGGCATCCTCGCCTTCATCTTCTCCTGGAACAACTTCATCTTCTCGGTCGTGCTCGGCGGCAAGGCCAGCCGCACGCTCCCGTCGGCCGTCTACAACTCGCTGACCTTCGAGCAGATCTCCTGGGGCCCGCTCGCGGCCGCCGCTTTGCTCGTGACCTTGCCCGTCCTGCTTCTGACCGTCCTCGCCCAGCGCGAGATCGTCGCCGGCCTCTCCGCCGGGGGTCTCAAGGATGGCTGATATCGCCTGCCCAATCTCCCAATCGCACATCTCACGGAAAGACGCTTCGCAATGGCTCTGAATCCCAACCGCTTCGGCCTCTCCTGCGCCATCACCACGCCGATGCGGGAAGGCGGCGCCGTCGATCTGCCGCGGCTCGTCCACCACGCCAAGCATGTGCTTAGCCATGGCTGCGACAGCGTCACGCTGTTCGGCACCACCGGCGAGGGCGCGGCGCTCGGCAGCCCGGCCCGCACCGCCATGCTCGGCGCTTTGGTCGGCGCCGGCATCGACCCGGCCAAGCAGATCTATGCCGGCGTCGCCGCGTCTTCACTGCACGAGGCGGTCGACCAGGCGCAGACTGCGCTCAATGTCGGTGCCAAGGGCCTGCTGGTCGCGCCGCCCTTCTACTTCAAGGGCGTTGGCGACGAGGGGCTCTATGCCTGGTTCTCGCAGTTCTTCGAGAAGCTCGGCGCCTCCGCCCGCAACACCATCCTCTACCACATCCCCTCGGTCACCGCGGTCGACATCTCCGTCGGGCTGGTCGAGCGGCTGAAGAAGGCCTTTCCGGGCGTGGTCACCGGCGTCAAGGATTCCTCCTGCGACTACCCGACGACCGAGGCCTTCCTGGAGGCGCATGGCGAGCTCGCCATCCTGGTCGGCGACGAGCGCCTGCTTGGCCGAGCCGTCCGCGCCGGCGCGCAGGGCTCGATCTGTGGCGCTGCCAACCTCGTGCCGCATCTGCTGCGCCCGGTCGTCTATGAAGGCGCCGAGGACGCGACGGTAAACGCGCTGGTCGACGAGATCTGCTCCTATCCGGTGCTGCCGGCGGTCAAGGCGCTGGTCGGCCATCTCCATGGCGATGCCGGCTATGGGCCGATGCGGGCGCCGCTGGTTGCGCTCGACGAGGGCCAGCGCAAGGCGCTGTTCGCCGCCTTCGACCGCATCACCCGCGCCAAGGCTGCCTGAGGAGGAAACGATGAGCCAGTCCGAGCCGGACCGCGACGGCGAGCCGCTGAAGCTCAGGGAGCGGGCCTATGCCAGCTTCACCGAGCGGCTGCTCGCCCGCGAGATCCGGCCGGGCCAGTTCGTCACCCAGCGCGAGCTCGTCGCCATGACGGGCTTCCCGCTTGGCGCGATTCGCGAGCTGATCCCGCGGCTCGAGGCGGAAGGGCTGATCAAGACTGTGCCGCAGCGCGGCATGCAGGTCGCCCATGTCGATCTCAACCTGATCCGCAACGCCTTCCAGTTCCGCCTCTTCCTCGAGAAGGAGGCGACGGCGGCCTATACGCGGACCGCGACCGACGAGGAGATTGCCGAGCAGCGCCAGCGCCATGAGGCGATCATCGGCCGGGCGCAGGCCGGTGGCGACGAGACGCTGATCGAGGATGCCGAGAATGTCGACCGGCTGATGCACGAGATGATCATCGACCATCTCGACAACGACATCGTCAGCCAGGCCTTCCGCGTCACCTGGCTGAAGATCAGGCTGATCCGGCAATACGAGACGCGGATCCAGAACCACATCCTGATCCCGGTGATGCAGGATCATCTCAAGATCATCGCCGCGATCGAATCGCGCGATCCCGAGGCGGCTGCGGCGGAGATGAGCGCGCATATCAACAACGCCCGGACGAGGGCGATGAGCTACTGACCAGCGATCAGGCGCCGATCGAGACCGAGGCGCCGGAACAGCGAGCCGGAAAACCGGCCGTTCAGGGAGGAGAACACGATGACCAAGCTGACGAAACGGGCCTTTCTCGCCGGCTCCGCCGCGGCCGGCGGCATGATCGCGATGCCGAGCGTGCTGCGCGCACAGGCGACCGTGCTGCGCTGGGGCGAGATGCTGCCGACCACGCATCCGCAGGTGCAGATGGTCGACCGCATCGCCAAGGAGGTGAAGGAGAAGACCTCCGGCCGCGTCGACATCCAGTCCTTCCCCGCCGGCCAGCTCGGTTCCGGCAAGGACATGATGGAATCGGTCGCCTCGGGCGCGCTGACCATGACGACCGACGGCGCCGCCGCGCTCGGCTCCTTCCTGCCGCAGCTCTCGGTGGTCGAGGCGCCCTATCTCTGGCGCGATCCCGCGCATATGGCCAAGGTCGCCAAGGCGCCGGTCTTCACCCAGATGAACGACGAGCTCGTCAAGAAGCGCGGCATGCGCATGGCTGCGGTGACCTATTACGGCAAGCGCCATCTGACGACAGGCTCGAAGGCCGTGAAGAGCGCCGCCGACGTCGCTGGTCTCAAGCTGCGCGTGCCGCCGGTCGACACTTTCCGCGCCATGGTCGAGGCCTGGGGCGCCAAGGCGACGCCGGTCAACTTCAACGAACTCTATCTGGCGCTGAGCCAGGGCGCGGTCGATGGCCAGGAGAACCCGCTGCCGACCATCCACAGCGCCAAATTGCAGGAGGTGCAGAAGCACCTGATCCTGACCGGCCACATCATCACGCCGCGCCTGATCATAGTGAACCAGGACTTCTGGAAAGGGCTGAAGGACGCCGACCGGACGATCCTGGAGGCGGCGATCGCCAATGGCGTCGCCTGGCAGGATGCCGAGCTGGCGAGCCAGGAGGGCAGCCTCGTCGCGACGCTGAAGGCTGCCGGGATGAGCGTCACCGAGCCGGACCTCGAAAGCTTCAGCAAGCCGGTGCTGGCGAGCCTGCCCAAGCAGTTCGAGAGCAAATGGGGCAAGGGCACCTGGGACGCGCTCGCAGCGCTTTAAGCGGGCATCGGTCAGCACCCGTCATGGTCGGGCTTGTCCCGACCATCCACGTCTTCGTTTCACTGATCGTATGCGGTGTTCAAGACGTGGATGCTCGCCACAAGGGCGAGCATGACGGCAGTGCGTTGGCCTTTTTATCATCTGACATCAGGGCTTGCTGTCCCGTGAAATCCCTCGTCTCCCTCTCCGATCGCCTGGTTCGCGCCGCCGCTGTCGGCCTCTTGCTGGCGCTGCTCATCGCAGTCCTGCTCGGCGTTGCCTCGCGCCAGCTCAATGCCCCGCTCGCCTGGACCGATGAGCTGGCGCAATACCTGCTGGTCTGGACCGGCTTCGTCGGCTGGATCATCGCGGCGCGGAGACGCTCGCATATCCGCATTACCGTCTTTGCTGACCTGCTGCCGAAGCCGGCCGGGCGTCTGCTGGAAATCGTGACGCAAGCCGCGATCATCCTCTTCGCCGCGATCCTGAGCTGCTATTCCTTCGGGCTGATCGAGCGGACCTGGGACGTCGAGTCGATCGCGCTGCCGGTGTCGAGCGCGGCGCTCTACGTGGTGATGCCCCTCGCCGGCCTCGCCCTCATCCTGCAGGCACTGGCCGAGATCGGCGACGTTGTCGCCGGCCGCAAGGTCGAGGCCGCCGAACCGGGGACCCAGCCGCTATGAGCACCCTGATGCTGCAGATCCTGCCGGTCTGGTTCATCGCGCTGCTGATGGGTGTGCCACTCTTCGTCTCGATGGGGCTGGCAGCGATCGCCTTCGCCTATTTCGGCGGCTTCCCGCTCGGCATCGTTCCGCAGAAGATCGCGCAATCCGCCAATTCCTTCCCGCTGCTGGCGGCGCCGCTCTTCATCCTGATGGGCAACATCATGAATTCGGCGGGGATCACCGACCGGATCTTCGCCTTCGCCACAGCCTGCGTCGGCTGGCTGCGCGGCGGCCTCTGCCATGCCAACATCCTCGCCAGCGTGATCTTCGCCGGCATGTCGGGCTCGGCCGTGGCCGATGCCGGCGGTGTCGGCACGCTCGAGATCAAGGCGATGCAGGACGAGGGCTATGATCCCGAGACGGCGGCGGCAATTACTGCCGCTTCCGCGACGATCGGGCCGATCATCCCGCCCTCGCTGCCGATGGTGATCTACGGTGTTTCCGCTGACGTCTCGATCGGCGGGCTCTTTCTCGCCGGTGTCATCCCCGGCCTGCTGATGGCCGGCGCGCTGATGGCGATGGTGGTCTATGTCGCGGGGAAGCGCGACCTGCCGCGCCATCCTTTCCCCGGCATGGCCCAGCTCTGGATCGCCTACAAGGAAGCGCATTGGGCGCTGATGACGCCCGTCATCCTGTTCGGCGGGATGATGGCCGGCATCTTCACGCCGACGGAAGCGGCTGCGGTCGCGACCGCCTATGCGATCGTGCTCGGCCTCTTCGTCTACAAGAGCTTTTCGCTGAACGACCTGCCCGAGCTGGTGGTGCAGACGGTCGAGACCACCGGCGTCGTGCTGGCGCTGGTGATGAGCGCGGCGGCGCTCGGCTGGTGCCTGTCGATCTCGCGCATCCCGCAGACGGTGGGGCCGATGCTGGTCGACCTCGCCGGCAATCCGCTGATCTTCCTGCTGATCGTCAACCTGCTGCTGCTCTTCGTCGGCTGCTTCATGGAAGCGTTGGCGGCGATGCTGATCCTGATCCCGATCCTGACGCCGGCGGCGGCGCAGTTCGGCATCGACCCGATCCAGTTCGGCTTGATCTTCGTGCTCAACCTGATGATCGGCACGATCACGCCGCCGGTCGGCGTCGTGTTGTTCGTAACGTCGAAGATCGCCAAGATCTCGTTCGAGGCGATGTCGCGGGCGATCGTGCCCTGGCTGTTACCGCTGTTGGCGGTGCTCGCCGCGATCACGCTCTGGCCGCCGCTGACGACCTGGCTGCCGAACCTCGTGCTCGGCAAGTGAGATCGGCTCAGACTGTCTGCGTCACCTTGGAAAGGTGGGGCGGACGGTCGGGATCGAGGCCGCGGCTCTGCGCGAGCGCCGCGAGAGCACCATAGAAGGCACGGACCTGTGCCAGTGGCAGCAAGGCGGCCGGCAGATCAGGCGGCAGCGGCAGGCTCTCTCCCACGCCAGGACCACCGCTGGCATAGCGCAGATCGGCGCCGAGCCGGGCGAATGCTGCAGCCGCCGCGCGGACGCTTTCGCTGCCCTCGTCGCCCGGATCGAGTGCGAGTGCCGGGAAGCCCGGACCGACCAGCGCAAGCGGGCCATGCAGCACCTCGGCAGCGCTGAAGGCCTCGGCATGGATGCGGCAGGTTTCCTTGAACTTGAGCGCGATCTCCTGGGCGATGCCGAAGGAAAGCCCCCGGCCGATCACATAGAGGCTGCTGGCCTCGCGCCAGGAGAGCAGGGCCGGCGTCCAGTCGCAGCGCCCGGCGGCGTCGAGCGCCTCGGGCGCCTGCGTGAGGGCAGTGTTCAGGGCTTCGTCCTGTGCCCACTCCGCCGTCAGATGCAGGAAGGCGAAGCAGGTGGCGAGGAAGCTCTTGGTTGCGGCGACGCTCCGTTCTGCGCCGGCCCGCAGCGGCACGAGCACATCGACCATGCCGGCGAGCGGCGAGGCCTCGTCGTTGACGAAGCCGACGACGAGCGCGCCGGCCCGCTTCGCTGCCTCGGTCAGCAGCAAGGCATCGGGGCTGCGGCCGGATTGCGAGGCGGCGATGAACACGGCGCGGGAGAGGTCGAGCTCGCCGCCATAGACCGAGGCGAGGCTGGGGCCGAGAGAGGCGACGGGCAGGCCGAGCGTGCGCTCGATCAGATATTTGCCATAGGTCGCGGCATGGTCGGAGGAGCCGCGCGCGCAGGTCGCGACGAAGGCCGGGCGCTTGATGCGCAGGCGCGCAACGAGATCGGCGATGACTGCGCCATTCTCCGCGTGCTGGCGGCGTGCGACGGCGGCGGCTTCGGCCGCCTCGCGAGTGAGCAGGGCTTCAACCATGGCGGCGCAGGGGCTCTTCAAGCAGTTGGTCGGCGATACGGGCGACCTGGCGCGGATCGAGCACATGGCCGGCGCCGCCGACACTCTGGACCGAGAGCGTACCACAGGCGATGCCTTCGGCGAGGGCGCGTTCGGGGGAGCTTCCACCGAGCCAGGCCGCGAGGAAGCCGGCGTTGAAGGCATCGCCCGCACCGGTGGTGTCGAGCACGCCCTGGCAAGGCGCGGCCGGGAGCGCGAGGCTCTCCCGGCCCTCGTAGAGGCGGGCGCCGTCGCCGCCATCCTTGATCACGACCATCGCGAAGTGCTGGGCGAGTCGCCGGCCGGCGGTGTCGAGATCGTCGCAATCGGCGATCGCACGCGCTTCGGAGGCGTTCGGCAGGAAGATGTCGACGCCGTTGCAGAGTGCGACGAGCTCGGGCGAGCGGATCAGCGCATCGTCCCAGCTCGGGTCGAGCGAGACGGTGAGGCCGTGATGCCTGGCATCGGTCACCAGATGCGGAATCTCGGCCAAGGTCGCGAATTCGGCGATGTGGAGATGGGCCGCGCGGACATCGCCGAGTGCGGTGGGGAGCGTTGCCGGGCGAGCCGGTCCGGCGCGGCGGGAGAGGAAGGCGCGCTCGCCATCCTGCACCATCGCGACGGTGAGCTGTGGGCCGGCATCGGCCGCGCGCTCCAGGAAGGTGAGCTCGACGCCACTGCGGCCGAGCGCCGGCAGGAGTGATTGCGAAAGCGGGTCTTCTCCGAGGCGCGCCAGCAGGGCAGCGGGCCGCCCGAGCCCGACGAGATGGGCTGCGGTGATGAAGCCGCCGCCTCCAGGCACGATCGCGACATCGTCGGCGAAACGTTCCTCGCCGAGGCGCGGCATCGCGTTGAGCCCGCGGAAGACGAGGTCGCAATAGAGCCGGCCGGTGCTGAGCACGAGCCCGTCCGGTCGTGGCCGTCGCGAGGTCACAGAGCGCGCTCGCTCTTGGCGTCGAACAGGCGCAAGCCCGAGGCCGAGGCGCCCAGCCTGACGGCGCTGCCGACGGCCGGCGGGTTCTTGGCCGGGGCCGAGGCGAGCAGCAGCCCGCCTTCGGCCTCGACATGGACGAAGGTCTCGGGGCCCAGCGGCTCGACCACGGCCACCGTGCCAGTGAGGGTGAGGTCGGCGGCTTCGCCTTCGCCCAGTACGCGCAGCTCCTGCGGCCGGACGCCGACGAGGATATCGGCCGGGAGCGCAGCGGACCATGCCAGCGGGGTCTCGCCGAGTTGCAGCGTGCCGTGGGCAGCTTTCGCAGGCATGATGTTCATCGTCGGCGAGCCGATGAAGCGGGCGGTGAAGACATCGGCCGGCTTCTCGTAGAGCTCCATCGGCGCGCCGACCTGGAGGATATGGCCGTCGCGCATCACCACGATCCGGTCGGCCAGCGTCATCGCCTCGACCTGGTCATGGGTGACGAAGACGATGGTGGTGCCCAGCCGCTGATGCAGGCGCTTGATCTCGAGCCGCATCTGCGCGCGCAATTGCGCGTCGAGATTGGAGAGCGGCTCGTCGAACAGGAAGACGGCGGGGTCGCGCACCATGGCGCGGCCGATGGCGACGCGCTGGCGCTGGCCGCCGGAGAGAGCGGAGGGGCGGCGTTCCAGCAGCTTGGTCAGACCGAGCACCTCGCCGACCTCCTCGACCCGCTTGCGCTTGGCTGCCTTGTCGAGCTTGGACGTGTAGAGGCCGAAGGCGATGTTCTCGGCGACGCTCATATGCGGGTAGATCGCATAGTTCTGGAACACCATGGCGATGTTCCGCTCTTTCGGCTCGAGCCGGTTCACGATGCGCCCGCCGATCGCGATCGTGCCGTCGTTGATCTCCTCGAGGCCGGCGATCATGCGCAGGGTCGTCGACTTGCCGCAGCCGGAAGGGCCGACGAAGACGACGAACTCGCCATCCTGGATATCGAGGTCGATGCTATGAACGACCTGCGTCGTGCCATAGCGCTTGACCAGTTTCTCGATCGCGATCCCGGCCATCAGGCGGCTCCTGCAAGGGCGGTGAAGGCGTCATCCAGTTCGCGGCGGGCTGCGTCCTCGCGCGCGGTGATCACGGCTGCAGCATCCTCGGCTGCGGCGAGTTCGGCGCGATAGCCCGCAAGGGCCTCGCCGAGGACTTTCGGGCCCGGCCCGCCGAAGCGCTCGCGCAGGGCGACGAAGTTCTCGGGCGAGACGGCGATGGCGAAGTCCTCGCGGCTGAGAGCAGGCTCGCGGCCGGCGGCGTGGCGGAAGGCGTCGAGGAAGGGCGCGTAGCCATCGCGCGGCAGGTCAGCATCTGCGGCGACGACGGCCCGGGCAACCGCCGAGGCGACCTCATGCGCTGCCCGGAAGGAGAGGCCTTCCTTGCGCACCAGCGTGTCGGCGAGCTCGGTTATGGTGATGCAGGAGCGCCGGATCGTCTCGGCGACGCGGCGGCTGTCGACCGAGAGCGCCGGCAGCAGCGCCGCGAGCAGCTTGAGCACGCGCCCGCCGCTCTCGAAGGTCTGGTAGCCGGCCTCCTGGGTCTCGCCCTCCGAGTCGTTCATGTCGGTGAACGGCGTGTTGTGGACGATGTCGCGGACCATGCGGGCGCGGCTGACGCTCTGCGAGGCGAGATGGCGCAGATGCTCGATCGGTACGGGATTGCGCTTCTGCGGCATGATCGAGGAGATCTGCACGAAGGCGTTGGGGACGTAGACTTGGCCGACCTCGAAGGCGGTCCAGAACTGCAGGTCCTGGATCAGCCGGCCGAGATGCAGGAAGACGAGCTCGACCGCGCCGAAGATGCCGGTGACGTAGTCGACCGCGGCGATGCAGCCATAGGAGTTCTGCAGCGGTGCCTTGAAGCCGAGGAGATGGGCGGTGCGGTGCCGGTCGAGCGGGAAGCCGGAGGTGGTGATCGCCGCGGCCCCGAGCGGGCAGAGATCGAGCAATTCGCGTGCCTGCACCAGGCGCCGATGGTCGCGCAGCATCACCTCGATCGCGGCTGAGAGGTAATGGCCGAGCGTCGAGGGCTGGGCCGGCTGGCCATGGGTATAGGCGACGATCAGGGTTTCCTTCTCGCGCTCGGCCAGCATCAAGGCGGCGGCGATCAGGGAGCGTAGCTGGGCGGCGAGTCTGTCGAGCCTCGGCTTCAGCGCCAGCTTGAACAGTGTGTGCTCGATGTCATTGCGCGAGCGGCCGGTGTGCAGGCGGCCATTGTCGTCGGGCTTCAGGCGCTTGCGCAGCTCGGCCTCGACCAGGAAGAAATAGTCCTCGACCTCGCCGGTATAGGTCAGCGTCGCAGGGTCGATCTCGCGTTCGATCTCGATCAGGGCGCGGGCGATGCTGGACGCGGTCTCGCGGGAGAGGATGCCGGTCTCGGCCAGCATGACGAGATGGGCGCGGTCGACGGCACGGAAGCCCGCCACGTGATGTGTCTTCACTGCGTCGAAGAGTGGACGCAGTACCGTCTCCTTGTAGACGGGATCGGGGAAGACGGAGTTGTCGCTGCTGCGTGGATCGGTGTGGGCGGTCATCGTGTTCATCCCTTGAGCCCGGCGAGCACGACCCCGCGGACGATGTAGCGCTGCAGCAGCAGAAAGATGGCGAGCGTCGGCAGCGTCGCGAGCGCGGCGCCGGTCATGATCAGCTCCCACTGGATCTGCGATTCGACGGCGAAGGAGGCGAGCCCGACCGGGAGCGTGTAGAGTTCCTTACTGGTGGTGACGATCAGCGGCCAGATGAAGGCGGTCCAGTTGCTGAGGAAGGTGAAGATCGCCAGTGCCGAGAGCGCCGGCGTCACCAGCGGCAGGGCGATGCGCCAGAAGATCGTGAACTCGTTGAGTCCGTCGACGCGCGCCGCCTCCAGGAAGTCGGTCGGCACCGTCTCGAAGAACTGCTTCATCAGGAAGGTGCCGAAGGCCGTCATCATGCCCGGGAACATGATGCCCCAGTAGCTGTCGAGCCAGCCGAAGTTCTTGGCCATGACGTACCAGGGGATGACCAGCATCTCGGTCGGGATCATCAGCGTCGAGAGGATCGCCAGGAAGACGAGATAACGGCCGCGGAACTGGAACTTGGCGAGCGTGTAGCCGACCAGGCTGTCGAAGAAGACGTTCGACAGGGTGACGATCGTCGCGATCGCCAGCGAATTCCAGAACCAGCGCAGGAAGCGCCCGTCCGAGAGCACGGTCCGGTAGTTGTCGAGCGTCGGCGCCGCCGGGATCAGCCGGAGATCGTAGATGTCGGCCGAGTCCTTCAGCGAGGTCGAGAACATGAAGAGCAGCGGCGTCAGCATCAAAAGGCCGCCGGCGAGCAGCAGCAGCCAGGCGACGACGCGGCCGGGCGCGAAGCGGGGGGAGAGGGTGGCGTCGGTCATCAACGGTCCCTCAGCAGGCGCAACTGCACCAGCGAGATGCTGAGCAGGACGAGGAAGAGCACGACGGTCTGCGCCGCCGCATAGCCCATGTCGAAGGAGGAGAACGCGGTCTGATAGATCATCAGCACCAGCGGCTTGGTCGCGTTGAGCGGGCCGCCGGGATCGCCGCTGGTCATGTTGTAGACCTGGTCGAAGATGCGCAGGAAGCCGATCGAGGAGAAGACGACCAGGAAGATGATGGTCGGCTTGAGCAGGGGCAGCGTGATCTTCCTGAGGATGGCGAAGTCGGAAACGCCGTCGATGCGCGCCGCCTCGTAATAGGTCGTCGGAATGGCGCGCAGGCCGGCGAGGAAGATCACGACCTGGAAGCCGAGGCCGGCCCAGATCGCCGGCGCCAGCACCGCCGGCAGTGCCTGCGTGGTCGAGCGCAGGAAGGGCTGCTGCGACAGGCCGACCGAGGACAGCAGGTCGTTGATCAGGCCGATGGGCACCGGCTGGTAGAACCAGCGCCAGACCCAGGCCATCGCCGTCGCCGTGGTCAGGAAGGGCAGGAAATACAGGGCCCGGATGAAGCCGTGCATGAAGCGGACGCGGTCGAGATGGTAGGCGATGGTGAAGGCGAGCACGAGGCTGAGCGGCGTGCCGATGATGAGATAGAGGAAGGTGTTGCGGAACACCTGCCAGAACACCGGATCGGCCATCAGCCGCTTGAAGTTCGCCAGCCCGACATAGGAAGGCGAATTCATCAGGTTCCAGTTCGTGGTCGAGATGATGAAGCCCTCGACCGTCGGGTAGAAGCGGATCAGCCCGTAGAACAGGATCGGCACGGCAAGGAAGCCCCAGGCCCAGACCACCTGCTTCTGCTGCAAGGTGAGGCCCTGCCAGAGGCGCCCGCCGGAGCGGGCGACGTCGGTGTCGGCGGTCATGGCGCGTCCTGCCGTGCTGGGATGCTTCAGGCTGTCGCGATTGCGTCTTGCGCGATCACTTCTTGTAGAAGCGGTCGAGGATCGCCTGCTCGGCCTTGGCCGCCTCGGCGAGCGAGGTCTTGGCGTCCTGGTTCTGGATGAACACCCGATTGGCCATGTCGAGGCCGACCTGGCGCTGCGCCAACTCGTCGACGAAGATGGTGGCCTGCGAGTAGTTCAGCGCCTTGAGGAAGGGACCGTAGATCGGGTGGGCGAGGTTCTTCTCGGTCTCGGCCGCAGCCTTGCGGGCGGGGAGCTCGCCGACCATGTCGAGCCAGACCTGCATCGCTTCCGGCGAGGTGGTGAAGGCCATGAACTTCTTGGCTGCCTCGAGCTTGGCGCCGGTCGGCTTGGCGGTGATCGCGTTGACCCAATAGCTGGCGAAGTTCGAGCGCTTGCCGTCGGCGCTCGCCGGTAGCTCGGCCACGCCCCATTCGAAGTTCTTGATGCCGCCGAAGGCGCCGAGGCGGAAGGAGCCGTCGACCGTCATCGCGGCGCGGCCGGCGCGGAAGGCGGCCTGGCCCTCGTCCATGAAGCCGGCCTGACCGACCTTGTGGACGCGTTGCAGGTCGGCATACCAGTTCAGCGCCTTGGCGCCGGCCTCGCTGTCATAGGCGACGGTCTTGTTGTCGTCGGAATAGGGCTTGCCGCCCATCTGGCGCAGCAGCACCTCGCGCCACCAGTGCAGGTCCTGGCCTGGCATGTCGATCACGGCGCCGGCCGAGAGCATGTTGCCGGCGGCGTCGCGCTTCACCGTCTTCTTGGCGGCTTCGAGATAGTCGTCGAGCGTCTGCGGCGGCTTGTTCGGGTCGAGCCCGGCCTCCTGGAACAGCTTCTTGTTGTAGAACAGCGCCAGCGTGCGCACCGCGGTCGGCAGGCCGTAATACTCGCCGTCGCGCTTCATCGTTTGGACGATCGGGTAGAATTCCTTCTCGATCACGTCGTGCGGGAAGGCGTCGCGCGGCAGCGGCTGGATGAATTTGGCGCCGACGAAATTGTCGAGCCAGCCATAATAGAGCTGGACCACGTCCGGCCCCTGGCCGGCCGGCACGGCGGCGGCGATCTTGGTCTGGTAGTCGGCATAGGGGAAGGTCGTGTGCTTGACCTTGATGCCGGGATTGGCGACCTCGAAGCGCTTGATCAGCTCGTTCATCGCCTTGATGCGGGCGTCGAAGACATATTGCCAATACTCGATCTCGACCGCCTGGGCGCGCGCGCCGGCAATGGTGCCGATCGACATGGCAATGCCCAGGACTAGTCCGCGAAAGCAGCGCATGGATCTTCCTCCCCGTCTGGTTGCGACGCCCGCCCGCATGCTCGCTCCCGGCTGCCGGACGTTCAGCGGGCATGCTTTCCCGGCGCTCATCCGCTGTCAACATATTAATTCACTTGAATTGGTTTAATGGCCGGCGCAGCCTGTGCGAACAGGAGAGGCCGCCTACCATGCCGCATCGCAAGCCTCCGGCCGCGCACAGCGCCGCCCTCGGCACCAACCCTGAGCGGGCGCGTCGCCATAACCGGCGGGTCGTTCTGGAGACGTTGCGCCAGCATGGCCGGCTCGGCCGCTCCGACATCGCCAATCTGACTCGGCTGACGGCGCAGGCTGTTTCCAACATCGTCGCCGAGCTGCTGGAAGAGGGCTTCCTGATCGAGCTCGGGCGCCGGCGCACGGCGCGCGGCCAGCCGCCGGTCGAGTTCGCCCTCAACGCCGATGGCGGTGTGACCGCCGGCATGGAGATCGCCGCCGACCATATCACCACGGTCCTTGTCGACCTCGCCGGTGAGGTCAGGGCGCAGCGGGTCGTGCCCGTGCCGGACCTTTCGGTCGAAGCGGTGCAGGCGCTGGCAGCGGCCGAACTCAAGCGAGCGCGAGCGACGAGGGGCCTGCCGGATCGCCTGCTCGGCTGCGGCGTCGTCATGCCCGGCCCGTTCGATTTCGAGGGGACGATCACCGTCGGCTCGACGGCACTGCCGGGCTGGACCGGGCGCGACGTCACCGCGCTGATGGGCGCCGCGCTGTCGACCTCCGTGACGGTCGAGAACGATGCGACGGCAGCGGCCGTCGGCGAGCATCTCTATGGCATTGGCCGGAACCTCCGGCATTTCTGCCTGGTCTATTTCGGCCTCGGTCTCGGTCTCGGACTGATGCTCGGTGGTGAGCCTTACCGAGGCGCCCAAGGCAATGCCGGCGAGCTCGGACATGTTCCGGCGGTACCGCAGGGCCTGCCTTGCGTCTGCGGCCGCGAAGGCTGCCTCGAGCGCTATGTCTCGCCTTCGGCCTTGCAGGAGATCCTGCGCCAGGCCGGTATCGTTCAGGTCGACCCGGCCAGCATTGCGCGGCTTCATGCCGAGGGGCACCCGGCCCTGATCGGCTGGATCGCCCAGGCCGGACCGCTGCTCGCGCCGGTGCTCGCCATGCTGGAGAACCTGTTCGACCCGGAGACGATCATCCTCGGCGGTGCGCTGCCGGACAGCGTCATCGACGCGCTGATCGCGGCGACCGAACCGCTGCCGCTCACCGTCGCCAGGCGTGGCGACCGCGCCATCCCGCGTATCCAGCGCGGCACCACCGGTCAGCTCACGGCTGCGCTCGGGGCCGCGGCTCTGCCGCTGCTCGATGCGACTGCGCCGCGCCTGGTGCGCAATCCGGCGGCAGGCGAGCCGGCACAACTCATCACCGCAGACATTGTGCCCGTATCGTAGCGCTTGGCATCTCGGTCGCGATCAACAGGTCGAGACTGGTTGATCGACATGCTGCGCCAGCCTGGCTTTTCCGCTAACGCTCAGTCAGGCGAGTCGTTTGCCCGGGACCGATCGAACCGTCGCGCCTTTCGGGGATTGATCTTGGCAAGGCTCTTGCTAACGAGCCTGGGCGAGCGATTGGAGACGCCGGCCGGATGCTGGAATTCGAAGGGCGCGGCTTGCGCCGGATCAGGGTGCTGCGGCCGCCGCAGATGTCGAGCTGGACGCGCGAAGCTGCTGGCCAGCCGGCGCTCGCCAGCACGCCGCCGGCCGCGGAGCTCAGGATCGCCTCCTACAACATCCACAAGGCCGTGGGCCGCGATCGCCGCTTCGATCCCGACCGGATCATCGAGGTGATCCGCCAGATCGACGCCGATGTCGTGGCGCTGCAGGAGGCTGACCAGCGCTTCGGCGAGCGCTCCGGGCTGCTCGACCTCGCCCGCCTCGAGCGTCGCACGGGCCTGAAGCCGGTGCCGGTGCAGAGCGCCTGGCAGGGCCATGGCTGGCACGGCAATGTCGTGCTCTTCCGCGATGGGGCGGTGACTGCGACGCGCCAGCTCGTCCTGCCCGGTGTCGAGCCGCGCGGAGCGCTGATCGCCGATCTCACGGTCTGCGGCTCACCGATCCGGGTGGTCGCGGCGCATCTCGGGCTGCTGCGCCATTCGCGCTCGCGCCAGGTCGAAACGCTGATCAACGCCTCCAAGCCGACCGACGGGCGCCCGATCTTTCTGATGGGGGACCTCAACGAATGGCGGATCGGCAAGAAGTCCAGCCTGCACGGGCTGGCGCCGAAATTCGGGCCGCTGCAGGCGGCGATCCCGAGCTTCCCGGCGCGCTTCCCGATCTGGGCGCTCGACCGCATCGTCGCCTATCCCGCCGAAACGATCACGCAGGTCCAGCTGCACGACACCGAATTGTCGCGGCTGGCCTCCGATCACCTGCCGATCAAGGCGGTGGTGCATCTGCCAGGCGAGGAGCGTCAGGCGCATTAGAGCTTCCCGTCAGCAGCAAGCGGCGGGTGGGCCGTAAATCGGCTTGACGTTATTACATAGGAATCCTATTCAATTGGCATGACAGCGTTCGACACCAGCTCCGAGCCTCTTCCGCAGCGCCTTCGCGAGGGGCTTGAGCGGCTGGCGAGCGTGCTGAAGGCCGATCAATGGTCTGCGGCGAATGCGGTCAGCCTTAATCCGACGCAGGCGCATGTGCTCTCCTTCCTTGCCGGCCGCGGCAAAGCCGGGCTGCGCGTCCGGGCGATCGCCGAGCATCTCGGGGTGACGCAGCCAACCGCGACGGATTCGATCGCGGCGTTGGAGCGCAAGGGCCTAGTCACCAAGGGGCCGGATGCCAGCGATGCGCGCGCGGTCGCGGTACGGGTCACCGAGGCGGGACGCGATGCGGTCAAGGCGATCGGGCTTTCCACCACGGCGACCAATACAGCGTTAGCTGGCCTGTCCGCCGCCGAGCAGGCCGATCTGCTCCTGCTCGTCGTCAAGCTGATCCGCTCGCTGCAGCTCGCCGGCGCCTTGCCGGAACAGCGCGCTTGCGTGACCTGCCGCCATTTCCGGCCGAAGGCCCATCCCGGCACTGACATGCCGCATCATTGCGCCTTCGTGAACGCCGCTTTCGGGACCCGGCATCTCCGGCTCGATTGCGGCGAGCATGAAACCGCGGAGCCGTCCGCCCAGGCTGCCACCTGGCGGGACTTCACGGCGTCCGCACCCCTCCAGACGAACCGCTAGGAAGGATCAAACACCATGAAGAGATTTGAGCTGCGGGGTATCGGCCTCGCCGCAACGGCCGCGCTGTGCCTGGTCGGCGCCGCCGGGGCACATGAGATCAAGAGCGCCGGCAATCAGGCCGTGCAGGCCTCGTTCGACATCATCGAGACCGCGATCACTACCGATCACGGCCATGCAATCTTCCGCAGCCGCCTGCGTGGCGATGCCGGCGCCGCCAAGCCCGCCGCGACCGGCAAGTTCGCCGGCTCCGAGGTCTATGCCTATGTCTGGCCGACCTCGCTCGACAGCGCCGAGGTCGGCTTCGACAAGGGCCAGGGTATCGTCGCGCTCGCCGTGACCTTCCACCCCGACTTCGACGACGGCGCCAAGAGTGCCAGGAATCGCGACGTCTGGCACCCGCACTGGGTCGTGCTGGCCGAGGACAAGGCCTGCGGTGGTGGCCTGAAGGTTCGCGATATTCCCGATGGGGCAAAGCCGCGTGTGCCCGAGACCTGGCCCGGCGTGCCGCTCCTGATCGACAGCCCAGCCTACAAGACCGCGCTTTCCGGCAGCACGGTCGAGGTCCATGTGCCGCTCGACAAGCTCGGGGCGCTGAAGGGCGCCTCCTTCGACGGCGTCACCGCAGGCTTGCGCGTCAACGCCAACCTGCATGCGCCGCTGCTCTGCGTCGCCGATGTCTTCAAGGTCGCCTCGGGCAATCTCAGCCTGCCCGGCAAGGTCGCTCCGGCGAAGTGATGCCGGCGGATATCCGCCGGTGATCCGGCTGGATGGGCGGCGCGTCGACTGCCATCGGCGCACCGCCCGGTTTTCCCCCTCCAGACGATAGAGAAGGACCATGATCATGACACGTATCAACCTGATCGATCCAGCCGCGGCGTCGGCCGAGGCTGCTCCGCTCCTCGCCGAGATCAAGAACGCCTTCGGCGTGACGCCGAACATGTTCCGCGCCGTCGCCAACTCGCCGGCTGCGCTGGCGAGCATGTGGGGCTCGTTCGGCGTGCTCGGTGGCGGCCGCCTCGGCGCCAAGCTCGGTGAGCAGATCGCGGTTGCGATCGCCGATCGCAACGCTTGCGACTACTGCCTCGCCGCCCACACAGCACTGGGCCGTAAGACCGGTGCCAGCGCTGCCGAGATGAGCGAGGCGCAGGCTGGTCTCTCCAGCGATCCACGCACCGCGGCGGCGCTCGCCTTCGTGCTGAAGGTCGTCGAGAACCGCGCCGCGATCGGCGAGAGCGATGTCGCGGCGTTGCGGGCGGCCGGCTTCGACGATGGCGAGATCGTCGAGATCATGGCGCATGTCGCGCTCAACCTGTTCACCAACTACGTCAACGTCGCCTTCGACGTCCCTGTGGACTTCCCGGGCGTGAAGCTGCGGTCTGCCGCCTGACGCCGATTTGGCCGGTCCGGCGGCGCGGCATCCGCCGTGGCTGCCGGGCCGGTTTTCGGGTGCAGGGCGAGCGCCGGTCGCGGGGCAGGCTTGAGGCATCCTCAAGTGACGCCCGGATGGCGGCATGCCACGATGGGGCGTCCCTATCGAGACCGGATCCTGCCCAATGACGACCGAGCCGAGCCGCGCCAAGGCCTATCGCACCCAGAACTGGAGCCTGACCAAGCCTTCGGCGCGCGGACGCAAGGGCGTCGTCGTCTCGCAGAACCACGAGGCCGCCGCCGCCGGGGCGGCGATCCTGGAAGCCGGCGGCAACGCCGCTGATGCCGCAGTCGCCACCGCCTTCGCGCTGGCAGCGGTCGAGCCCTGGAACAGTGGACTCGGCGGCATCGGTTTCGGCGTTGTGCTCAAGGCCGGCGAAAGCAAAGCCCAAGTCGTGGATTTCGGCCCTGTCGCGCCGCGCCGCGCCGATCCGGCCGATTATCCGATGACCGGCGCGATGAAGTTCGACCTGTTCGCCTGGCCGGAGGTCGAAGGCGATCGCAACATCCACGGACCGCTCTCCTTCTGCATCCCGTCTTCTGTTGCCGGCTACGCCAAGCTGAAGGAGACGTTCGGCACTAGCATGCCCGTCTCCGAGCTGCTTCAGCCCGCGATCGTCCTGGCCAGGCGCGGTCTGGCGCAGGACTGGTACACGACGCTGAAGATCGCCTCCTCGGCCTCTGTGCTCAGGCTTTACGAGGAGAGCGCCCGCATCTACCTGCCGGGCGGCTTGCCGCCGGTGCCGCCCTATCAGGGCGTGCCGGGCTTCCGGACGCTCGGCAATCTCGGTGCGACGCTCGAACATCTCGCCAAGGCCGGGCTCGACGATTTCTATCGCGGCGAGCTGGCGAAGAGATTGGCTGCCGACATTGCCGCGGCCGGTGGCGTCGTCGATGCGCAGGACCTCGCCGACTGCCGCGCGAGCGTGCGCGAGGCGCCGGTGATCGACTGGCGCGGCACGCACCGGATCCACACCGCCGGCGGGCTGACCGCTGCACCGACTTTGCAGGCTGTGGTCGAGGGCATGGCGGCAAGTCCGCCGCCGGAGGGCGGGCCGGACTCGACTTGGTTCGCCAGGCTGTCGCAGGTGATGCGCGAGGCCTATGCAAGCCGGCTCGAAGGGCTCGGCGCGGCGCAAGCCGCGAAGGAGCCGGGCGAGACCTGCACCACGCATCTCACCGTGGTCGACGGCGAGGGCACGATCGTCGCGCTGACCACGACCCTGCTGTCCTCGATGGGCAGCCGCCTCGTCCTGCCCGACACCGGCGTGCTGATGAACAACGGCATGATGTGGTTTGACCCGCGTCCAGGCAGCGCCAATGCGATCGCGCCGGGAGCCCGTCCCTTGTGCAATATGTGTCCGGTGGTGGTGACCCCTGCCGATGGCGCCTATCCGCGCCATGGCGCCGGCGCCTCGGGCGGGCGGCGCATCCTCGCGAGCGTCTACCAGATGCTGGCCTTCACTCTCGACAGTGGCATGAGCCTGGAGGATGCCGCGCACCAGCCGCGCATCGACGTCTCCGGTCCCGACGGCACCAGCGCCGATGCCCGCCTGCCCGAGGGTACGCTCGATGCGCTGGCGGCAGCCGGCTCGCTAACCGTGGTCGAGCATGGCGTGCTGCCGCTCAACTTTGCCTGCCCGAACATGGTGCGAACCGGGCAGGACGGGCAGGAAGGCATCAGCGACGCCGCCTCGCCCTGGTCGGCGGCGGTGGCGGCGAATTGAGTTAGGCGTCATGCTCGGGCCTGACCCGAGCATCTCAGGCCGAAGGAGGCGCCAGCCAGCGCCTTCTCGTCATGAGATTCTCGGGTCGGCGCTACGCGCCGCCCGAGAATGACGGCGAGATTTCAACCCCGCTTCAGCCCCCACGGATAAGGCGCCGAGCCCGGCAGCATGCCGGTCAGGCCCTTGCGATAGGCGGTCTTGATCACGAACTGGCCGAGCGGGATCGTGGCGCATTCCTCCAGCGCCAGGCGCCCGAGCGCGACTGCCACCTGCTTCTGCTTGGCCTCGTCCGGTGCGTAGAGCCATTCCTCCGCCATCTCCTCGGCCTTGGTGTTGGTCCACCAGCCGAACCAGCCCTTGTCGCCAGGGCCGCGCACGAGATTGGAGAGCGCCGGGTTGCCCCAGCCGACGGCGGCGCCGGTGGTGTGGAAGATGCTCCAGCCGCCCTTCTCGACCGGCTCGCGGCTGTTGCGGCGCTGGATCACCGTGCCCCAGTCGCTGGCCGCCATCTCGACATTCATGCCCATCGCCTTCAGCAATTCGTAGGTGACGTCGCCGAGCGGGCCGATATCGGGGAAGTCGGTCGGGTTGATGATGACGACCTTCTCGCCATTGTAACCGGACTCCTTCAGCGCCGCCTTGGCCTTGTCGACGCTCTGCGGCATCAAATCCTCGAGCTCGCCGGTGTAATAGGGCGTGCCGCGCCACCACAGATTCCGGCAGACCTGCCAGGCGGTGGTGTCGTCGCCCTGCGACGCCCGCATATAGTCTTCCTGGTTGACGCCCAGGCGAACCGCGGCGCGGACCTTCGGATTGTTGAAGGGCGGCTGGAGATGGTTCAGCCGCATGATCGAGCCGCGGCCGTTCTTGTCGATGACCTCGCGGACGACATCCGGGCTCTTGGCCAGCAAGGGCTGGAGGTCGGCGAGCGGGCGTTCCCACCAGTCGATCTCGCCCTTGGTCAAGGCGGCGGCGGCGGTCGCCGGGTCGGGCAGGATCGGCCATTCGATCCGCTTGAAATGCGCGACCTTGCCGCCGGCATTGCGGCTCGGCGGTTCGCTGCGCGGCTTGTAGGCCTCGTTCTTCTCGTAGACGACGCGGCTGCCCGAGACGTACTCGCTGGCGACGAACTTGTAGGGGCCCGAGCCGGTCATCTCGGTGACCTGTTTGGTCGCCTCGGTCTTGGCCAGGCGCTCCGGCATGATGAAGGGCGGGTTGTCGGCCTTGGCCATGCAGTCGAGCATCATCGGGAAGGGCCGGGTCAGCTTGATCTCGATGGTGCGCTCGTCCGGCGCGCCCCAGGCCTCGACGGCCTTGATCAGGAGCTGGCCATAGGGGTCGCGCTGGCACCAGCGCTTCAGGCTCTCGATACAGTCGATCGAGCGGACCGGCTGGCCGTCATGGAAGGCCAGGCCCTCGCGCAGCTTGATCTTCCAGATCTTGCCGTCGGCGGAGATCTCGTGGCCCTCGGCCATTTGCGGCTGCGGCTTCAGGTCGAGATCGCCGCCATAGAGGGTGTCGTAGACGTAGTAGCCGTGATTGTTGGTCACGGTCGCCGTCGTCCAGATCGGATCGAGCGAGGTGAGGTTGGCTTGTGGCGCCATCTTGAGCACGGTCGCGCTCGGTGCCTGGGCCCAAGCCTCTCGTGCGAGCGTTGGAGCGAGCAGGGCGGCGGCTGCCGTGCCCTGCAGGAACTGACGACGCTTCATATATCTCTCCCCTTTTATGATTGAATCGACTTGCCGATAAACCCGGTTCTTTCTGCTGCTCGATAGGACGAAAAAGGTTGGCCTCGATTAGTCGAAGCCAAGAAAATTCGGGCTGTCCGCCAGCTTCGGGGCGGCCTTCAGCCTGGCGATATCGGGCACCGGCCGTGCCGTCAGCGGATCGCCCGCAAGAAGCTGCTCCAGCGCCGCCGCAACGGCAAGGACCTTGGCGTCGCCGCCGCGAGGGCCGACGATCTGCAGGCCGAAGGGCATGCCGTTGCGGTCGAGCCCGACCGGCAGCGAGATTGCGGGATGGCCGACGATCGTCACGGCATAGGCATTCGCCAGCCAGTGGAAATAGGTCCGTGTCGGCTTGCCGTCAATCTCGGCCGGATAGAGCTCGGACCAGGGCCGCGGCGACAGCGTCATCGCCGGCGAGAGGATGACGTCGTAGTCTTCGAAGAAGCGCTGCCACTCGTGATAGAGCACCGTCTGCTGCTTCAGGGCGCGGGTGACGTCGAGCGCGCTGTAGCGCAGGCCTTCCTCGACATTGGCGCGGACATTGGGGCCGACCTTGTCGGGCGTCTTGATCGAGCGGTCGTGATGGCTGGCGAGGAAGGAGACGGCGCGCAGCACCTCGAAGCTCTCATCGGTGCCGGCGCAGTTCGGCGTTGCCTCGTCAGCCCGGCCGAAGACCTTGCTGAAGCGGCCGACCTTGTCGGCGAAGACCTCGCGGATGTGCTTCTCGGTCGGTGTGAAGCCGAAATCCGGGGTGATCGCGACCTTCAGCGAGGCGAGATCGCAATGGTCCGGCCGGGCGAAGTCTTCCGCCCGCCTGACTTGCTTGCCATGGATCGTCGTCGCCAGCGGGTCGACGGCGTCGTCGCTGACCATCGTCGAGAGCAGGAGGCAGAGATCGGGCACGGTGCGCGCCATCGGGCCGAGCACCGAGAGCGGGTTCCAGCCGAGCGGGCGCTTGTCGCTCGGCACCAGCCCCGGCGTCGGCCGGAAGCCGACGATGCCGTTGAAGGCAGCCGGGTTGCGCAAGGAACCGCCGGTGTCCGAGCCGGTCGCGATCGGCACCATGTTGGTCGCGAGCACGACGCCCGAGCCGCCGGAGGAGCCGGCGGCCGAGCGCGAGGGATCGAACGGGTTGCCGGTGACGCCATAGACGGCATTGCGGGTGTTGGCGCCGGCGCCCCATTCCGGCGTGTTGGTCTTGCCGACGATGACGGCTCCGGCCTTGCGCACGGAGGCGACGATGCCCTGGTCCTGCGTCGGGACATGGTCGGCGAAGAGCGGGCTGCCATAGGTGGTGCGCAGGCCGGCGACATCCTCTAGGTCCTTGATGCCGATCGGCAGGCCGTGCAGTGCCGGCAAAGCGTCGCCGCGCATGGTGGCGGCATCGGCGGCCTTCGCGGTCGCCCGCGCCCGCTCGTCGTCGCGCGCCACCATGGCGTTGACGGCCGGGTCGACCGCGTCGATCCGGGCGAGGCAGCTGTCGAGCAGCTCGGCCGCCGAGAGCTTCTTCTCGCCGATCAGGCGGCGGGCGGTGACGGCATCGAGATCGCAGGGTTCGGTCACGGCAGAAAGCTCCGGCAGTCAGGGCGGGTCCGACGCGACCCGTCCTGCCAGTCGAAGCGGCATCAGCCGCTACGTCAACCCTCGCCGGGTTGAACCCCGGCCTGCGTTCGCCTCAGATGTGCAAGGCTCAGATGTGCAAGGCGTGACCGAGCGCCTTCAGTGCCGATTCCTGGAAGCCCTCGCCCAAGGTCGGGTGGGCGTGGATCGTGCCAGCGACGTCTTCAAGCCTCGCGCCCATCTCGATGGCGAGGCCGAAGGCGGCGGAAAGCTCCGAGACGCCCTGCCCGACGGCCTGGATGCCGAGGACGAGATGGTTGTCGGCTCGCGCCACGACACGGACGAAGCCGGCTTCGCCATGGCGGGTCATGGCGCGACCATTGGCCTGGAACGGGAACTGGCCGATCTTGGTCTCGAAGCCGGCGGCCTTGGCCTCCGCCGGCGAGAGACCGGCGGTGACGATCTCCGGGTCGGTGAAGCAGATCGCCGGGATGCAGGCCTTGTCCCAGACGCGCGGCTCGCCGGCGACGATCTCGGCGACCATCTCGCCCTGCGCCATGGCGCGATGGGCCAGCATCGGCTCGCCGGTGACGTCGCCGATGGCGTAGATGCCCCGCATCGAGGTCTCGCAGCGTTCGCCGATGCGGATGAAGCGGCCGTCCATGTCGAGCACGAGCTCGTCGAGGCCGAGCTTGGCCGTCGCAGGCGCACGGCCGACCGTGACCAGGATCTTGTCGGCCGGCAGCTCGCGCTCCTTGCCGTCGGCCGTCTCGATGCGCAGGCCGTCGCCCTTGGCGGTCTGGCCGAGCGCCTTGGCGCCGAGCAGGACCTCGACACCGAGGGCCGAGAGGCTCTTGGCGACGGGCCCCGTCAATTCGGCGTCGTAGAGTGGCAGGATCTTGTCCTGCGCCTCGACCACGGTGACCTTGCTGCCGAGCTTGGCGAAGGCGGTGCCGAGCTCCAGCCCGATATAGCCGCCGCCGACCACGACGAGGCGCTTCGGCAGTTCGGTCAGCGCGAGCGCGCCGGTCGAAGAGATGACATTGCCGCCGAAGGGCAGGAAAGGCAGTTCGACAGGATGAGAGCCCGTCGCGATCACGATCGTCTCGGCCTTGATGATCTTGGGGCCGGTCTCGGTCTCGACCGCCACGGTCTTGCCGTCACGGAAGCGAGCCTGGCCGTGGACGATCTTGACCTTGGCCTTGCGCAGCAGGCCGGCGACGCCGTTGTTGAGGCGCTGGACGATGCCGTCCTTCCAGGCGACGGCCTGCTTCAGGTCGAGCTTCGGCTCGGCGGCGGTGAGGCCGAACGGCGTCTTGCCGGCGGCGGCATGGGCGGCCTTCTCGAATTCCTCGGCGACATGGATCATCGCCTTGGAGGGGATGCAGCCGACATTGAGGCAGCTGCCGCCGAGCTTGCCGCTCTCGACGATGACGGTGTCGATGCCGAGCTGCCCGGCGCGGATGGCGCAGACATAGCCGCCGGGGCCGGCGCCGATGACGAGCAGCTTACAGGTGATCTCGGTCATGTCGCGCGTCCCGGTTCAGATATCGACGAACAAGGTCGCCGGCGTCTCCAGCAATTCTTTCAGCCGCTGCACGAAGACGGCGGCGTCCCAGCCGTCGATGACGCGGTGGTCGAAGCTGGAGGAGAGGTTCATCATCTTGCGCGGCACGAAGGTCGTGCCGTCCCAGACCGGACGGACCACCATCTTGTTGACGCCGACGATCGCGACCTCGGGATGGTTGATCACCGGGGTGGTGGCAATGCCGCCGAGCGCCCCGAGCGAGGTAATGGTGATGGTCGAGCCGGTGAGCTCGTCGCGCGTCGCCGAGCCGTCGCGGGCCCGTTCGGCGAGGCGGGAGAGTTCGATGGCGCAGCCCCAGAGGTCGCGCGCCTCGGCATGCTTGACGACCGGGACCATCAGGCCGGATGGGGCCTGCGTGGCGATGCCGATATCGATGCCGGCATGCTGGTGGACGATGCCGGCCTCGTCGTCATAGAGCGCGTTGAGGCCGGGTTGTTCGCCGAGCGCCTTGACCATCGCCCGCATCAGGAAGGGCAGTATCGTCAGCTTCGGCCGCTCGGCCGTCGGCTTCTTGTTGAGCGCGGCGCGCAGGTCTTCGAGAGCGGAGACATCGACTTCTTCGACAATCGTGATGTGCGGGATGCGCGACTTCGACAGCGCCATCTTCTCGGCGATGCGGCGGCGCAAGCCCACGACCTTGACATCGGTGATCGCAGTCTTGGCGACGAGCCCGCCCTTGGCCGGAGCCTCGGGGCCGCGCAGGATGAAGGCGTCGATGTCCTCATGGGTGACGCGGCCGGCCGGGCCGGAGCCCTGGACCTGGCGCAGGTCGACACCGGCTTCGCGCGCCTTCAGCCTGACGGCGGGCGACGCCAGCGGCTTCTCGCCGACCGGCCGGCGCGGCGCCGGTGTGGTGATGACAGGAGCTGGGCGGACCGGAGCCGCGGGCTTCGGCGTCGGCATCTGCTTGGGAGCGGGCTCCGGAGCTGCCGCCGGCGTGGCCGAGGCAGCCGCAGCAGCGGGCTTTTCCTTGGGCGGCTCGACAGGCGCCTCGGCCTCGGCCGGCTCCTCGCTCGCGGTCCCGCCTGGGACCTTCAGCTTCACCAGCGCCGAGCCGATCGCGACGGTGTCGCCGATCTCGGCGCCGACCCAGGTGACCTCGCCTTCGACCGGCGAGGGGATCTCGACGGTCGCCTTGTCGGTCATCACCGCGGCGATCAAATCGTCCTCGCGGACGATGTCGCCGACCTTGACGTGCCACTCGACCAGCTCGGCCTCGGCGATACCCTCGCCGACATCGGGCAGCTTGATGATGCGCTCGGCCATCAGCGTGCCTCCATGATGTCGCGAAGCGCCCGTCCGAGACGGGCGGGGCCGGGGAAGTAGTCCCATTCCTGGGCGTGCGGATAAGGCGTGTCCCAGCCGGTGACGCGCACGACCGGCGCCTCCAGATGGTAGAAGCAATGCTGCTGGATGAGCGCGGCCAGCTCGGCGCCGAAGCCCGAGGTCAGTGTCGCTTCGTGCAGGACGATGCAGCGCCCGGTCTTCGAGACCGAGGCGACGATCGTGTCGAGGTCGAGCGGCAGCAGGGTGCGCAGGTCGATGATCTCGGCGTCGATGCCGGTCTCCTCGGTGGCGGCCTGCGCGACATGGACCATGGTGCCGTAGGTGACGATGGTGACGGCCAAGCCTTCGCGGCGGATCGCCGCCTTGCCGAGTGGGATGGTGTAGTGGCCTTCCTCGACCTCGCCGAGATCGTGCTTCGACCAGGGCGTGACCGGGCGGTCGTGATGGCCGTCGAAGGGGCCGTTATAGAGCCGCTTCGGCTCGAGGAAGATCACGGGATCGGGATCCTCGATCGCCGAGATCAGCAGGCCCTTGGCGTCGCGCGGATTGGACGGCACCACCGTCTTCAGCCCGGAGACGTGGGTGAACAGGGCTTCCGGGCTCTGGCTGTGGGTTTGGCCGCCGAAGATGCCGCCGCCGGTCGGCATGCGGATCACCATCGGACAGGTGAAGTCGCCGGCCGAGCGGTAGCGCAGGCGCGCCGCCTCGGAGACGATCTGGTCATAGGCCGGGTACATGTAGTCGGCGAACTGGATCTCGACGCAGGGGCGCAGGCCATAGGCGGCCATGCCGATCGCGGTGCCGACGATGCCGAGTTCGCTGATCGGTGCGTCGAAGCAGCGGTTGACGCCGTATTTCTGCTGGAGGCCGTGGGTGCAGCGGAAGACGCCGCCGAAATAGCCGACATCCTCGCCATAAACGACGACGTTGTCGTCGCGGCCCATGGAGACGTCGAGGGCCGAGCGGATCGCCTCGATCATGGTCATGCGGGCCATGGCTCAGACTCCGATCTGCTGGCGCTGGCGGCGCAGATGCGGCGGCAGCTCGGCATAGACGTCCTCGAACATGTCGCGCGAGGAGGGCTTGCCGCCGGCATGCAGCGTGCCGAAGCTCTCGGCTTCCTTCTGCGCGGCGATCACGGTCGCCATGATCTCGGCCTCGGCCTGCTTGTGGCGCTCCTCGGTCCAGGCGCCGATCGCGATCAAATGCTGCTTTAGCCGGACGATGGGGTCGCCGAGCGGCCAGTCGTCGGATTCGTGCTTGGGCCGATAGGCGGACGGGTCATCCGAGGTCGAATGCGCGCCGGCGCGGTAGGTGACGTATTCGACCAGCGTCGGCCCGAGATTGCGGCGGGCCCGCTCGATCGCCCATTGCGCCACGGCATAGGTGGCGAGGTAGTCGTTGCCGTCGACGCGCAGTGCCGGGATGCCGAAGCCGAGGCCGCGGGCGGCGAAGGTGCCGGAGCCGCCCCGCGCAATGCCCTGGAAGGTCGAGATCGCCCATTGGTTGTTGACGACGTTGAGAACGACCGGGGCCTTGTAGGTCGAGGCGAAGACCAGCGCCGCGTGGAAGTCGGATTCGGCGGTCGAGCCGTCGCCGACCCAGGCGGCCGCGATCTTGTTGTCGCCCTTGATCGCCGAAGCCATCGCCCAGCCGACAGCCTGCACATACTGGGTGGTGAGGTTGCCCGAGATCGAGAAGAAGCCGTTCTCCTTGGAGGAGTACATCACCGGCAATTGCCGGCCCTTCATCGGGTCGCGCTCGTTCGAGTAGATCTGGCACATCATCTCGACGAGCGGATAATCGTGCGCGATCAGCAGCCCGGCCTGGCGATAGGTCGGGAAGTTCATGTCGCCCTTGCCGAGCGCGATGCGGAAGGCGCAACTGACCGCCTCCTCGCCGGTGTGCTGCATGTAGAACGAGGTCTTGCCCTGGCGCTGCGCCATCTGCATCCGGGCGTCGAAGGCGCGCAGCGTCAGCATATGGCGCAGGCCGCGGATCAGCTCGTCCTTGGAGAGCTCGGGCACCCAGGGACCGACCGCCTCGCCCTCACGGTCGAGCACGCGGATGATCGAATAGGCGAGGTCGCGGATTTCCCGGGGATCGACATCGACTGGCGGGCGCTGCACCGAGCCGGCCTTCGGGATCACGACATGCGAGAAATCGGGCTTCTCGCCGGGACGACTGGCGGGGACGGGAACGTGGAACCGAAGCGGTGAGGGGTCTGTCATGTCCGCGCTCCCTAGGCTCTGTCGGGTCCAGCATTCCGCCTTGCGATGCTGGCCGCAAGGCACGTTTGCCGGTGCGTCCGTCGAGACGCCGTCATTATTCGGGCATGTTAGGGTGGTAACACATCGATTTCTTGCCGAAATGGCCTTGAGATTTGCCTTCGCTCGGATGATCTTTCTGCAATCTCGATATTAAGCGGAAAATTCGCCCGATGGCGATCAAGGCGCGGCGCAGCGAGGAGCTTGACCAGATCGACCGGCGCATCCTGTCGGCGCTGAACGAGGATGGCCGGCTGACGATCAATGCGCTGGCCGAGAAGGTCGGGCTCTCACCCTCGCCGTGCTGGACGCGGGTGAAGCGGCTGGAGGAGAGCGGCGCGATCGAGAAATATGTCGCGGTGCTGAACCATCGCGCGCTCGGGCTCGACAATGTCGTCTTCATCGAGATCACGCTCGACAAGCATGACGACAAGCTGCTCGACCGCTTCGGCGAGGCGCTGGCGCGCATTCCCGAGGTGGTCGAGGCCTATCTCGTCACCGGCGACTACGACTACCTGGTCAAGGCCGTGGTCAGCGGCACCGAGCACTATGAGCGCTTCCTGCGCGAGAAGATCTACCGCCTGCCGGGCATGCGGCAGTCGCGCACGACCTTCGGCCTGCGCGCCCTGAAGCGGGCGATCTCGGTCGACCCGCTGCAGATCGCGCCGGTTTAGTCGCCTCTACGCCGGCACCGAGATCGCCATGCCGTCGCGCTGGGGGTCGGCGCCGCCGGTCGCGAGCCCGTCCTCGATCTTGACGCCGTGCAGCGCGGCAAAGGGATAGCTCTGGGCAGAGCGCTTGACGTCGTAGCCCTTGGCCTTGAGCTGCGCCTCGACGCTGCGGCGGATGCGGTTGCTGATGTCGATCGAGTTCGACACGCCCATCACGCGCGGCGCCGCCACCGCTTCCAGCATCGACATCTCGAAATCGATGACGTTCATGATGCCCTGCGCCATCGCCGGGGCGATATAGCTGCCGCCCGGCGCGCCCATGACGATGAAGGGCTTGTCGCCCTTGAAGACGATGGTCGGCGCGGCCGAGGAGGAGCGGCGCTTGCCGGGCGCGATCGAGCCGGCACGGCCGGGGCGCGGGTCGAAGCGGCTCATCGTGCCGTTGTAGATGAAGCCGAGACCCTCGGTGATCGCGCCCGACGGGCTGCCGAGCGTATGGGTCAGCGCGACCGCATTGCCATGGCGATCGACCACGGTGACATGGGTGGTCTCGCGCGACGAGGAGCGCTCCAGCCGCTTCACGTCGGCACGCTCGCCGCGGCGGATGCTCTCGGCTTGGCTTGCCGCATGCTCCTTCGAGATCAGGCGCTCGACCGGCACGTCGACATAGGCCGGGTCGCCCATGAACTGGTCCTTGTCGATGGTCATGCGCTTCATCGCCTCGGCCAGCAGGCGGACATGCTCGGCCGAGCCATGGTCGAGCGAGCCGATGTCGAAGGGCTCGAGCATGTGAAGGATCTGCAGCATCGACATGCCGCTCGCCGGCGGCGGCGAGGTCGAGATGCGGTGGCCGCGATAGGAGCCCCAGATCGGTTCGGCGACGGAGAGTTCGTAGCGGGCGAGGTCCTCGCGCGAGATCAGGCCACCATGTTTGGCGAAGTCGGCGGCAATCTCCTCGGCGAGTTCGCCATGGTAGAACAGGTCGGCGCCGCCCTTGGCGAGCCGCTCGAGCGTATTGGCCATGTCGGCATTGACGATGATGTCGCCCGGGCGTTTCGCGCTGCCATCAGGACGGAAATAGAGGCGCTTGCCGGTCTCGCTGTAGCGCAGCTTGTCCGAGGTGTTGACCTGGCCGGAGCCGCTCTGGTCCTGCGTCCAGAACCAGTGCATGTGCGGGCGCACCAGCACGCCCTCGCGGGCCTGTTTGATCGCCGGCGCCATGACATCGGCCCAGTCCATCGTGCCGAAGCGCGAGAGCACATAGTCATAGCCCTTGACGCTGCCAGGCGTGCAGGCGGCGAGATGGCCGAACTCGTTGATGCCGCCTTCGAGCAGGAAGGCGAAGCCATCGCGCGATTGGCCGCGCAGCTTGTCCTGCCACATCTCCGGCTTCGCGGAGTAAGAGGCGCGGGCGTAGAACTCGACGATCTCATGGACGCCCTTGCCGGGCATGTAGAGCTGCATCGAGCCGAAGCCGCCGATGCCCGACATCAGCGGATCGACTACGCCCTGCATGAAGGCGCAGGCGATCGCCGCGTCGATCGCATTGCCGCCGCGCTCCAGCACCGCGGCGCCGGCTTCGACGGCTTCCGGCTGCGGAGCGACGATCATTCCGTTCTTCATGGCGAGGGCTCTTCAGTTCGCATTGCACTTTCCGTCATGGTCGGGCTTGTCCCGACCATCCACGTCTTCCCTCGGGCAGGGCGGTGTTCAAGACGTGGATGCTCGCCACAAGGGCGAGCATGACGGCTGTCATCACGCCGGCTCAGCGAGCCGCCAGAACAGGCGAACGCCGCCATCTTCCGTGCTTTCCAACCCGGGCACGGCTGAGAGCAGCTTGCGGGTGTAGTCGTGCTGGGGTGCGTCGAAGATCTGGTCGCGCGTGCCTTCCTCGACGATGCGGCCGTCCTGCATGACGATGACGCGGTCGGAGACCTGCTCGACCACGCCGAGGTCGTGGCTGATGAACAGGCAGGAGAAGCCGTGCTTCTTCTGCAGCTGCGCGAAGAGCTCCAGCACCTGAGCGCGCACGGTCACGTCGAGGGCCGAGACCGGCTCGTCGGCGATGACGAAGCTCGGCCGGCGGATGATGGCGCGGGCAATGGCGACGCGCTGGCGCTGGCCGCCTGAGAGCTCGTGCGGATAGCGCTCGGCGAAGCCGTCGCCGAGCCCGACCTCGCCGAGGACCTCCTGCAAGCGCGCCTTTTTCTCGGCCGAGCCCATGCCTTTGACCAGCCGCAGGGGCTCGCCGACGAGCTCGCCGATGGTCATGCGCGGATCGAGCGAAGAATAGGGGTCCTGGAAGACCATCTGGCAGTTGAGCCGGTAGTCCCAATAGGCCGTCTCGCTCTTGTCGATCGGCTTGCCGTTGAACAGGATCGCGCCCTCGCTCGGCTTGATCAGTCCGGCGATGGCGTGGCCGAGCGTGGTTTTGCCCGAGCCGGAGCCGCCGACGACGGAGACGACCTCGCCGGGCTTCACTGACAGGCTGATGCCGTGCAAAGCGCGCTTGGGCTGCTCCTTGCGGAAGAAGCCCTGGCGGCCGCCATAGTCGACGACGAGACCGTCGACCGCGACGAGCGGCGTCTTTGCCTCGGGCAGATCGCGCGCCGGCTCGCGATGCGGCATCGCTGCCAGCAGCTTGCGGGTATAGGGGTGCTGCGGCCGGGCGAGGATGTCTTCGCTGTTGCCGTGCTCGACGACATCGCCCTGGCACATCACGACGATGCGGCTGCAATAGCGCGCAACCATGCCGAGATCATGCGAGATCAGCAGCACGGCAGTGCCGTTCTCCTTGGTCAGGTCGACCATCAGCTCCATGACGTCGCGCTGGACGACGGCGTCGAGCGCGGTGGTCGGCTCGTCGGCGAGGAGCAGCGCCGGCTTCAACAGCATGACCGAGGCCAGCATGATGCGCTGGCGCATGCCGCCGGAATACTGGTGTGGATAGGCGTTGAAGGCGCCCTCGGGATCGCGGATGCCGACGCGGCGGAGCATGTCGAGGATGAGCTCGCGCCGGCCTGCTGCATCAAGCTTGAGATGCAGCGCGAGGCCCTCCTCGAGCTGGCGCCCGATCAGCATGGAGGGGTTGAGCGAGGTCATCGGCTCCTGGAAGACCATGCCAACCTTGGCGCCGCGGATCGCCCGCAGGCGCTTTGGGGCCATGGTCGTGACCTCTTCGCCGTCAAAGCGGATCGAGCCCGAGATCAGGCGCACCGCCGGCGGGATGAAGCCCATCACGGCGCGGGCCGCGAGCGTCTTGCCGGAGCCGGACTCGCCGACGATGCCGACGATCTCGCCGGGCGAGACGGAGAAGCTGACATCGTTGACGACGGTGCGGCCGCTCGCGCCGATCCTCAGCGTTAGGCCGTCGACTTCGAGCAGGGGTTTGGGGCTTTTGCTCGACGCGTTTTCTTCACGCGAACCGGTGCCCACTTCGCTTGAAAACGCTTTGGTCATCGCGCACCCCTCATCCGCGGGTCGAGCTTGTCGCGGAGCGCATCGCCGAGCAGGTTGATGCCGAGCAGCGTCAGCGAGATGCACAGGCCCGGGAAGATGCCGAGCCAGACGGCCTGACCGATATAGGGCCGCGAGCCCGCGAGCATATTGCCCCAGGTCGGCGCCGGTGGCGGCACGCCGAGGCCGAGGAAGGAGAGCGAGCTCTCCGCCAGCAGCACCCAGCCGAACATGGAGGTCGCCAGCACGGTCAGCGGCGCGATGCAGTTCGGCAGGATGTGGCGCAGCATGGTGAAGCCCTCGGAGTTGCCCATCACCCGCGAGGCCGAGATGAACTCGCGCTCGCGCAGCGAGAGCACCGTGCCGCGCACGATGCGGGCGACCGAGGGCGCATAGGCGATGCCGAGCGCCAGGATGATGCCGTATTTATTGGCGCCGACCACGGCGAGCAGGCCGAGCGCCAGCAGGATGCCGGGGAAGGCGAGCAGCGCGTCGTTGAAGGCCATGATGGTGCGGTCGACCCAGCCGCGGACATAGCCCGAGAACAGGCCGATCACCGTGCCGAGCGAGACGGCGAGCGCGACGGTCAGCAGGCTGATCCAGACCGATGTGGCGGCGCCCGCCATCAGGCGCGAGAGCACGTCGCGGCCGAACTCGTCGGTGCCGAGCCAGTGCATCGCCGAGGGCGCCGCGAGCTTGGCTCGGAACGAGAGCCGCAAGGGGTCGTAGGGGGTCCAGACGGAGCTGACGCTTGCGACGATGGCGAGGAAGCCGATCAGCGTGCCGCCGACCAGGGCGTTGGGAGCGGGGAGCCTCATTGCGCCGTCACCCTCGGATCGAAGATCGGATAGCAGAGGTCGATCACCAGATTGACCAGCACATAGGTGAAGGCGACGAAGAGCATGCAGCCCTGGATCACCGGATAGTCGCGGGCGAAGATCGAATCGACCAGCAGGCGGCCGAGGCCGGGAATGGTGAAGACGGTCTCGACGACGGCGATGCCGCCGAGCAGGTTGCCGAGCACGAGGCCGATCAGCGTCCAGGTCGGGCCGAAGGCGTTCTTGAAGGCGTGGTTCCAGAGCACGGCGCTCTCGGTCAGGCCCTTGGCGCGGGCATGGGTGATGTAGTCGAGCCGGAGCACTTCCAGCGTCGAGGCGCGCGCCATACGCAGGATCACGCCGATTTCGTGCAGGAACAGCGTCATGATCGGCATGATCAGATAGAGGATGCCGGCCATAGGATTTTCGGCGATCGAGACGTAGCCGACCACCGGCAGCCATTCGAGCTTGAGCCCGAAGAACAGCAGCAGCAGCAGGCCGAGCCAGAAGGTCGGGATCGAGAGCAGCAACGTCGCGACGGCGACGAGACTGAAGTCGAGCGAGGTGTCCTGCTTCCAGGCGGCGAGCACGCCCGCGGGAACCGCGACGAGGCTGGCGAGCGCGACCGCAACCAGCACGATCTGGGCGGAGATCCAGAAGCGCTGCAGGATCAGCGGCAGCACCGCCTGCTGCGAGTTGATCGACTGGCCGAGATCGCCCTTGAGAAGATTGCCGAACCAGATGCCGAACTGGACCGGCAGGCTCTGGTCGAGGCCAAGTCTGGCCTGAAGGTCGGCGATCGAGGCCGGGGTCGCCAGATCCCCCAGCATCAGCGAGGCCGGATCGCCCGGGATCAGCCGGATCAAGGCGAAGACCGAGACCGACACGATCAGCAGTGTCGGCACGGACATCAGGATGCGCGTCAGCGCAAAGCGCAGCATCGGTTTCCTCCCGGATGCGCGTGGCAGGTGGCGTCAGTTCGCCAGCGTCACTTCCCACATGCGCAGCTTCGACTGCCACGGCTTGAAGCCCTGGACGCGCTTGGCATGGGCGATGATGTCGAGGCCGTTAAAGGCGAAGATCATCGGAACTTCGTCGATGACGCGATTGTGCAGCTCGTCGACGAGCTTCTGCCGCTCGGCCCGGTCGGAGGTCACGTAGAGCTTGTCGATCTGCTTCTGCGCTTCCGGGTTGTCCCAGGTCTTGCGCGGCTGCTTGTCCTTCGGTCCGGAGAACTGCTCGAAGGCGATCGCGGGATCGAAGCGGGCTGAGAAGGAGAAGGACTGCATCTGGTAGTTGCCCTTGTTGAAGCGATCGAGCTGGGTCGCCCAGTCCAGCACTTCGATCTCGGCATTGACGCCGACGGACTGCAGCATCTGCTGGGCCACAACCGCAGCCGGGAAGCTCGGTACGGTCGGGCGCTTGTTGGCGAGGATCACGATCTTCTCGCCCTTGTAGCCGGCCTCCTGCAGCAGCTTCTTGGCGCGGGCAGCGTCATAGACATGGCCCTTCTTCTCGACCTCGCCGAAATAGCTCGAGCCGGAATAGATCGGCGAGGTGTTGGGCTTGCCGAGGTCGTTGTAGAAGGAGGCGACGATCTCATCCATGTCGAGCGAGGCTGCGATCGCCTGGCGCAGCTTCTGGTTGCCCATCACCGCGTCTTTGGTCTGGATCAGGAAGACGTGCCTGACGGCATTGGGCTCGGCCGCGACCGAGAGCTTCGGGTTCTTCTTCAGCTCGGCCGCGTCGCTCGGCAGGATCTCGGCCATGTCGAGCGCGCCGGAGATCAGGCCGGCCTTCACCGTCGCCGGATCCTTGACGACCAGGAACTTGATGTCCTTGAGCAGGGGCCGCTTGGAGCCGACATAGCCGTCGGCCTTGCCGCCGTCCTTCGGCGACTTGTAGCCCTCGAAGGCGGTCATGGTGAAATATTCGCCGCGCTTCCACTCGCCGAACTTGTAGGGGCCGGTGCCGATCGGCTTGTCCCAGGAGCCATCGGCCTTGACCGAATCCTTGTGCAGGATCGCGGTCATCGCGCAGTCGGTGCGGGCGAGCGTGTCGAGGAAGAGCGCGTTCGGCTTGTCGATCTGCATCACCACGGTGCGGGCGTCCGGCGCCGTCACCGACTCGACCTTGAGGCCGGAGCGACCATCGAATTCCGAGGTGCAGCGCCAGTCGGTCTTGGCGTCCATGTAGCGGTTCCAGCTCCACAGCACGTCGGCCGAGGTGAGCTCGGCGCCGTTGTGGAACTTGACGCCCTGGCGCAGCGTGAAGGTGTAGGTCTTGCCGTCGGCGGAGAGGTCGACCTTCTCGGCCAGCAGCGGCGTCGCGACGCCGCCCTCATTGTAGCCGACGAGGCCCTCGACCAGTTGCAACGCGAAGTCGTCGGTGTTGTCGTCGCGATTGACGCCGGGATTGTTGCTGCGGATGTCGGCAGCAACGGCGACGGTGATGGATTGCGCCGCGGCGGGGCTGGCGAGCGCCAGCAAAGCGAAGGCGGAGGCGAGCAGGCGGTTCATCGGCAATTCCCCTTTTTGTCTTGTTGTCTTGGTCTTGTCGTTGTGCGTGCGATCGCTGGCCTCAGGCGGCCTTGGCCGCCCCGGATCGGCGTTTGGCCAGCTCGTCGGCGAAGAAGTCCTCGACCCGCGAGACAGCCTTCAACCCGTCATGCGGCATGTTCGGCACCAGGTCGAAGCGAACGTTGATGCCGTGCTCCTCGAAGTTGCGGCGCAGGGTATCGAGCCGTTCCGGGCGGTTCGTGCCGGCCCGGTTGGCGTCCGGCATCCAGCTGCGATCGCCGGGCTTGTGGGTGATCTCCCAGGTTTCGAGATCGGCGGCGCCGACGATCATCTGCACCGCGACCTTACGGATCGCCTCGATGTCGGGGGCGGTGCCGAAGAGCTCGGCCATGTTGCGGGTGCCGACCCACCAGTCGCGCGTCGGGTCGAGCAGCGTCACCGAGCCCGGCGCGCCGATCGAGGCGGCCCAGAGCTTGTGGGGCTGCAGCATCAGGAAGCGATGGGTGAAATGGCCGCCGCCGGAATAGCCGAACAGAGCGAAGCGGTCGAAGCGCAGGCCGTAATGCTGGGCGACCTCCTCGACCATGGCGAGGAGGATGTGGTCGTAGCGGACCTCGCCTTCGCGCATGTATTTGAAGCCGTTGCGGTTGCCGTCGCCCATCACGCCGATCGGGAAGAGCGGGGCGAGAATGACGCAGTTGTTCCAGCGGCCGAAGGCCTCGAAGGCGTCGCGATAGCCGGTGAAGCCGCGGCCGGTGCCGTGCATGGTGACGACGAGCTCGGGAGGCTGGCCACCTTTGCCGAGGCTCTTCGGCACATAGAGGCAATAGCTGAAACGCGGATCGGCCTTGCAGGCGGTGACCGGCGTCGGGCCGAGATCGTAGAGCGCGCGCGCAATCGTGGCCGCATCGTCCTGCTTGCTCTGGCTTGCGACGGGAGCAGTCATGCGGCGTTTCCTTATTGGCTATAAGATTGGCGCCAATTTTGTTGCATGATACGATCGCCCCTGCAAGCCGGATTCGATAGGGGCAGCGTCGGTTGTGGCCGAGGCAAGCGAGCCGGCTCGCAAGCATCGCTCCAATGCTCTAGAGACCCGTCATGGCCAGCCGTCCAAAAACCCGCCAGCGCGCCAAGGGCGAACTCGCCAACGAGATCGCCAAGGCGATCCATATCCGCGCCTATCGCCCGGGCGAGTGGCTGCGGCAGATCGATCTCGAGGAGGCTTTCCAGGCGACGCGCTTCGATGTCCGTACCGCGCTCGACGAGCTTTCCGTGCGCAAGACGATCGAGCACGTGCCCAATCGCGGCTACCGTGTCGTCGAGGTCGATCTTGCCACCTACCGTGCGATCCGCGACACCCGCATCATCCTGGAGAGCGCCGCGTCCCGCCTGGTGATCGGCAGGGTGGACGATGATGCCGTTGCCCGGCTCGATGCGCTCGCCCACGAGTTCAGCCAGGCGGTGCAGAGCGGTACGCGCGTCGAGCAGAGCGAGATCAACCGCGCCTTCCATAGCCTGATCTATGCCCATTGCGGCAATCCGGTGCTGGTGGAGACGATCTGGAGTCTGCGCGACCGCTCGCGTGGTTCGGCGGTCACGGTCTGGGCCTCGCATCAGGCCCTGCTGGCCAGCGACGCGGACCACCACGCCATGGTCGCGGCGATCCGCGCCGGGGATGGCGAGCGGCTGGCCGAGCTGATCAGCCAGCACATCCTCAAGGACCTGATCGAGGTCAGCGGTGCGGCTTAGTCCGCGACGGTAACCTCCCAGAGCCGCGGCTTCGACAGGATCGAGGACTTGTAGCCCTTGACCCGCTTGCCATAGGCGCCGGCGTCGATGCCGTTATAGAGCATCACCATCGGCACTTCGGCGATGAAGCGCTGGTGCAGCTCGTCAAATAGCCTCTGGCGCTCGGCCTTGTCGGAGACGACCATCGACTTGTCGAGCAGCGCCTGCGACTCCGGGGTGTCCCAGACCTTGCGCGGCTGCGTCGCCTTCGGGCCGGTCATCGATTCGAAGCTGAGAGCGGGGTCGAGTCTGGCCGAATAGGGGAAGGCCTGGAGCTGGTAGTTGCCCTTGGTATAGCGGTCGAGCTGCGTCGCCCATTCGAGCACCTCGATCTGAACGTTGATGCCGGCGGCTTGCAGCATCTGCTGCGAGACGACGGCAGCGTCGAAGCTCTGCGGGTAGCGCTTGTTCGCCAGCATCACCAGCGGCTCGCCCTTGTAGCCGGCTTCCTGCAGCAGCTTCTTGGCTGCGGCGAGGTCGTATGTGTAGCCCTTGACCTGGGCCGGGCCGTAATAGGACGACATCGACGGCACGATCGAATTGTTGCGCTTGCCGAGCCCGTCGGTGACCTGCGCCACCAGTTCCTCGGTATCGATCGCCGCAGCGATCGCCTGGCGCAGCTTGACGTTCCCCAGTAGCGGATCGCGGGTCTGCAGCAGGATACCGACCAGGCCCATGTTTGGTGTGATCGAGAGCCCGATGCGCTGGTCCTTCCTGAGTTCCTTGACCTCGGCATTGGCGACGTCCGGGATCACGTCGACATCGCCGCGCAGCAGCGCCGCCTTGGCGGTGGCGCCGTCCGGGATGACCATGAAGCGGATTTCGTCGATGAGCGGGCGCTTGCCGCCGGTATAGCCGTCTGGCGCACCGGGCAGGCTGGCATAAGCCTCGTTACGGGTCAGGCGGACGAACTCGCCGCGCTTCCATTCGGCGAATTTGTAAGGGCCGGTGCCGATCGGCTTGTCGAAGGAGCCGTCGGGCTTGAGCGAGTCCTTGTGCAGGATTGCCGTCATCGCGCAGTCGGTGCGGGCGAGATTGGCGAGGAAGAGCGAGCTCGGCTTGTCCAGCTTGAAGACGACGGTCGCCGGATCGGGCGCCGTCACCGCCTCGACCTTGACGCGGCCGCGCCCGTCGAATTCCGACAGGCAGCGCCAGTCGGCTTTCGCGTCCATATAGCGGTTCCAGCTCCAGACCATGTCGGCCGAGGTCACGTCGGCGCCATTGTGGAACTTCAGGCCCTTGCGCAGGGTGAAGGTATAGCTCAGCCCGTCCGGCGAGACCGCGATCGTCTCGGCGAGCAGGGGCTTCACCGCCGAGTCCTCGCCATAGGCGACGAGACCCTCGACGACATGCAGGATGACCGAGTCGGTATTGTCGTCGCGGTTGACCCCCGGATTGATGCCGCGAATGTCGGCGTTGAGGTGCACCTTCAGCGTCGCGGCCGCGGCCGGCATTATGGCTGCGGTCGCAAGGCCCAATCCGGCGAGGGCGAGGGAAAGGCGGCGTCGGCTGTGCATCGGCAGGTTCCCCTTGTTTTATGATCTGGACGCGTCGTTGCCGCCTTATTCGGCGGCTTGTGCGAGAGCCGGATGATTTCAAATGGGCTCGCTCTGCGATCCCATTCGAAATCTGAATCCGTCTCTCATCAAAGAGTTAGAGCAGGATTCTTGCGAAAAACCGGTTCCCACTTTTTCGCATCCTGCTCTAGCGTCATTGGTTCATCCGTGAGGCTGTAGCGGGTGAAGGTGCGGTTGAGAGCGGGCAGGGGCGCGACCTCCATGGTGCCCTTGGCCGGCTGCATGATCACCATGGAGACGGTGGCCGAGAGATTGCCGGTGTCGTTGAGGCGCGGCGGCCGGCAGACCGAATGCGGGGTCAGGAAATCGTCGAAGAAGGCTGCTTTCAGATCATCGACCGTCAGCTTGCGGCCGGCCTCGTTCAGCAGCTTCTTGACGCGCCAGTCGCGATAGAAGCTCTCGGGCACGCGCGGCGTGCCGGTATCGGTGATCTTGGTCAGCGCGACCTGGCCGACCCAATGGTTGGCGTGCACGATCAGCCCGTCCTCGGGATAGAGCGGGAAGGCGGCGTCGGGCGCGCATTCGAAGTCGATGCCGAAGCCGGCGACGGTCGAGAGCATCATGTTATTGGAGCAAGCCTTCGGCGTCGTCGCGACTGCCTTGATGGCGTAGGCGAGATGCTCTTGCTCCAGCACCTTGCGACGGATCAGGGCGAGCGGCACGCCAACTTGCGTGAAGTCGCGCTCACTTTCGAGATAATTGGCGGTGATCGAGATGCCGGCGGCGTTCATGCCGCAACGGGCGAGGCCGCCGGCCTCGACAAAGGTCAGGAAATCGGGGCCGTCCTCGCGGCGAACGCGCAGCACGATCGCCGTCTCCGCGCATTCGGCCTTCCAGTCCCAGTTCTGGCCGTGGATCAGTTCGCCCGAAGCGCTGCGCTCCGGCAGGATGATCGCACCGGTGCAGCCGTCGTCGAGCTCCTCCTCGGCCCCGACCGGCTTGCTTTTCTCCAGCTTCGCCTTGGCGATCACCTCGGTGCGGGCGTTGATCATGATGACGTCTTCGAGCGCGACGCCGGCTCCATCCGCGATGCCGCGCATCTCCTCGACATAGTGTGCACCGAAGGCTTCGATCTCGCGGGCGAACTCACCGATCAGGCGCGACTTGGCGTCGGCGTCATAGCCGAGCTCGCCGAGCTGTCCGCCATAGAGCTCGATCGAGCGCTTGACGCGCTTCGGCACCGCCGCACCATGCTGGCGGCCGCGCTCATAGGGCGTGCCGGAGACATCGACGAAGGGAAAGGGTTCGACCATGGCCGGATCTCCGCGGGTTCGCACTGGTGCTGTGTCTGGCTGTGATGTATTTCATTTCAAACTAAGACAATCAAGAGCCTTTCAATGATGACGCCGACACGCTTGCAGCAGGAGATCGCCGAGCGGATTCTCCGCATGGTCCGCGAGGATGGGCTCGAAGCTGGTGCCTGGCTCAACGAGAACAGCGCGGCGCGTCGCCTCAACGTCTCGCGCACGCCGGTGCGGGCCGCGATCGACCATCTTGCCCTTCAGGGGCTGGTGCGCCGGCATCCGAACAAGGGCGTCGAGCTGCTGAGCACGCCCGAGGCGTCAGCGGATCTCGGTGCGAGCACTGACGCGACCGAACTCGCCATGGTCAAAGTGGCGCAGGATCGGCATGGCGGGCGCCTGCCCGACGAGATTTCCGAACTCGAACTGATGCGGCGCTATGAGCTCGGCCGGCCCGAGGTTCAGCGGCTGATGGCCCGGCTGGCCGATCTCGACATGGTCGAGCGCAAGCGCGGCTATGGCTGGCGGTTCCTGCATGAGCCGCGCGACCAGTCGGCTCATGACGAGCGCTACCGCTTCCGCCTGCTGATCGAGCCGATGGTCTTCCTCGAGCCCGGTTTCTCGCTCGACCAAGACTGGATCGACGAGATGCGGACCCGGCACGAGCAGACCCTGTCGCAGCACTGGAAGGAAAGCTCGGCGATTGGCTTCTATGAGATGAACGCTGATTTCCACGAGGGGCTGGCGGCGGCCTCGGGCAACCGCTTCATCCATTCCGCCATCCGCCGGCAGAACCAGATGCGCCGGCTCTCCAACTATGACTGGACCTATGGCTATGAGCGCGTCGTGGTGAACAGCCGCGAGCATCTGCAGATGCTGGCGACGATCGAGGCCGGCGATCTCCAGCTTGCAAGCGCCCTGATGCGCAGCCATCTCCAGCGCGCCATGCAGTTGCGCCGGCCGGACGGGCTGGACTGATGCGGCTCGGCATTCTCACTGTTGTCTTTTGAATTTAAGAAAGACATCATGTGGCGATCCGTAGCGAGGACTCGCCATGACCGCGCATGCACTTGCCGCCGAAAGCCGCTGCGACAACGCTCCCGACGCGTTCTGGATGCCGTTCACTCCCATGCGCGCCTTCCGGCAGGCGCCGCTCCTGTTCGAGCGGGCTGAGGGCATGCACTACATCGCCCCGGACGGGCGGCGCGTGCTCGACGGCATGGCTGGGCTCTGGTGCGTCAATGCCGGACACGGCCAGGCCAGGATCACCGAGGCGATCCGCGCCGCCGCCGGCCGGCTCGATTTCGTCTCCTCCTTCAAGATGAGTCATCCCGATGCACAGGCCTATGCGGCCCGGCTCTGCGACTTCGCGCCTGAAGGGATCGAGCATGTCTTCTTCGTCAATTCCGGCTCGGAGGCGGTCGACACCGCCCTGAAGATCGCCCGGGCCTACCATCAGGCGCGCGGCCAAGCCGGGCGGACCAAGCTGATCGGCCGGGCCAAGGGCTATCACGGCATGGGCTGGGGCGGGCTCTCGGTCTCCGGCATCGGCCGGCACAAGGCTGCCTTCGGGCCGCTGTTGCCCGATGTCGCGCATCTGCCGCTGCCCTATGACCGCGCGACGATGGCCTTCTCGCGCGGCCGGCCGGAGGGCGGGCTCGCCGCGGCCGAGGCGCTGGAGACCCTGCTGCAGATCCACGATCCCCAGACGGTCGCGGCTGTCATCGTCGAGCCGGTGACCGGCTCGGGCGGGGTCTATCCGCCGCCGAAGGGCTATCTCGAACGCCTGCGCGCGATCTGCGACAAGCACGGCATCCTGCTGATCTTCGACGAGGTCATCACCGGCTTCGGCCGGCTGGGCAGCCCCTTCGCGGCGCAGGCCTATGGCGTCAGGCCGGATCTGATGAGCTGCGCCAAGGGCATGACCAATGGCGCGGTGCCGATGGGCGGCGTCCTCGTCGCCGGCCATGTCTACGAGGCCTTCATGGCCGGCCCGCCCGAGGCGATCGAGCTCCTCCACGGCTATACCTATTCGGCCCACCCGCTCGCCTGCGCTGCCGGCATGGCGACGCTCGACGTCTTCGCCGAGCAGGACATCCTTGGGCAGCTCGCCAAGGTGCTGCCGCTCTGGGAGGAGCGGGCGCACCGGCTGAAGGGCGCGGCCCATGTCGTCGACATCCGCACCGCCGGCCTGCTCTGCGCGATCGATCTCGCGCCGCGTCCGGGCGCCGATGGCGCCAGGGGCGGGGAGGCGAACAGTCTTTGCCTCGATGCCGGCGTGCTGATCCGCAATGCCGGCGACACGCTGGTGCTGTCGCCACCGCTGGTGATCGTGCCCGCCGAAATCGAGGAGATCTTCACCACGATCGAGCAGGCGCTGGGTCGGATCGACTAGCTCAGCTGGTGCTGGTCAGCGAAAAGCCCTCGTCGAGCCAGCCGGTTACGCCGCCGATCAGCAGCTTGACCGGCAGGCCGAGACGCGAGAGGCGGACAGCGGCGCGGTTGGCGCCGTTGCAATGCGGGCCGGCGCAATAGACTACGAAGGTCTTGCCCTCCGGCTGCTCGGTCATCCTTGAGGCAGTCATCTTGCCATGCGGGATATTGATCGCGCCGTCGATATGCCCCTCGGCATAGAGCGCGGGCGAGCGCACGTCGACGAGGACGAAGTCGCGGTCATTCGCCTTCAGCGCCTCATGCGTGTCCCAGCAATCGGTCTCGAAGGTCAGCATCGCTTCGAAATGAGCGCGGGCGATATGGGAGGGAGCGGCGGGGATTTCAGTGACTGCGGTGGCCATGGCGGTCCTCCAGGGGTTTGTGATGGCCATAGGGGTAGCGGCCGGCGCTGATTTCAGGCAGTAGCGGAAATGACAATGTCTGGCAGGTTTTCGCCAAATGCATGCTGATGCTGGAATGGACCATTTCGCGGCGCCGCACGAGGTCGTCGCCATCGCCTATGATGGGTTGTGCACCTTCGAGTTCGGCATCGTCGTCGAGGCCTTCGCCCTGCCGCGGCCGGAGTTCGACTTCCCGTGGTATCGCTTCCGCGTCGCGGCCGCGGAGCGGCCTATACGGGCGATGGGCGGCTTTTCGCTGCAGGTCGATGCCGGACTGGAGATTCTCATCGAAGCGCAGACCATCGTCATCCCCGGCTGGCGCAATCGCGACGAGGCTCCGCCTCCTGCGCTGGTCGAGGCGCTGCAAGCGGCGCATCGGCGCGGGGCGCGGTTGCTCTCGATCTGCTCGGGCGCCTTCGTGCTGGCGGCAGCCGGCCTGCTTGATGGCAGGCGGGCGACGACGCATTGGCGGCACGCACCGCATCTCGCCGATGCCTGCCCGGGCGCGACGCTGGTCGACGACGTGCTTTATGTCGAGGATGGGGGCGTCGTCACCTCGGCCGGCAGCAGTGCCGGCATCGACGCGTGCCTGCATTTGATCCGCGCCGATCACGGCGCGAAGACCGCCAATATCGTTGCGCGCCGGCTGGTGATGCCGCCACATCGCGACGGCGGCCAGGCGCAATATGTCGAAGCGCCGATCCAGGCGCGGCCCGGCCGCTCGATCGCGGCCGTGCTGGACTGGGCGCGCGAGCGCCTGGCTGAGCCCTTGGAGATCGGCGCGATGGCGCGCCATGCCGGTCTCAGCGAACGCACCTTCCTGCGCCGCTTCCGCGACGGCACCGGAGTGACGCCGCTGAAATGGCTCAGGCGCGAGCGTATCGGCCGGGCGATGAAGCTGCTAGAAGAGAGCGACATGGCGCTCGCCGATATCGGCGCTGCCTGCGGCTTCGCTTCGCCAGAGAGCTTCCGCAAGGCCTTCTTCGAGATCGCCCGGACCTCGCCGGCCGCCTACCGCAACCGCTTCAGGCGGTAGGCGCCGGCCCGGACGATCCTCAGGCCCATTCGCCTTTGCGGAACACCGCGACGCGGCTGCCGTCGGGCTTGATGCCGTCGATGTCGACCTCGCCCGAGCCGATCATCCAGTCGATATGGATCAGGCTCTTGTTGCCGCCCTGCGCTGCGATCTGCTCCGGCGTCAGCTTGGTGCCGTCGATGAAGCATTTCGAATAGCACTGGCCGAGCGCGATGTGGCAGGAGGCGTTCTCGTCGAAGAGCGTGTTGTAGAACAGGATGCCGCTCCGCGAGATCGGTGAGGAGTGCGGTACCAGCGCGACCTCGCCGAGCCGGCGCGCGCCCGCGTCGGTGTCGAGCACCTTGTTCAGCACCTCTTCGCCGCGGCTCGCCTTGGCCTCGACGATCCGGCCTTCCTCGAAGCGCACCTGGATATTGTCGATCAGCGTGCCCTGATAGGAGAGCGGCTTGGTCGAGGAGACATGGCCGTCGACGCGGCGGGCATGCGGGGTGGTGAAGACCTCCTCGGTCGGGATGTTGGCGTTGCAGGTGACGCCGTTCTTCGCGGTGGAGGCGCCGCCTTCCCATTCATGCCCGTCGGCGAGGCCGATGGTGAGGTTCGTGCCCGGCCCGGTGAAATGCAGCGCCGAAAAGCGCTGGCCGTTCAGCCATTTCGTGCGCTGCGCCAGTGCGGCGTTATGCTCTGCCCAGGCCGCGATCGGATCGTCGCGGTCGACCCGCGATGCCGCGAAGATCGCCTCGGCGAGACGGGCGACTGCGACTTCCTCCGCATCACTGGGGAACACCTGCTGAGCCCAAGCCGCGCCGGGATAGGAGACGATGTTCCAGTTGATGTCGAAATTGGCGATCTTCTCCAGCGCCGGCTGGTAGGCGATCGAGTTCGCCTTGTTGGCGCGCGCGACCCTGGCCGGGTCCTGCTCGGCGAGCAGCATCGGATTGTCGCCGACGATGGCGAGGCGTGCGGTGTTGGCGGCGAAGGCCTTGCCGACGCCCTCATAGAGCCAGGTCGGGGCGCGGTCGAAGCTGACATCCTGGCCGAAGCGATAGCGCGCCAGGGTCAGCGCCTCGTCGGAAAGGATCGGCGTGACCAGGCCGGCGCCGGCCTTGTAGGCGTGCTCGGCGATGCGCCGGACCAGCGGCAGTGCCGCGACCGGGGCGGTCAGGAACAGGTCCTGACCGGGCTGCAGGTTGAGGCCAACCTTGATCGCGACCTGCGCCAGCTTGTCGAGCTTGTTGGCGTCGATGCCGGAGACGTGCTTGTTCATGAGGGCCTCGTCGAACTGATTTGCGAGGCCGCATTGCTGGCCGAAATCCTGCCCGGGTCAACCGCTCCCGAGCAGAGGGCGCATTCGTTCAGCGCCGGTCGGGCCGTGTGCGCCTTGCCTTGGAGCGGTCGCCGCGCCAATCGGCCACCGACATGGTCGGCAGGTCGAAATAGTCGCGCGTCGTGGCGTAGCCATGCCCGCCCATGCGGCCGATCGCATCGAGCGCGACCGGGTCGACATAGTGCTTCACCTGATCGACCGTGTCGGCGCGGAAATGCGCGTAGACGACCTCGCCCAGGATGATCTCGCGCGAATTCCCGATGCCGAGCGTGGTGTGGTGGCGGCATTCGAAGGCGGCCGGTGCCTGGCCGATCCAGGGGCAGGGCACCTTGACGCCGGGCATGGCGGAAAGGCCGGCCTCGGCGAGCTCGTCCGTGCCCGGCTCGAACGGCACGGCGCAGGCGTTCATGCCGTCGAGCAGCGCGTCGGAGACGATGTTGACGGTGAAGGCCAGCGTCTCGCGGACATTGCGGCCGGTGTCCTTCTGCCCGCCGGTCTGGCGGTACTCGACGCCGAGCGCCAGGATCGCCGGATCAGCCGAGAGGCAGTTGAAGAACGAGAAGGGAGCGGCGTTGACGACGCCATTGGCGTCGATCGTGGTCACCAGCGCGATCGGCCGTGGCACCACCGCGCCGATCAGGAGCTTGTAGCGCTCGCGCGGGGTCAGAGCAGCGAAGTCGAAGGTGACGATCTCGGCGGAGGCCGGCCGGTCCTGCGTCAGCGTCTGGGTCACGATGGGGTCAATCCTTCACTCAAGGCATAGGGCGCGAGCACGTCGCGGATGTCGCGTTCGGCGCGCGGGGCCAGCAAGGCGCGCGTGACGACGGACTGCAGGTGGTGGTCCATCAGCGCGGCGGCGCGGGCGGCATCGCCGGCACGCAGGGCCTCGATCAGCTGGCGATGCTCGGAGACGGCGCATTCGGAGGAGTGCGGGCGGCCATAGATGGCAAGGATCAGCGAGCAGCGCGACGACGCTTCCTGGACATAGCGCAGCAGCAGCGCATTGCCGGTCATCTCGGCGAGGCGGATGTGAAACTCGCCGGAGAGCCGGATCGATTCCGGACCGTCCTGGCCATGGGCCTTTTCCTCGAGCCGGACATGGGCCTCGAGCTCGGCTGCCTGCGCGGCGGTCAAGCGCCCCGCCAGGTTCTCGGCGACGAGCCGCTCCAGTCCGCGGCGGACATCGAAGACGTCGCGCGCCTCCTCCAGTGTCGGATAGGCGACATTGGCGCCGCGATTGGGCTTGAGCTCGACCAGGCCCTCGACGGCCAGCCGTCCGAAGGCCTCGCGCACCAGCGTGCGGCTGACGCCGAGCTGCTCGCCGATCGCATCCTCCGGCAGCTTCACGCCCGGCTTCAGCGCCTGCTCGATGATGGCACGCCGCAACGCCTTGTAGACCGCCTGCGCGCGCGGCACCGGCGCGCCCTTCTCGGGCATCTTGCCGTTGGAGTCTGACTTGTTCGCAGCGAGCGGGCGGGCAGGGCGCGGCATGAATCGAGTTTCCGCTTGTCTTCAATAATCGCATACAATACGGTTCTTGTATCGTATGCAAGTTTGATGAATTATCGCACACGAGATGGCGCGCAAAGCGCCACGATGGTCACAGAGGCGGCAACGAAACGGCATTCCCCGGTACGCAGCGCGGGCCGGCGGCGAGCAACGAAAAAGGGGAGAGTTCGATGAAGAAGGCCTGGCTGCTGGCGGCCGTTGCCGCCTTTGCGCTGAACGGCGCGGTCGAAGCGAAGACGCTGAAATGGGGCGCGTCGCGCGAGATCGCCTCGCTCGACCCCTATTCCTATGGCGAGACCTTCACGCTCGCCGTGCTGAACCATGTCTATGAAGGGCTGGTGCGCTATACCGGCGATCTCAAGATAGAGCCGGCGCTGGCGGAATCCTGGGAGACGGTGACGCCGACGACTTGGCGCTTCAAGCTGCGCAAGAACGTCAAGTTCCACAACGGCAACCCGTTCACGGCGGACGACGTCATCGCCTCGCTGGCGCGGGTCACCCACGACACCTCGCCGCTCAAGGGCAATCTGCCGGCCTATAAGAGCTCGAAGAAGATCGACGACTACACGGTCGAGCTCGAAGTCAATGGCCCCTATCCGCTGCTGCTCAACGACCTCACCAACATCTTCATCTTCGACAAGGAGTGGATGGAGGCGAACAACTCGCTGCTCCCCACCGATTCCGGCAAGGGCGTGAAGGGCTACGCCACCGACAACGCCAACGGCACCGGCCCGTTCAAGATCGAGAGCCGCCGCGTCGACGCCAAGACGGTCTTCGCCAGGAACCCGGACTGGTGGGACAAGCCGCAGCACAATATCGACGTGATCGAGTTCACGCCGATCACCTCGTCCTCGACCCGCGTCGCGGCGCTGCTCTCCGGCGAGATCGACTACACCAATGTCGCGCCGCTGCAGGACCTGCCGCGCCTCTCGGCTTCCAACGAGGTCAAGGTGCTGCAGACCAATGAATTGCGCTCGGTCTTCTTCGCCTTCAACCTGACCGACAAGCTGGTCGAGAGCGACGTCAAGGACAAGAACCCCCTCAAGGACATCAAGGTGCGCGAGGCGCTCTACCGCGCCATCGACATCGACGCCGTGCAGAAGCGGGCGATGCGCGGCCTCTCGCGCAACACCGGCGCGCTCGTCGCCCCGGCGATCCCCGGCTACGAGCCCTCGCAGGATGAGCGCCTGCCCTTCGACCTCGCCGGCGCCAAGAAGCTGCTGGCCGAGGCCGGCTATCCCAATGGCTTCTCCTTCCTGATGAACTGCCAGAGCGACTCGCTCGTCAACGAAGAGGAGTTCTGCCAGGCGGTGGCGGCGATGTGGTCGCGTGCCGGCCTCAAGCCCAATCTCAGCCTGGCGCCGCGCAGCCAGCAGACGCCGAAGCGGGTCAAGGGCGATTTCGACGTGATCTCTTTCGGCTGGGCCAATGAGCCGATGATCGACGCCTATTCGCTGCTGGTGCAGGTGCTGCGCTCGAAGAGCGGCACGGGCGGCGTATTCAACTGGGGCAATTGGGGCGATCCGCGCATCGACGCGCTCGTCGACAAGGCCGGCGTCGAACTCGATACGCCCAAGCGCATCGCGCTGATGAAGGAAGCGCTGAAGATCGCCAAGGCCGAGCAGCTTTTCATCCCGCTGCACCAGCAGCCGATGGCCTGGGCGATGCGCAACACCGTCGTCTCCACTGTGCAGGCGTCGGACAACAAGCCGCGGCTGTGGCTGACCATGATGAAGTGAAGGCAAGTCGTCATTCTCGGGCGAAGCGAAGCGCAGACCCGAGAATCTCGTGACGAGAAGGCAATGCCGCCCCCTGGTCCTGAGATGCTCGGGTCAAGCCCGAGCATGACGGCGGGGTTCATCCGAGAGCTGGAGTAGCCATTCCATGCCGGCCTTCCTTTTCAAGCGCTTCGTCAATGCAGCCGGCGTTATGCTGGCGGTGGCGTTCCTCGCCTTCCTGACCTTCCGCTTCGTCGGCGATCCCGTCGAACTGATGCTGAACGAGCAGGCGAGCCAGGCGCAACGCGACGAACTGCGGACGCGGCTCGGGCTCGACAAGGGCTTCGTGCTGCAGTTCGCGACCTTCGTCGGCAACGCCGTGCGCGGCGATTTCGGCATCTCCTATCGCAACCAGCAGGAGGTGTTCACGCTGATCGCCGAGCGCTTCCCGGCGACCTTCGAGCTGGTGCTGGTCGCGACCTTCCTGTCGCTGGCGGTCGGCATCCCGCTCGGCGTTTACACTGCGATCCGACGAGAGAGCCTGCTCGCCAAGGCACTGCAATTCATCTCGGTGCTCGGTGTCTCCCTGCCCAGCTTCGCGCTCGGCATCCTGTTCATCCTGGTCTTCTCGGTGAACCTGCAGTGGCTGCCGGCCTTCGGCCGCGGCGAGGTCGTGCAGCTGGGCTGGTGGAGCACCGGGCTGCTGACCGCCTCCGGCCGCAAGGCGCTGATCCTGCCCGGCATCACGCTCTCGCTCTTCCAGATCACGCTGGTGATGCGGCTGGTGCGGGCCGAGATGCTGGAGACGATGCGGACCGATTTCATCCGTTTCGCCAGGGCGCGCGGCCTGCCGGCCCGCGTCGTGAATTTCCGGCACGCACTGCGCAACTGCCTGATGCCGGTGATCACGGTGACCGGCCTGCAGATCGGCAACCTGATTGCCTTCGCCCTGGTCACCGAGACGGTGTTCCAATGGCCGGGCATGGGCATGCTCTTCGTCCAGGCCGTCACCTTCGTCGATATCCCGGTGATGGCGGCCTATCTGATCGTCGTCTCCTTCATCTTCGTCTCGCTCAATACGCTGGTCGACCTGACCTATGCCTGGGTCGATCCGCGCCTGCGCGAGGACGCGCTTTCGGGAGGCGCCAATGCCCGCTGAAGCCGCCAAACCCGGCCGCTTGCGCCGCTTCCTCGACAGCGACATCGGCTGGAGCTTCCGGCGCACGCCGGCCGCCTGGCTCTCGACGCTGGTGCTGGCGATCCTGATCCTGACCGCGTTGTTCTGCCCGCTGATCGCGCCGCAGAACCCGCACGACCTCGCCCAGGTCTTCATCGACAAGGCCGAAATCCCGCCGATCTGGTCGGCGGACGGCGAATGGCCCTTCCTGCTCGGCACCGACCCGCAAGGGCGCGACGTCTTCTCCGCCATCCTCTACGGCACGCGAGTGTCGCTGATCATCGGCTTTTCGGCCGTTATGGTCTCGATGGTGATCGGCGTCTCGCTCGGCCTCGCCGCCGGCTTTTATGGCGGGCGGATCGACAATCTCCTGATGCGGCTCGGCGACACCGTGCTGTCGATCCCGACGCTGCTGATGGCCATCCTGGTCTCGGCGATCTTCCGCGAATTGCTGCCGCCCGGCCTGCGTGATCCTTTCGCCGCCGCGGTGCTCGTCGTCTCGATCGCGCTGACCAGCTGGGTCCAGTATGCCCGCACCGTGCGCGCCTCGACCATGGTCGAGCGACGCAAGGAGTATGTGCTGGCGGCGCGCATCATCAAGGTGCCGGCCGGGCGGATCATGCGCCGGCACATCCTGCCGAACACGCTGACCCCGGTGATGGTCGCAGCCACGCTCAATCTCGGCCTCGCCATCCTCTCGGAAGCGACCCTGTCCTTCCTCGGCGTCGGCATGCCGATCACCCAGCCCTCGCTCGGCACGCTGATCCGCATCGGCAACCAGTATTTGTTCTCCGGCTCCTGGTGGCTCGTCGTCTTCCCCTCGCTGCAGCTCGGCCTGATCGTGCTCTCGGTCAACCTGCTGGGCGACTGGCTGCGTGACGCGCTGAACCCGAAGCTGCGCTGACGACAAGAAACCAAACGAGGATACGCCTGCGATGACCGCTTCCCTGCTGCTCCGTAATGTCCGCCCCTATGCCGGCAAGGCCGTCGACCTGCTGATCGAGAACGGCAAGATCACGCAGGTCGGTGCCAACCTGTCCGCGCCTGCCAGCGTTGTGGTCGAGGACGGCAAGGGCGAGATCGTCATCCCCGGCCTGGTCGAGGCCCACACCCATCTCGACAAGAGCCTGCTCGGCCTGCCTTGGTACACCAACGAGGTCGGCCCCAAGCTGCTCGACAAGATCGACAATGAGCGGATGAACAAGAAGCGGCTCGACATCGATCCCGAGCGCCAGTCCGCCCGCCAGAGCATCCTCTCTTCGCTCAAGGGCACGACCCATATCCGCAGCCATGTCGATGTCGACACCGAGCACGGGATGTGGGGCGTCGAGGGCGTGATGAAGACCCGCGACGCCTATCGCGACATCGTCGACATCGAGCTCGTCGCCTTCCCGCAATCCGGCCTGCTGCGCCGGCCGGGTACGCTCGAGTTGATGGACCGGGCGATGAAGGCCGGCTGCGAGATCGTCGGAGGGCTCGACCCCTGCACGATCGACCGCGACCCGAAGGGCCATCTCGACGCCGTCTTCGGCCTTTGCCAGCGCTATGGCAAGCCGCTCGACATCCACCTGCACGAGCCCGGCGAGGTCGGCGCCTTCTCGCTCGACATGATCATCGAGCGCACCCGCGCGCTCGGGATGAAGGGCAAGGTCACGGTCAGCCACGCCTTCTGCCTGGGCACGCCCGACCCGGCCCTGATCGATCCCTTGATTGATGAGCTCGCCGCGCTCGACATCGCGATCATGACGACGGCTCCGGCAAGCCGTCCTGCTCCCCCGGTGAAGAAGCTGCTGCAGGCCGGCGTGCGCGTTTGCTCCGGCTCTGACGGCATCCGCGACACCTGGAGCCCCTATGGCAACGCCGACATGCTGGAGCGGGCCATGTTCGTCGGGCTGCGCAACAATTTCCGCCGCGACGACGAGGTCCGGCTGGCGCTCGACGTCTGCACCACCGAGGGCGCCAAGGTGATGGAGATCGAGGGTTACGGGCTCGATGTCGGCTGCGTCGCCGATCTCGTCCTGCTGCCGACCGAGTCGATTGCCGAGGCCGTCGCGACCCGTCCGGCCCAGCGTCGCGTGATCAAGCGCGGCAAGATCGTCGCCCGCGACGGCGTCTCGATCAGGACCGCGCCGTGACCCTGCAAGCCAAGAAGCGGCCGGAAGGCCGCATCCTGATGACCGCACGCTGGGTGGTCGGCCACAAGCAGGGCCGCCATCGCCTCTATGAGAACGGCGAGGTCGTGTTCGAGAACGGCGAGGTCGTCTTCGTCGGCCACGGCTTCCCGGGCGAGGTCATCAGGCGCCTCGATTACGGCCACGCCCTGATCGGGCCGGGCTTCATCGATTGCGATGCGCTCTCCGACCTCGACACCACCATTCTCGGCTACGACAACCAGCCGGCCTGGAAGAAGGGCCGCGTCTGGCCGCGCAGCTATCTCGAGGCCGGCCCCTACGAGATGTACACGCATGAGGAGCTGGCCTTCCAGAAGCGCTATGCCTTCTCCCAGCTGATCCGCAACGGCATCACCACGGCGCTGCCGATCGCCTCGCTGTTCTACCGCGCCTGGGGCGAGACGGTGCAGGAGTTCGAGGACGCCGCGGAAGCCGCCGCCGATCTCGGCCTGCGCGCCTATCTCGGCCCCGGCTATCGGACCGGCAACCAGCTGGTCGAAGCCGACGGGCGCATCGTCACCCATTACGATGAACCGCGCGGCCTCGCCGAGCTCGACGCTGCCATCGACTTCGCCAGGCGTCATGAAGGCGCGGCCGGCGGGCTGATCCGGGCGATGCTTGCGCCCGACCGCATCGAGACCTCGACGGCCGAGTTGCTGCGCCGCACCGCCGCCGCGGCGCGCGAACTCGACATCCCCGTCCGGCTGCACTGCTGCCAGTCGAAGATCGAATACGACCTCGTCCTCGCCCAGCACGGCATGAGCCCGCCGGAATGGCTGGAAAGCCTTGGCTTCCTAAATGAGCGCTGCCTCCTGCCGCATGGCACCGTGGTCTCCGGCAGCCGCCTGATCGACCGTCCCGGCCGCGACCTCGAGATCATCCGCGATTCCGGCGCCAGCATCGTCCATTGCCCGCTGGTCTCGGGCCGGCATGGCAATGCCATCAACCATTTCGGCAGCTATCGCGCCATGGGCCTCAACATCGCCATGGGGACCGACACCGCCCCGCCGGACATGGTGATGAACCTGCAGACCGGTATGATCCTCACCCGCACCATGGCCGGCAATGTCGGCGCCGTGCGCTCCGAGGACTATTACGACGCCGCGACGATCGGTGGCGCGGATGCGCTGCAGCGGCCCGATCTCGGCCGGCTTCAGCCGGGCTCTCGCGCCGACATCACCGTCTTCGAGTTCGACCGGCCGCATAGCGGGCAGGTCATCGACCCCATCCAGACGATGATGCTGACCGGCCATGGCCGTGATTTCTCGACCGTGGTGATCGACGGGCGCTTCGTCATGGAGAACCGGGCCATTCCGGGCCAGGACGAGGCCGCCGACAACGTCCGTGCCCAGAAACAGTTCGAGGGCGTGATGGCGCGCTATCCGCAGCGCACCCTCGGCAACCCGCCGATGAGCGAGATCTTCTCGTCCAGCTACGCAATCGAACGTAAGGAGGACACCGCGTGAACGCCCAGCCAGCGCTGCTCTCGGTCCGCGACCTGCGCATCGTCTTCGACGGGCGGCGCGGCCCGCTGACGGCGCTCGATGGCGTCTCCTTCGAGATCGCGCCGGGGGAGATCTTGGGCGTCGTCGGTGAATCCGGCGCCGGCAAGTCGCTGACCGGCACGGCGGTGATCGGCTTGCTCGATCCGCCGGGGCGCTTGGCCGGCGGCGAGATCAAGCTCTCCGGCCAGCGCATCGATAACCTGCCGGCCGAGGCGATGCGCAAGCTGCGCGGCCGCCGGATCGGCGCGATCTTCCAGGATCCGCTGACCTCGCTGCATCCGCTGCTGACCGTCGGCGAGCAATTGGTCGAGACCATCACCACGCATCTGCCGGTCGGCAAGGCCGAGGCGCGGAAGCGCGCGCTCGATCTTCTGAAAGAGGTCGGCATTCCCGCGGCGGAAACGCGGATTGACCATTATCCGCACCAGTTCTCCGGTGGCATGCGCCAGCGCGTCGTCATCGCGCTCGCGCTCTGCGCCGAGCCGATATTGATCATCGCCGACGAGCCGACGACGGCGCTCGACGTCTCCATCCAGGCGCAGATCACGACGCTGCTGAAGCGGCTCTGCCGCGAGCACGGCACCGCGATCATGCTGGTGACGCACGATATGGGCGTGATCGCCGAGACGGCCGACCGGGTTGCGGTGATGTATGCCGGGCGCGTCGTCGAGATCGGCCCGGTCGAGGAGGTGACGCGCCGGCCGCGCCATCCCTACACCGCCGGTTTGATGGCCTCGATCCCGAGCGTCCACCGCCGCAATGCCCATCTCAACCAGATCGACGGCTCGATGCCGCGGCTGACCGCCATTCCCGCCGGCTGCGCCTTCAATCCGCGCTGCGGCTTTGCCACCGATCTTTGCCGTCAGACCAAGCCCGGTCTGCCGCTGGCGGGCCACGCTGCCGCCTGCCATTTCCCGCTGCGGGAGATGGCCCATGGCTGAGGCGAACACCATCCTCGAAGTCGCATCCGCCTCCTGCCGCTTCGACGTCTCGGCCCCGGCCCTGTCGCGCCTGTTCTCGCACGAGCCGCGCCGCATCCTGCGGGCGGTCGAGAACGTCTCCTTCAGCGTCGCGCGGGGCACCACCTTCAGCATCGTCGGCGAATCCGGCTGCGGGAAGTCGACGCTGGCACGCATGGTCGTCGGCCTGCAGCGGCCGACGCAGGGCATGCTGGATTTCAAGGACATCAGGCGCGCCGACGGCTCGGTCGGGCCGCCGCGCGTGCAGATGATCTTCCAGGACCCCTACGCCTCACTCAATCCGCGCTGGCGCGTCGGCGACATCATCGCCGAGCCGATCCGCGAACTGAAGCTGCGCAACGACGAGAGCGAGACGGCGACCCGCGTCGGCGACCTCCTGGAGATCGTCGGCCTGTCGCGGGCGGATGCGAGCCGTTTCCCGCACGAGTTCTCCGGCGGCCAGCGCCAGCGCATCTCGATCGCCAGGGCGCTGGCGACCGAAGCGGATTTCCTCGTCTGCGACGAGCCGACCTCGGCGCTCGACGTCTCCGTGCAGGCGCAGATTCTCAACCTGATGGTCCGCCTGCAGAAGGAGTTCGGGCTGACCTATCTCTTCATCAGCCATAATCTCTCGGTGGTCCGGCACATGTCGGACCATCTCGCCATCATGTATCTCGGCCGCTTCGTCGAGAGCGGGCCGGCGGAGGAGGTGTTCGGCCGGCCGCGCCACCCCTATACGCGGCTACTGCTCGACACGATTCCCGATGTCGAGAAGCCGAACCGCGAGCGCCGGCCGATGTCGGGCGAGGTGCCGAGCCCGATCGCGCCGCCGCCGGGCTGCGCCTTCCATCCACGCTGCGCGCAAGCCGTCGAGCGTTGCCGTACCGAGGCGCCGGCGCTGCGGCGTGAGGGCGAACTGGAGATCGCCTGCCACCTCGCCTGAGGCCGCTCAGCAGAAGTCGAAATCGACGCCTTCGTCGGCCTGGAGCACGTGCTCGTTATAGAGCCGGTCGTAGCCGCGGCGCTGGATCGGCACCGGCTGCGGCAGGGCGGTCCGGCGTGCCGCGAGCTCGGCCTCGTCGACCAGGAGATCTAGCCTTCGCTCGGCGACGCTCAGCCGGATGCGGTCGCCGGTGCGCACAAGGGCGAGGGGGCCGCCCACCGCCGCCTCCGGCGCGACATGCAACACGATTGCGCCATAGGCGGTGCCGGACATGCGGGCGTCGGAGATGCGGACCATGTCTTTGACGCCCTTGGCCGCAAGCTTGCGCGGGATCGGCAGATAGCCGGCTTCCGGCATGGCAGCGGCGCTCTTCGGGCCGGCATTCTGCAGGACGAGGATGTCGTCCGGGCCGACGTCGAGATCGGGGTCGTCGATGCGGGCGGCAAGGTCTTCGAGTGACGAGAAGGCGATGGCGCGGCCCTCATGCTCGAGCAGGCGCTTCTCGGCGGCGGCGCGCTTGACGATGGCGCCGCGCGGCGCGAGCGAGCCGAACACGGCGACGAGCCCGCCATCGGGATCGACGGGTTCCTGGCGCGAGCGGATGATCGTGCGGTCGAGCTGATCGATCAGGGGCTCGTCGATCAATTCGCCCAATGTCCTGCCAGTGACCGTCAGGCAGTCGAGATGCAGGAGGTCCCGCAGTTCCCGCAGCACGGCGGGCACGCCGCCGGCGGCGAAGAAGTCCTCCATATAGTTGTTGCCGACCGGCTTCAGGTTCACCAGCACCGGCGTCTCGTCGGAGAGCTGGTTGAGCCGGTTGAGGTCGACCTTGATGCCGGCGCGGCGGGCGATCGCAGTGAGGTGGACGACGGCATTGGTCGAGCCGGAAATCGCCAGCAGCACGCGCCAGGCGTTCTCGACCGCCTGCTCGGTGACGATCTGGCGCGGCAGCAGGGTTTGCGTGCCGATCAGCGCGACGGCGCGCTTGCCGCTTTCCTCGGCGCAGCGCAGGCGGTCGGCATGCACGGCGGGGATCGCGGCCGAGCGCGGCAGCGACAGCCCAAGCGTCTCGGCGATGCAGGCCATGGTCGAGGCGGTGCCCATCACCGCGCAGGTGCCGGCGGTGGTGGCGAGCCGGCCCTCGACCACGTCGATCTCCTCCTGGTCGATCTCGCCGGCACGAAAGCGGGCCCAGAAGCGGCGGCAATCGGTGCAGGCGCCCAAGCGCTCGCCCTTGTGGCGGCCGGTCGACATCGGCCCGCCGACGAGCTGGACGGCCGGGACATTGGCCGAGAGCGCCGCCATCAATTGCGCCGGCACGGTCTTGTCGCAGCCGCCCATCAGCACGACGGCGTCGATCGGCTGGGCTCGGATCATCTCCTCCGTGCCCATCGCCATCAGGTTGCGGAACTTCAGGCTGGTCGGGTTGAGGAAGACCTCGCCAAGCGAGATCGTCGGGAACTCGACGGGCAGGCCACCGGCCATCAGCACGCCGCGCTTCACCGCTTCCAGCAATTCCGGGAAGTGCCGGTGACAGTTGTTGAAGCCGCTATAGGTGTTGGCGATGCCGACGATCGGGCGCGCCAGCGCCTCGTCGGAATAGCCCATCGAGCGGGCGAAGGAGCGGCGGAGGTATGCCGCGAAGTCCGGGTCGCCGTAATTGGTCAGCCCGCCGGCAATGCCGCGCCCCTTCGGTTCCTCGCTCGCCATGCCCGCTTCTCCCTCGACTTGTTCTCAAGAAGAAGCTTGCCGGGATCGCCGGCGCTGTCGAGGCCGCCTTGTGCAGGGCGGCCTCGCGCTGGACACTCAGTAGCCGAGGGCACAGCCGTCCTTGCGCGGATCGGAGCCGCCGGTCAGCGTGCCCTTCTCCCAGTCGATCCAGATCGCCTGCGCGCCGCCCATCGGCGATTTCGGAACCTCGATCTTGAAGCCGCGCGCGGTGAGGGCCGCGCCGACGCTGTCGCGCAGGCGCTTTTCCGTCTCGACGATGTTCGTGCCCGGCAGCGGGAAGAGGCGGGGCAGGTCGATCGCCTCCTGCAGGTCGAGGCCGTGGTCGAACAGCTTCGCCAGGAAATGGGCGTGGCCCATCGCCTGATAGTGCCCACCCATCACGCCGAAGGGCATGACGACGCGGCCGTTCTCGGCGAGCATGCCGGGGATGATGGTGTGCATCGGGCGCTTGCGCGGCGCGATTGCGTTGGGGTGACCCCGCTTCAGCACGAAGCTCTGGCCGCGATTGTGGAAGAGTACGCCGGACTTCCTGGTCATCAGCCCGCTGCCATAGGGCGAGAAGATCGAGTTGATGAAGGAGACGGCGTTCCGGTCCTTGTCGACGACGCTGATGTAGACCGTGTCCTTGTGCTCGGCGCCGCCGGGGATGACCGGGAGCGGATCGAGCGCGCGATTGGGATCGATCATCCCGGCGAGCTCGTCGGCGAGCGCGTCCGACAGCAGATGCTCGACCGGAACCTCGGCCTTGGCGGGGTCGGCGAGGAAGCGGTCGCGGGCGGCATAGGCGAGGCGGGTGGCTTCCAGCTCGATATGCAGGTTCTCGACCGCGAGCGGGCCGCCCTTGGGCTGGAAGCGCTCGAGGATCCTCATGATCAGCAGGGCGATGACGCCCTGGCCGTTCGGCGGGCACTCATAGACGGTGCGGCCACGGAAGCTCGCACTGATCGGCTTGACGTATTCGCCCTCGGCCGCGGCGAAGTCGTCAGCCGTGTGCAGGCCGCCGGCGGCCTGGAGATAGTCGACCATCTCCCTGGCGATCTCGCCGCGATAGAAGGCGTCGCGGCCCTCGCGGCCGATCGCCTCAAAGGTCTCGGCAAGGGCCGGTTGGCGCTGGACCGCGCCGGCCGCCGGGGCCTTGCCGTCGACCAGGAAGGTCGCGGCCGCGTTGGCGTCCTTGATCAGCAGCTCGTGCTGGGCGGCAAGGTCATAGGCGACGCGCGGCGTCAGCGCATAGCCGTCGCGGGCATAGGCAATGGCGGGCGCCAGGACTTCCGAGAGTGGCAGGCGGCCATGATCCTTGTTGAGCCGCGTCCAGGCGTCGATCGCGCCGGGCACGGTGACGACATGCGGCGAATGCCGCTCCAGCGAGGCGATGCCGGCCTTCTCGTACCAATCCAGTATCGCGGCGGCGGGCGTCCGGCCCGAGCCGTTATAGGCGATGACATCGGTCGAGCCGCCGCGCGAGTAGAGCACGAAGCAGTCGCCGCCGACGCCGGTCGAGCCGGCCTCGACGACGCATTGCACGGCGCAGGCGGCGATCGCTGCATCGATCGCGTTGCCGCCGGCCTTCATGATGTCGAGCGCGGCGAGCGTCGAGGCGGGATGCGAGGTCGCCGCCATCGCATTGCGGCTGATGGCGAGGGGCCGACCGGGAAGCTCTAGATCACGCATGGAAGAGGCTTTCGTGAAGATAGGGGCCGGCGGCAGTGCCGCCGGGTTTTCGGGAGGGAAGCGAAGGGCGCTCAGCCCTTGCGCAGATTGGTGAAGACCGGGACGCCGTTCAGCATGCCGGTGAGGTTCTTGCGATAGGCGACCGGCTGCAGGTACTGGCCGGCCGGGACATAAGGCACGTCCTGCATCGCCTGCAGTTCGATCTCACGAGCGATCGCCTTCTGCTCGGTCGGGTCCGCGGCGGTCAGGAAGCGAGCGCGCAACGCCTCGATCTGCGGGCTGTCGGGCCAGCCCGGACTGCCCTTGGCGCCATTGCCGCGCAAGGGTGAGCTCGTCGCCGGCGAGCCGAGATCGAGCCCGGCCCAATAGGTGACGTAGCAGCTCCAGCCGCCCTGCTCGACCGGGTTGCGGCTGCTGATGCGCTGCAGGACGGTGCCCCAGTCAGCGGCGACGAAGTCGACATTGACACCGATCTTGCGCAGCGCATCGGCGGCGACATCGCAGACCAGGGCAATGCGCGGCACATCCTGCGCCGCAAGGAAGACGGCGCGCTCGCCTTTGTAGCCGGCCGCAGCGAGTTCCTGCTTGAGCTTGCCGAAATCCTTCGGAGCTTTCAGGGTCTTGGCCGCGACGTCGGACGCCATCGGCGAGTTGTTCGGGAAGAAGCCGATGCTGCCGCGCTCGACCTGCGGATCGCCGCCGCACACGGCGTTCATGCACTCCTCCTGGTCGATCGCCTGGAGGATGACGCGGCGCACCGCCGGATTGTTGAAGGGCGGCTGCAGATGGTTGAGCCGGAGCTGCCCGGCCATGCCGGTCCGGTCCTTGACCTCGACGACGATGTTCGGGTCCTTCCGCAGCAGCGGCAGCAGATCGATGATCGGCTGCTCGACCCAGTCGACCGCGCCGGTCTGCAGCGCTGCGACCGCGGTCGCAGCATCGGGCATGACAGTGAATTCGATGCGGTCGAGATGGGGCGTGCGCGGCCCGGCGGTGAAGCTCGGCGTGCCGCTCGGGCGCGGGACGTAACCCTCGTGCCGTGCATAGACATGGCGGGCGCCGGCGATCCGGTCGGCGGTGAGATAGCGATAGGGGCCGCTGCCGATCGCCTCGGGGATCTGCTTGAACGGATCGGTCTGGGCGAGGCGCTCCGGCATGATCGCGGCGACGAGCGCGCTCGGGCGGGCGAGCGCCGCCGGCAGCTGCGGGAATGGCGTCTTCAGGCGGAAGACGATGGTGCGGTCATCAGGCGCGGAAAGCTCGTCGGTCGCGGCCATCAGCGCCTGGCCGAAAGTGTCGCGGGCGCCCCAGCGTTTGATCGAGGCGACGGCGTCGCGCGCCAGCACCTTGCTGCCATCATGGAAGACGAGGCCGGGCCGCAGCGTCAGCGTCCAGCGTTTGCCGTCCTCCTCGACGACATGGCCCTCGACCATTTGCGGCTGCGGCTGGAACTGCTCGTCGAGCCCGTAAAGCGTGTCCCAGACCAGCAGGGCGTGGGTGCGCGTCGAATAGCCGTTGGTCCAGATCGGATCGATGATCGCGACGTCGGAATAGGGCACGAAGCGCAGGGTCTTGGTGTCCTGAGCGCTGGCGAGATGCGGCGCGGCCGGCAGGAAGGTGGCCGCGGCCGAGGCTTTCAGGAACTGGCGTCGATCCATCGTAATTCCCCTCATTTTCTTTTGGATCCCCAGACGTTCCTCGGGAGCGCGGCCTGCTGACGAGCCGCTGCGTCGTTTGGGTCAGAGCTGCGCGCTGGCCGGCAAGGTCGATGGAATTCCGGCTGCCTGGCCGCGGCTGCGCAGGAACTCGGCGAGGCGCGGCGCAGTGCGCAGGACGTGGTCGCGCATCACCGCCTCGGCATGCTCGGCATCGTCGGTCCTGATCGCCTCGACGACCTCGTCCTGGCGCTCGGTGGCATGGGCGGGCTGGGCGACATGGTGGAGCCAGACGCGCATATAGGGCTCGACGGCGATGTGCAGCGCCGCGATCTGGGCGATCAGCTTGGGGCGCCGGCTCAGCCCGCAGATATAAGCGTGGAATTCCTGGTGCCGGCTCAGCCAGTCGGCGCCGCCAGCCGCGCCGGCGCGGTGCATACGGACGACATGGTCGTCGAGCTCGGCCAGGGCGGCGGCATCGAAGCGCGGCATGGCGAGGCGGACCGCCAGCCCCTCCAGCACCGAGCGGATCTCGAAGAGCTCGTAGATCTCCTCGATGGTCAGGCCGGAGACGACGCAGCCGCGATTGGGGCGGATGAGAACGAGGCCTTCATTGGCGAGGCGCTGGAAGGCTTCGCGCACCGGCATGCGGCTCATGGCGAGTTCGCGCGCGATCGTCTCGGGAATCAAGCGCTCGCCGGGCTGATAGCGCCCGCTGCGGATGTCCTGGAGGATGGCGCGATAGGCCTCGTCCTGCGCCGTCGCAGCCATGCCTTTCGAGGCGAAGCTCATCCCGTTTCCCCGCAAGCCGTCTGCACTCGGTCAGCCGCTCTGTATGAGTGTATCCACTATTACAAAGCTAGAATCGGGCGGCGCGCAAGGGGCTTGCGCGGTGACAGCGCCATGGCGTCGGAGGGTCAGAGCGCGGCGGCGTAGAATTCGAGATAGCGGCGCGTGACCTCGTGCCAGGAATAGGATGCGAGGTCCGAGAGGCGTGGACGCGTATTGCCGGGATAGCGGACGAGATCGGCATGAGCCTGCTCGACGGCCAACGCAGCCTCGTCCGCATCGGCGAAATCGACGGTGCGGACGACCGGGAATTTGCTCGCCAGGCCGGCGAAGGCGGCATTGGGCTGGACGATCGGTACCAGGCCGGCGCTCATCGCCTCGACCAGGGCAAGGCCGAAACCCTCGAACTCCGAGGCCGAGACGAAGAGCGAGGCACGGCTCATCACCGTTCGCGCGCCGGCATCGTCGAGGCCGAGATGCAGCGTCACATTCTGCTCCATGCCGGCGTTGGCGATCGCCTTGCGCAGCGCCTCTTCGGTCCAGTCGGAGGCGACGCCGAGCATGTCGAGCTGCCAGGAAGGCTCGCGCCGCACGAGCGCCGCCATCATCGCGATCAGCCGGTCCGGTCGCTTGTTCTTGGAGAAGCGGCCGATGCTGACGAGGCGCCGCTGCGGGTCGAGGCTGGAGGCGCCGGCGAACTTGTTGAGGTCGACGCCGTTCTCGATCACGCGGACCTTGCCGGGCGCGAGCCGCTCGAACATGCGGGCATCGTTCGTGCTGCAGCCGGCGATGCCACGATAGACCTGCGCCGAAAGCCGGGTCGGGCCGTTGAACCAGAGCTTCTTCAGGCCGGCGAAATCGGTGGTGTGGAAGAAGCCGCCATGGGTGGTGGCGACGAGCGGCTTGCGATGCAGCAGCCAGCCCAGAGCGAGCGCATCGAAGAAGAAGTCGATCGCGTGGACATGGACGAGATCGGCATCGCGCAGATGCGAGAAGACCTGAGGTGCGAGCGGATAGCGCGTCGAGCCACGGAAGGGGATGCGGGTGACGGGGATGCCGTCGATGACGTCGCTCGCCGGCAGGACGAGCTCCGGTCGCGAGAACAGCCGGTCGAGCGTCACCACGGAGGGCTTGAGGCCGAGCGCGGCTTGCGCCCGGCAGAGATTGGCGACGACGTCCTCGAGCCCGCCGCGATTGGGCAGGAACTGGCGCACGATATGGACGATGCGCGTGCCGGCCGGCAGTGCCGGCGCGGCGCGATGCGAGAACGGAGCGGTCACGATTTGGCCTCCCGGCCGCAGATGGCGCTGGGCCGCTTCGTCTTCAAGCGCTCGAGCAGCACCTTCATCTGCGGGCGCTCGCCGGCCTTGGTCGGTTCGAGATTGAAGACATAGTCTGCTGGCCACCAGGGTCCGGCGCCCCAGGCGGTCCAGCCGAGCCATTGCTGCGGGCTGGCATCGACCTTCGTCGCCATCTGCCTGAGCGCAGTCAGGCATTCCGGCTTGTCGGACGCGGCGAACTCGCCGAGGAAGCCTCGGCGGCCATTGGCCTTGAGCCAGGCGGTGACGTCGTCGATCGCTTTCAGCGCACCGGCCGCGGCCGAGCACTCGGGAGCGCGGCCGGAATAGTCGGCGTCGAGATATTGGTGGAAGTCGTAGGCGTAGCGGTCGAGCGGGTCGACGACGCCGAGGAGGTCGCGGCCATTGTTGCCGACCGGCAGGTCCGAGGTCCAGCTATGGGCGCCGCCGAAGGCCGTGCCGGTGACCAGCAGGAGCTGCCTGGCGCCAGCCTTGCGGATCGCGGCGATGGCGACGTTCTGGAACTTCGCCCAGTTGGCGCTGGTGATGTCGTAGGGCTCGTTCATTAGCGAGAAGACGAGCTTGGGCCGGTCGCGATAATGCGCGGCGAGCCGGCTCCAGACATTGGCGAGTGCCTCCGCCTGAAGCTCCTTGGAACCGAGCTGCTTCTTGGCGTAGTAGCCGTAATTATGCAGGTCGATGATGGCGATCAGCCCGGCCTCGTTGATCCGGCGGACCGTCTGGTCGAGATAGGCCAGCTCCATGATGTCGAGCCCGCCGTTGAGCTCTGGCTGGATGCGCTCCCAGCGAAAGGGCAGGCGGATGGCGCTGGCGCCGAGCTTGCCGAGCCGCTGGATCGCCTGTTCGCTCGGATAGGTGTAGTCGGTGTCGACCTTGCCGGGCGTGTCGCCGAATTCGGCGCCAGACAAGTTGACGCCGCGCAGGCAAGTCTCCGCCTGCGCCGGCAGGGCGGTGAGCAGCACCAGTGTGAGCGCGGCCAGCCTCACGGCACGACAATCCGCATCAGCGCATCGAGCAGCCGGCGCCCGGCAGCGAGATGCGTGAAGTTGTGGTCGGCGTCGGCGAGCATGGTCAGCGAGGCGTTCGGATAGGCGGCAAGGCCCTTGCCGGCCTCGCCGAAATAGGTCTCGAGCTCGGCCATGCCGACATCGCCATCGGCATAGAGCAGCGACAATTCGACATTGCGCGCCGTGAGCGTGGCGAAATGACGATGGCACTGGTGGTGGAGCCGGCCATGCTTGGTCAGCCGGCCGAGAACCGGCGCGAGCTTGACCGAGAGCCGCTTACGGTACCGGTAGATCAGATAGCGCCCGGCCGGCCCGACCCGGAGCTTGCCGGTGAGCAGGCGGCGCAAGCCGTCCTTGCGGGCCAGTGTCGCGCCGAGATCGCCGGCACTGCGATGGGCATAGCGGATCGCATCCTCGACGCTCTCGTCCGGATCCCAGACGAAGCGCTCATTGTTGATGATGACGAGGCGGCGGATGCGCTCGTCGACGACGGCGGCGTGGAAGGCAGCATAGGCACCGCTGCAGCGCCCGATCAGGATCGGCGCGTCGAAGCCGTGCGCCTGCATGGCGTCGATGGCGAGGCGGACATCGTCGATCTGCGCCTGCGAATAGAGGATCTCCTCCGGCCCGTCGGCGGCGATCCCGCTGTCGCCGACGCTACTGGCGTCGAAGCGCAGGGAGGCGATGCCGCGCTGGGCAAAGGCGCGCGCCTGGCTGACGCTGACCCGGGCCCAACCGATATGGTAGTCGCGGCCGGCATTGACGAAGACGATGGTTTCGCGCGCCGTCGGCCCGACCGGCTCGCAGAGCACGCCGAAGAGCCGGCCATCCGGGCCGAAGCGGATCGGACGCTCGACGAAGCCGTCGCCGAGCAGGCCTTCCGCCGGGCCGGGCAATTGCAGCGTCCCGATGTCGGCGGGAGCAGAGCCGGCCGCCGCCGCTCGCTTGGCGATCCAGTCGACGATCCCGGCGACGGTCGCCATGGGCGGGCGCGCCGCGGTCGGGTCGGTGGTCAGGATCTCGTAGCCGTCATAGTCGCGCTGCGTCACGGCGGCGCTGAGGCCGGACAGCGCCTCTGCCAGGGTCGCATCGCCGCCATGGCCGGGGCGGGACAGGAGCAGCACCTGCTCGGACGGCGCCTGGCTGAGTGCTCCCGTGCCGAGCGTCGCGATCGCGGGCAGGCGGCCGGGGGCGATGCGCAGGCCCGCAACGGCACAGCGCGTATCGTCATCGGGGTCGGTGCCGATGCCGATCCGGTCCGAGACGATGCGCGTCCAGGCCGAGAGCTCGCGCAGATAGCGCTTGCCGTTGGCGACCGGAGCCATCAGCACGCTGGCTGCGACCGGCGCGAGCTCCTCGGCGAGCCTGAGCGCCAGCGTGCCGCCGAGGCCCTGGCCGAGCAGGATGAGGCGCTCGCAGCCGCTGGCGCGGCGCAGCAGGTCGGCGGCGGCGCGGATGGTCTCGAACCAGTCCTCCAACCCTTGCACATCGGCGGCTTCATGGGCGTCGCCCTGGCCGGGATAGTCGAAGCGCAGGCAGGCGATGCCCTTGTCCGAGATCGCCTGCGCCAGGCTGCGCCATGTCGCGCGCAGGCAGAGCTCCTCATAGCCGATGGCGCCGAGCATCAGCACCGCGATCGGGGCGCGGCCTGCATGGAGCATGCCCATGCTGCCGCCAAAGGTCACCGGCGTGCCGAAAGGCGAGGGGGCCGTGCTCGTCTCGCCGGCCGGATCGATACGATAGGCTGCAGCTGCCGTCATCGGCCGGCTCCTTCGCTGGCGCGGCCGGTCGGCAGCGGGTCTGGCTTGTCCTGCGGCGCGCCGCCGAACAGGAAGGGCCGGAAGAAAGCGGTCGCCATGTTGTCGATCCGCCATTTCTGCTTGATCCAGTACCAGGCGGCGAGGCTGGAGGCGGTGCTGAAGGCCAGCCCGGCGATGGCGATGCCCATCAGCCCGCCGACCCGCGCCAGCGCGTAGAGCAGGCCGAGATAGAGGACGAACATGATCGCCCGCGCGATCAGGAAGAAGCGCTCGCCGCCGCCGATCATCAGCAGCCAGGAGCCGGGACCGAAGAAGGCGAGCGAGACCGAGAGCACGCAGAGCGCGGTCAGCACGTCCTCATGCTTGACGAATTCCGGATTGAACAAATGCAGGATAAAGGGCGCGACGACGGCGAGCGCCAGCGCACCCAGCAGCGAGATGCAGAAGCTCGCGAAGGACAGTCGCCCGATCAGCAATTGGGCGCCGGCCGTGTCGGACTTCTGGAAACGGGCGGCGATCATCGGGATGCCGACCGTGTCGATCGCCGCCAGTGGCAGCAGGAGCAGCATCGAGATCCGCAGCGCGACGAAATAGAAGCCCGCCTCGTTCAGGCCGAGCAGCGCGCCGATCAGGATGGTTTCCAGATAGGCCGAGGCCGAGTTCAGCACGTTGTTGGCGATGAAATAGCCGCTCTCCCGGCGCCACTCGCCATGGGTCTCCGGCGGCACCTGGTCGCGCGCCCTGAGCCAGCTCACTCCCTCGTCCTGCAGGAAGCAGACGCTCTGGTAGAGCGTGGTCGCGGCGAGCAGGCCGGTGATGATCGCCATCGCGCCCGCGCCGCCGCTCAGGAAGCCGGCGAGCCCAGCCCCCGCGATCAACAGGATCGAGCTGCTGCGCCAGACGATCTCGCGCGGCACCAGCGACATGTTGATCCGGCCATGGATGCGGAAATAGTTCTGGAGGTATTCGCTGAGCGCGAAGATCGCGGCGAAGACGAAGGCGAGCCAGAGATAGTGATAGGTCGGCGGCAGCCGGTCGGCGAACAGCCAGAGCGGCAGCGCCGCCGCCAGCAGCACGAAGCAGCCCAAGGCGAGCCAGCGTGCGTTGACGCCGAGCAGGGCCTGGTTGAGCGGATGGCCGCTCGCTTCGGCCCGGCGATAATGCTTCACCACCAGGATCTGCTGGCCGAGCACGGCGATCAGCCCGAGTGCGCTGCCGATGGAGAACAGGAAGACGTAGAGCCCATATTCCGAGGTCGGCAGGAAATGGCTTGCGGCCAGCAGGACGAGGAAGCTGAGCAGCGTGCTGCTGAAGCGCGACGAGAAAGCCGGCAGGAAGCGGCCGGCTCCGTTCCAGGCGAGATCGAGCAATTCCCTCACGGCCTCGCCTCCCGCGGCTGCAGGAGGGCGTTCCCGGCCGGCTTGCCGACGAGACCATCGAAGACGGCGCCATAGGCGGCGGCGATTCGATCCGGGCTGTAGCGGGCGGCAGCGGCGAGCGTGCCGGCCGACTGCGCCGCGACGAGCGTGCGATCCCTGGCGTAAGTCATGATTTGCTCGGCCAGCGCGGCGTCGTCACCCGGCTCGAACAGGGCGCCGTTGACGCCCGGCTGGATCGTCTCGGGGATGCCGCCGGACCGGGCGCCGATCACCGGTACGCCATGGGCGAAGGCCTCGATCACCACCCGCCCGAACGGCTCGCGGAACAATGAGGGGACGACGAGGACGTCGATCTCAGGCAGGAACGCGTCGGGCTTGGTCCAGCCGAGGAAGCGGGTGTTCTGCGCCGGGAAGCGCTCGGGCAGGGCCTTGGCATAGTCGCTCTGGCCTGTGCCGGCGATCAGGAACTCGACCGGTTCGCCTGCGAGCCGCTGGGCGGCGGCAGCGAGCGTGTCCAGGCCCTTGACCGGATCATGGACGCCGATGAAGCCGATGCGCAGCGGGCGCTCCGTTGGCGGCGCCGTACGGGGCAGGGCGCCGGGGACGGGCGCGATCGCGCCGGGAATGGCGTGCGTCGACGCGTTCGGGAAATAGCCGTGCTCGGTGTGGCGGCCGATGATGAAATCGGTCTCGCCGATCACCGCGTCGACGAAACGCGAATTCAGCTTCTTGCCATAGGACGTCGCCTGGCAGGAGCCGCAGGCGCGCCCGCAATTGTCGTTGCCGCGCCACATGCTGCCTTTCCAGCAGAGCAGGAAGGTGCTGCGCAGGATATGCGCGACCGGCACGCCGCAGCTCTTCGACGCCGCCCAGGTCGCGACATTGATGTTCTCGATCGAGTCGGTCAGCACGACGTCCGGTCGCAGGCGCCTGATCTCGCGGCGCATCACGAAAAAGGCGCGCGGATTGAAGTTCTCCAGCGCATGCCAGATCGCCTTCTTCCAGCCTGGCCGGGGCAGCCGGTAGTTCCAGTCGATGTTGAGCGAGCGCAGACGGTGCACCGGCACGCCGTCATAGGTCTCGTGCTTGTCCTCGCCGGAGACGTTGACGACGGTCAGGTCATGGCCGGCCGCGAGCAGCAGCTTGGCGACGATCATCGCCGAGATCGGCCCGCCGCCGTCGATGAAGGGCGGGAACGCTGCACAGGCCATCAGGATACGCATGCTGTCTGGACTCGTCCTCGTCACGGCGCGTTTGCCGGGGCGGCCTTTCCCAAGGGCAGGAATAACCGGCACGAGCTAAGCAAAGGTTGGCGTGACCGAGGGATTTCTTCCCGTTGTAAACGAGGCATGAACGGGATCGCGCAGGTCGCAGATAGGCTGGTCGAAAAGCCGTTCCGATCACGCTGATTTTCGTAAATGTTGAACTATCATCGGCGGCCCTGGAACGAAACATGTCTTTGAAAATGCTTTGGCTGTGTAGTTAATTTTCGGCGAGCTGATTGATTGAATACTTGAATCAAATCGCCCTGAGTCTGTTGCCGAAATGTTAACTACGCCTCGGCAGGATGCGCGGTGGAATTCCAGCCGAGCCGTCGGCGCGTCCGGCCGTGGATGCGCCGTGCCGGGCCGGATCGAGGAGGCTTGTGGTGTCGGCTGCGTTCGAGGCGGGGAGACGGGAGGAGGCGCCGGTGAAGGACCGCGACTCCGCCGCTTTCAGTCTGTCCGACTTGCTCCAGCTGCTGCGCCGCCGCCGCTGGTTGGTGATCGCCAGTGCCGCAATCTGCCTGCTGTTCGCGCTCGCCTATCTTGCGGTGCAGGTCGCGGTCTACCGCGCGACCGCCGAGCTGCTCGTCGATCCGCAGGCGCTCCAGGTCGTCGGCAAGGACATCGTGCGCACCGACACCTCGGCCTCGATCGACTTCGCCAACGTCGACAGCCAAGCCCTGGTGATGACCTCCACCGGCGTGCTGCGCCAGCTGATCGAGGAGCTCGACCTCGAGAACGATCCCGCCTTCGTCCGGCCGCCGGGACTGGTCTCGCGCCTGCTCGGCAAGCTGGTGCAGCCGACGCCCGAGCAGCGCCTGGCCCAGGCGGTCGATGCGCTCAAGAAGGCGATCGTGATCCAGCGCGTCGACAACTCGCTGGTCTTCCGCATCACCGTCTCGCATCCGCAGGCGCAAAAGGCGGCCGACATCGCCAATGGACTGGCTCAAGTCTATTTCCGCCAGGGCAATGACGGCCGCCGCGCCGTCGTCGAGCGCGCCAACATCTCGCTGATCGGCCAGATCGCCGGCCTGCGCACGCAGCTCGACGAGGCGGAACGCGCCGTCCAGAGCTTCCGCAGCCAGCACAGCCTCGTCAGTACCGGCGAGGGCGGGCTCATCATCTCGCAGCAATTGCGCGATCTCTATGGCCAGATCAGCCAGGCGGAGGCCGAGCTTGCGCGCCAGCAGGCAAGGCGCGACCAGCTCGCCCGCTATCAGAGCCGCGATCCCTTGTCCGACACCCTGCCGGAGGCGCTCACCTCCTCGGTGGTGACCTCGCTCAGGGGGCAATACGCCCAGAGCGCGCGCGAGGCGGCGAGCCTTGCCCAGACGCTCGCGCCGCAGCATCCGCGCCTGATCGAGATCCGGGCCGAGCTCGCCGAAACGCGCAGGCTGCTGTCCGGAGAGCTCGCCCGCCTGCGTTCGACGGTGCAGGAAAGCTATCGCCAGACGGAGGCCAATCTCGCCAATCTCAGGAAGCGGGCGACGGAGCTGACCAAGTCGCAGGAGGTCAGCGGCGCCGCGCAGATCAAACTGCGCCAGCTCGAGAGCGAGGCCGAGGCGGTGCGCGTCGTCTACAGCGCCTCGCTGCAGCGCGCCAAGGAGCTGGAGCAGCAGAAGCGGATCGAGACCAATAATTCGCGCATGCTGTCGGAAGCGGTCGCGCCGGCGCAGCCGACCAAGCCGCCGGCTCCGGTCGTGCTCGCCGCAGCCCTGCTCTTCGGCGCCTGCGCCGGCCTCGGCATCGCCTATCTGCTGGAATGGCTGCCATCCTCGCGGATCATCCCCGAGCGGCTGAAGCCGATGGCAGCGTTGACGCCGGAGGCCGCCGGCCAGGCGATAGGCGTCGGCACGGTGGTATCTCTGCCGGCCGCGACAGCCCGTCGCGAGGATGCGCTCATACCGGTGACACGCCTGCTGCAGCGGACGCTGGGCCCGCATCTGCCGGCCTCCGTGATGATCGCCGGCTCGGTCGACGACGCGACGCAGGCGGCGCTCGCCGAACATCTCGCCAACAGCCTGGCGGCGCATGGCGAGAGTGTTCTGCTCTGCCAGGACGGCTCGGGCCGCGACATGAACATCCGCCGGATCGAGCCGCCCGCCTCGGCCACGGCCAAGCCCGGGCGGCGGCGCAACTTCATCATCATGCGGCGCACCTCCCCGTCGGACGGCAAGGCGGGTGCGCGTCCGGATGCGATCGTGTTTGCCGCGTCCCTGACCGGCGAGACTCCGCGCAGTCTGGTCGACCAGGCGGCGGCGATCGACCCGGTCGGCGAGCACATCGTCGCGCTCGTCATTCCCGAAGATGCGGGAACCGGCGCGCGCGGCCTGGCGTCGCGCTGGCTGCGTCGCCCGGCTCAGGCGGCGGCGTGACCGGGCAGGCGGCGATGTCTGATGGCGTCGATCCTGCCCGCCCGATGCCGATCCTGCCGCTCGCGCTGCTGATCGGCGCGCTCACCTTCAACATGGCGTTGTGCTTCATCAACACCAACGTCATGGGCATCAATGACACCATGGTGATGGGGTGCGAGGTCGTGCTGGTCGCGACCGCGCTCTATCTCGGCCTCGGCCGCAACGCCGCGCCCTATCTGCTGCTGGCGGTGTTCTTCTCCTATGCCGTGCTGCTGATGGCGATGCGGCCGCTGATCGACCCCAAGGCGGTCCGCGACTTCCTGATTCCGGTCGCCTTCTATCTGCTCGGCAAGAGTTGCAACGATCCGCGCCTGGCCGATCGGGCTGCCCTGATCAGCGGGCTCATCGTTGTCGTCTTCGGCCTGTTCGAATTCCTCGCCCTCGACCTCTACGTCACCTATTTCAACATCATCAAATACTATGTCGCGCGCGGCACGGTCGCGCCGAGCGACGTCAGCAGCCAGACCGGGGCGCTCTTCGCCAGCGGCCTCAGGCCCGATTCGCGGACGCTGCTGCCCTTCCTCGGGCCGCACCGGGCCTCCTCGGTCTTCCTGGAGCCGATCTCGACCGGCAATTTCGGCGCGATCCTCTATATCTGGGCGTTGAATCGTCCGCAGATGGCCAAGCGCTGGCTGACCATGGCCGCGGGCATGACCGCGATCGTGCTCAGCGATTCCCGCTTCGGCGCCAATGTCTGCATCGTCGCGACAGTCGCCTATCTCACAGCGCCGATCACGCCGCGCTTCGTCTGGCTGGTGGCGCCCTTCGTCATGCTGATCGGCTTCGCGATCTATGGCTTCGTCAGCGCCGAGGTGAACTGGCAGAACAATTTCGCCGGCCGCATGCTCTGGACGTCGCGCCTGATCACCTCGCTCTCTCCGGCCGCGGTTTTCGGCCTGTCTCCCGACAAGCCCTTCCTGTCGGATTCCGGCTATGCCTATTCGCTGAACCAGATCGGGCTCTTCGGCGTCATCGGCTTCTGGAGCCTGTTCATCTTCGCGCCGGAGAAGTCGCCGCGAGCCTGGCGCTTCAAGGTCTGCGTCGCGACCTATATCTGCCTGCTGATGATCGTCAGCGACTCCGTCTATTCGATCAAGACGGCGGCCTTGCTCTGGTTCATGACCGGATCGAGCGACGCCGATGCGGGGTCTGAGCCGACACCGGCCGCCGAGCGCAGCATGGTTCCCAACTATTCCGCTGCAGCGACCGGCTGAATTCACTGGAAACCGAGTATTCGCGGCAATCCGCTGTTTACCACATCTCCAGACGCCGGGCTGTGCGACGCTTCCGCCAGTCATTCTGCGGCCGGCGCAAGGTAACTTTAAATTTTATGCGTTAGGCCTGACGCAACGAACAACACGGCGTCAAACCAACCGACCGAAGCGTCCCGACGGCGATCGCCAGCGCCCTGCGCCAGCGTATGCCGCCGCGCGCCGGGGGGCGGAGCCAAAACGGGGCTGCACCGCAGCAGCGATGGCATCAGACAGGGCAGGACCGAACGATGAAGACCAGGATCCGCGAAATCCTCAAGACCACCGGCAAGCTGCCGGTCGATGTCGCCACCCTCGCCGATGAGGCCGATCTCTACAATGCCGGCCTCACCTCTTTCGGCACGGTCGAGCTGATGATGGCGCTCGAAGAGGCCTTCGAGGTCGAGTTTCCCGACAATATGATGAACCGGCGCAACTTCGCCTCGATCGCCGCGATCGAGACCGCGATCCGCACCATCCAGAGCGAGCACGTCTGATGACGACGCTCGCCCGCCTCGCCGAAGCCGGCTACCAGCTCACCTCCGAGACATCGGGCGCCAGCGCCGAGGCGCAGAAGGCAATGATCGCCAAGGCGCGCAAGATCGCCAAGCTCGCGGCCGAGCATGCCGGCGATGTCGATGCCAAGTCGCGCTTTCCGCACGAGGTCTTCGAGGCGCTGAAACGTGAGCGCCTGCTGGGGATCATGATCCCGGCGGCCCATGGCGGCGAGCAGGCGAGCCATGCGACCATTGCCGAGATCTGTTCAGTGCTGGCCCAGGCCTGTGCCTCAAGCGGCATGATCTACGCGATGCACCAGATCAAGGCGTCGAGCCTGGTCGTGCATTGCAATGACGATCCCTGGCATGCCGGTTTCATGGCGCGCATTGCCCGCGAGCAGCTCCTGCTCGCCTCGGCCACCACCGAGGGCGGCGGCGTCGGCGGTGACCTGCGCTCGTCGATCTGCGGCGTGGTGCGCGAGGGTGACGACTTTACCCTCGACAAGGAAGGCTGCCTGATCTCCTACGGCGCGCAGGCCGACGCCATCCTGATCACCTCCCGGCGTACGCCCGAGGCCCCGCCTTCCGACCAGGTCATGTCCGTCCTGACCAAGGACCAGTACACGCTGGAGCGCAGCGCCGCCTGGGACACGATGGGCATGCGCGGCACCTGCTCCGACAATTTCACCTTCGCCGGCCGGGCTCCGGCCGAGCAGATCATCCCGGTTCCCTTCGCCGAGATCGCGGCGCAGTCGATGCTCCCCAACGCGCATCTGCTCTGGGCCTCGGTCTGGTACGGCATCGCCGCCGAGGCCGTCGCCCGCGCCGAGGGCTTCGTTCGCAGCGAGGCGCGCAAGCGTCCGGGCTCGACCCCGCCGAGCGCGCTGCGCCTGGCCGAGCTGCTCGCCCGCCTGCAGCAGTTCAAGGCGCTGGTCGTCGCCGGGCTCGATCGCTACGAGCGCGCCCGCGGCGATGCCGACGAACTCTCCTCGATGGGCTTCGTCGTGGCGATGAACAGCATCAAGGTCGTGGCCTCGCAGAGCGTCGGCGAGATCGTGATGCAGGCCTTCCTGATCTGCGGCATCCAGGGCTATCGCAATGACAGCCCGGCGAGCCTGGCGCGCCTGATGCGCGACGCGCTCTCGGCGCCGATCATGATCAACAACGACCGAATCCTCGGCAACACCTCCAACCTGCTGGCGGTCTACAAGCACGACCCCAGCCTTTCCAGGTGATCGCATGTGCCAGAACTGCCCCCAGCCGCAGGGCTTCCTCGCGGAACTGATCGATAACGGCCTGCTGATCGACATCGGCGTCGATGGGCTCTATGGCCGCAGCGGCCTGTTCGAGCAGGTCATCGCCCGCTTCGACGACCTGATCACCCGCCATGGCGGCAAGGACGGCGCCGAGGTCGTACGCTTTCCGCCGGCGATGAGCCGCAAGCATTTCGAGAAGAGCGGCTATCTCAAGAGTTTCCCGCAGCTTGCCGGCACCGTGCATTCCTTTGCAGGTGACGAGCGCGCCCATGCCGAATTGCTGCACAAGGTGGCTGACGGGGTCGACTGGACGGACGGACAGGTCTCGACCGAGGTCGTGCTGACCCCGGCCGCCTGCTACCCGCTCTATCCGGTCGTGGCCAAGCGCGGCCCGCTCAAGGCGGAAGGCGCGCTGTTCGACCTGCAATCCTACTGCTTCCGGCACGAGCCCTCGAAGGACCCGGCCCGGATGCAGCTCTTCCGGATGCGCGAATATGTCTGCTTCGGCACGCCCGAGCAGGTCACAGAGTTCCGTGCGCTCTGGCTCGAACGCGGCCGAGAGATGATGGCTTCGCTCGGCGTGCCCCTGCATCTCGACGTCGCCAACGACCCGTTCTTCGGCCGCGCCGGCCGCATGCTCGCCAACAACCAGCGCGACCAGCGCCTGAAGTTCGAGCTGCTGATCCCGATCGAGAGCGAGGAGAAGCCGACCGCCTGCCTCTCCTTCAACTACCATCAGGACCATTTCGGCACGACCTGGGGTATCCAGACCGCGGCCGGCGAGACCGCGCACACCGCCTGCGTCGGCTTCGGCATGGAGCGGGTCGCGCTCGCGCTGTTCAAGCACCACGGCTACGACGTCGAGCGCTGGCCGACTGCGGTCCGCAACGTGCTCTGGCCGTGAGCGCGATGACGGCACAGCAAAAGATCGCCGCGCCCGCCGCCATGGCGGGCCGGCTCCTGCCGGTCGATCCGCTCGCCTATGACAGGCATGCCATGCATGCCGGCGAGCGGCATTGGCCGCAGACCAATTGCTATGCCGATCTCTGGATCGAGATCCTGCATGCGCTTGGCCTGGAGCCGGCGGCGGCCTTCGGCTTCACGATCACGCAGGATTTCGAGGGCGACCAGTTCACCTTCTTCAAGCCGCCGCTCGATGACCTGGAGGCGCTCTACGGTCTCAAGGTCACGGAGCTTGCGCTGTATGACGATCTGATCGGCCATATCGAACAGCAGATCGGGCTCGGCCGCCTCGTCCTGCTCGAACTCGACTCCTTCTACATGCCCGATACCCGCGGCGTCTCCTATCGCGACAGCCACGGCAAGACGACGATCGCGGTGAACCGGCTCGACCGCGCCGCCCGCGAGCTCGATTATTTCCATAATGACGGCTTGCATCGCGCCGAGGGCGAGGATTTCGACGGCTTGTTCCGGCTGCTGCCGGGGCAGATGCGCGAGGACACGCTCTTCCCCTATGCCGAGATGGTGCGCCTGCCGCAGCGCCGGCCGGATGAGGCAACCCTGCGCGCGACTGCGCTGAAGCTGCTCGCCCGCCATGTCGCGCGCCGGCCGAGCGACAATCCCGTCGCGGCCTTCCGGGCAGTGGCGACCGCGCAGGCCGAGGCGCTGGCCGAGCGGCCCGGCGCAGCCTTCCACCACTACGCCTTCAACACGCTGCGCCAGCTCGGCGCCAATTTCGAGCTGCTCGCGAGCCATCTCTCCTGGCTCGGTCAGTCGGTCGATGGGCTGGAGGTCGCCCGCGACGGCTCCCTGCGCATCGCCGAGGGCGCCAAGGTAGCGCAGTTCCATCTGGCACGGGCGATGAAGCAGAAGCGCTTCGAACGTTTCGATGCGACGCTGGCCGGCCTCATCGGCGAGCATGACCAGGTCAGCGAGGCGCTCGGGCAGCGCTTCCCCGGCTGAGCCATGGCCCGCATCGTCGCGCGTAGCGGAGAACGGACCCTGCCGCTCGCGGGCTGGTCCTGGCTTGCGACCCCGGCCGATGCCGCTACGACGCCGGCCGATCTGCCGGAGGGCGGCGACTGGCAGGAAGCTGCCGTGCCCGGCACCGTTGCCGGGACGCTGCGCAGCCTTGGTCGGCTCGACGACATCAGCGCCAACGCTATCGGCCAGCAGGATCACTGGTATCGCACGCGATTGACGGAAGCCCTCGACGGGCGCCTGCGCTTCGAAGGGTTGGCGACCGTCACCGAGATCTGGGTCGGCGGGATCAGGCAGGCCGACAGCGCCTCGATGTTCGCGGCTGTCGAGATCGCCGCCAACTGTCCGGCTGGGACCGAGATAGCCTTGTGCTTCCGCGCTTTGGCGCCGAAGCTCGCCACGGCCCCGCGCCGTTCGCGCTGGCGGCCGGCGATGATCCAGCCCAATGGCCTGCGCTGGTTCCGCACCAGCGCGCTCGGCTCGATGCCGGGCTGGTGTCCGCCCGGCCTGCCGACCGGGCCGTATCGTCCTGTGCTGCGGATCGAGAGCGAGATGAATGCGCCGCAGATCGACGCTGTCGATCTGCGCACGCGCTATGACAGGCAGACCGGCACTGTCGCACTGAGTCTGACGTTTGCTGCGAACTCGCAGATGCCAAGGAGCGCTATCATGCGCTGTGCCGGCAGCGAGGCGCCCCTCCACTCGGGTGGGGGTAGTCAATTAGCTGGCACATTATCCTTGCCCGGCATCGTGCCCTGGTTCCCGCACACCCATGGCGAGCCGGCGCTGCACGATCTTACGCTCATGCTTGATGGCGAGACGATCGATCTCGGCCGTGTCGGCTTCCGCTCGCTCGAAGTCGATCGCGGCGACGATGGCGAGGGCTTCGGCCTGATCGTCAACGGCGTCCCGGTGTTCTGCCGCGGCGCCTGCTGGAGCAATGCCGACGTTACGACGTTGGCGGGTGGCCGTGCAGCCTACGAGCCTTGGCTCCGGCTGGCGCGCGAGGCCGGCATGAACATGATCCGCCTGCCCGGCGTGATGACCTATGAGGACGATGCCTTCTTCGCGCTCTGCGATGAGCTCGGCATCATGGTCTGGCAGGAGATGATGCTGGCCAATTTCGACTATCCGCAGGGCGATGCCGGCTTCCGCGCGGCGATCGCGGCCGAGGCGGAGGCGCTGCTCAGCCGCACGCAGGGCTCGCCGAGCCTTGCCGTGCTCTGCGGCGGCAGCGAGGTCTTCCAGCAATCGGCGATGCTGGGCGCGCCGCCGGAAGCATGGTCCGGACCGGTCTTCGACGAGATCCTGCCTGAGGCGGTCGCCGCTTTAAGGCCGGACATCGCCTATGTTCCGAACTCGCCCTCGGGCGGGCCGCTGCCCTTCGTCGCCGACAAGGGCGTGACGCATTATTACGGCGTCGGCGCCTATATGCGTGGGTTCGACGATGCGCGCCGTGCCAATGTCCGCTTCGCCGCCGAAAGCCTCGCCTTTGCCAATGTGCCGGAGGAGGTCTCGCTGCGTGGTGGCAAGCCGCCGGCGATCACCCATCATCCCGACTGGAAGCGCGCCGTGCCGCGCGATGCCGGCGCCTCCTGGGATTTCGAGGATGTGCGCGACCACTACCTCGAACGGCTCTACGGGCTCGAGCCGGCGCGTTTGCGGCGCGAGGACCCAGAGCGCTATTTCGCTTTGTCGCGCGCGACCGTCGCCGAGGTGATGGAGGAAACCTTCGCCGAATGGCGGCGGCCGGCCTCGCCGACATCAGGCGCGCTGGTCTGGCTGCTGCAGGACCTCCAGCCAGGCGCCGGCTGGGGCGTCATCGCCAGTGATGGCGAGCCGAAATCGGCCTGGCACGGGCTCGCCCGCGCCTTCCGCCCGGTCCAGCTCGCGCTGACCGACGAGGGCGTCAACGGGCTCGGCCTGCATGTCCTGAACGAGCGTCCCGAGCCTTTGGCTGCGACGGTTGAATTGACCTGCTGGCGCGCCGGCGAGGTCGAGGTCATCAAGGCCAAGCGCGACGTCGCGCTCGCTCCACGCGCGGCGGTGACACTCTCGGCCTTCGAGTTGATCGGCCGCTTCTTCGACATCGCCTATGCCTACCGCTTCGGCCCGCCCGGCCATGACGTGACCTCGGCGGTGCTGCGCGATGCCGCGAGCGACGCGGTGCTGGCGGAGGCCTTCCACTTTCCGCTCGGGCGCGGTCATGAGCGCCATCATTGCGGACTTATCGCGCAGCTGGAGCGCGAGGGCGACGATTGGAGCCTCGCACTCTCGACCCGGCGCTTGGCGCAATCGGTCGAGATCGTTGATGCCGGCTGGCGCCCCGAGCGGAGCTGGTTCCATTTGGCGCCGGGCGAGCCGCGCCGGATCCGCCTGCACCGCCGCGCAGGCGCCACCGGCGAACCTTCCGGCGAGGTCCGCGCGGTCAACGCGCTCGACCGTGCCGGCTACGCCGCGGGGGCGTGAAAGCTCAGTCGTCCGCGCCGATCAGGGCGTCGATCTCTTTGCGCCTCGCCTCGACATGCCGCAGCAGCGGATCGAGATGTGGCACGCGGTCGCCGGCCGCAGCGAAGGGGACAGCCTCGCGCACCAGGGCGAAGAGCTTGCCGGTCGTTGCGCCAAGCGGCGTTGCCTTCCGGCTCTCCACCGCCTGCGCCGCGACCATCAGCTCGACGCCGGCGATCGACTTGCACAGGCCTGCGACCTCCGCGGTCTTGCGCGCGGCAAAGGTCGCCATGCCCGCCCGGTCGAGATTGCCGTTGGAATGGCTGGAGCTGGCGAGTTCCTGAACGACCGGGGCGGTCGCCAGCCGCGCCTCCGAGGTGATCGCCTTGTGGAACTGGGCGAGGCCGTTGAAGCCGGGCAGGCCGACGCCGTCCTCCTCGATCAGCCCGACCGTCAGGCCTGACCAGAAGGAATCGACCTGCTTGGCGACGCGCTCGGCTGAAGCCGTCACGACCGGTGCGAAGGCGAGCCGGGCGATATCGAGCGCCATCGACAGGCAGACCGTGTCGAAATTGGCGACCGAGACCAGCGAGCGATCTTCGAGTGAGACGATCGGATTGTTCTGGCTCGACCGGAATTCGGTCTCGATCTGGCGCCAGGCGAAATCCAGGCTGTCCGCCGCCGTGCCGTGCAGCAGGGGCAGCGAGCGGAAGCTCAACGGGTCCTGCAGATGGCGCGGGCCGCCTTGGGCCAGGATGTAGCTGCCATCGAGATAGCGCCTGATCCGGCTTCCATGCCGCTCCAGCCCGGCGAAGGGTCGCGAGCGCAGCGCGGCCTCCGAGACGATCGACGGGTTGGCGGCGAAGCCCTCCATGCTCAGCGCCGCGATCAGGCTCCAGAGGTCGAGGCTGCGCTGCAGATCGGCCATGGCCAGTGCCGCAATGCCGAGCGCGAGCGCGCTGGAATTCAGCATCGCCAGAGCTTCGCCGGCCTGCAGGTCGAGATCGCCATAGAGCGCGAGCGCGAGGTCGGTGATCGGCGCCATGTCGCTCTGGCCCATCGAGCCCCAGACATGCACGTCGATCTGTCGGTCCGCGTTGAGAGCGGCCATGAGTTTCTCGGCCAGCAGCGGGCGCACGCCGAGGCGCCCGCTCGCCATCGAGTTGAGCAGGACGAGCATCATTGCCCTGACGGTCTCGGGCGCGGCGAGGGGGCCGTGCGCGACGTTGTGGGTGAGCAGCAGGCGGCGGTTGAACTCGCCGATGCGCTCCGGCGCGAGCGGCACGCCGGTCTTGGCGCCGACGCTGGTGGTGACGCCATAGATCTTCTCGCCGCGTGCGACGGCGTCGTCGATGATGGCGCGAGCGGCTTTCATCCGCTCAACCGCTTCCGGCGTGACGGCGACCGGTGCCTTCTCCCTGGCGACGCGGACGATCTGATCGATCGTCAGGTCGAAGCCGGTGATGTCGACATGGCTCATGATCGCTCGTCCTGTCCTCGGGCGCATTTCCGCTCGCTTGCTCAATAAAGCGGAGCTGGGGCGCGAGGAGGGGCATGGCCTCGATTTCACCTCGCGAAACGAGGCGTGGGCGCCGAGCCGGTTTCTGTCATTCGACTAGTTTCACGCCGTCGAACGGACGGTGCGCATGGCAATCACCTACGAGCTGGTCAAGGAAGTCACCGCCAATCTCTATGATTGGTCGCTGCGCCGCATCCCCGAATCCTCCAAGGCCGAATTCCGCAAGGCACTGGTGAGCGAGACCGAGCCGCAGGCCCGCCAGACGCTCGCCTTCATGCTCGACAGCGCCAAGCGCGCCGAGACCACCGGCAAATTTCTGTGCTCGGATGCCGGCGTGCCGAGCTACAGCATCAAGATCGGCTCCGGCGCCCGGATGGAGGGCGACATCCGCCAGGCGATCGTCGATGGCTTTGCCGAGCTTACCCGCACGATCCAGCCGCCGCTGCTGCGCTTCGTCACCAACCCCTTGACCAATGAGCGCAGCTTCCACGGCAAGGACATGCCGCTGGTCTCATGGGACCTCGTCGGCGAGGGCGACTATCTCGACATCACCTGCGCGCCCAAGGCGCTCGGTGGCGGGCGCTGGGCCGCGGTCGAGATCCTGGTCAGCCCGAGTCTCGACGAGATCGAGCGCTGCATCCTGGAGATCGTGCTCAGGGCAGGCGGCCAGCATTGCCCGCCGGTGGTGATCGGCGTCGGCATCGGCGGCACCTTCGACCATGCGGCGAAGCTCTCCAAGGACGCGACCCTACGCCCCTTCGGCGAGTGCAATCCCGAGCCGATGGTGGCGGAGATGGAGGAGCGGCTGACCCGCGCGGTCAACCAGATGGGCTTCGGCCCGATGGGCGTCGGCGGCTCGACCACGACCTTCGGCGTGCATGTCTACTACGCCTCCGGCCACGGCTTCACCCCGGTCGCCGTTTCGTTCAACTGCTGGATCAACCGGCGGACGCGGGCGCGGATCTACAATTCCGGCGTGGTGGAGCGGATCGAATGACGAGTCTGTCTCCCATCCGCCTGAGCCTACCATTGACGCCAGACGCGGCGCGCGCGCTCAAGGTCGGCGATGTCGTTCTGCTCGATGGCGACGCGGTTGCGACCGTCGGCATGCCGACCCAGAAGCGCATGGTCTCGGAGCTGGAGGCCGGCCGCGAACTGCCGCTATCCCTGCGCGACGGCACCTTCTTCCATATGGGCGTGAGCTATGAGGACGATGGCGGCCGGCCCGGCCCGGTCCATTACGTCAACCCGACCACCTCCAGCCGCTTCAACCATCTGATGCCGACGCTGATCCGCGGCCTGCGCCTCACCGCGACCGGCGGCAAGGGCGGGCTCTCGCAGGGGAGCGTCGAGGCCATGCGCGAGGTCGGCTGCGTCTATTTCTCCTTCGTCGGCGGCGCCTCGGCCCTGCTGAGCGAGGGCGTCGAAGCAGTGACCGATTGCGCCTGGCGCGACCTGATCATGCAATTCCGCCTGAATCGGCTCCGGCTGAACGGCTTTGGCCCGGTGATCGTCGCGATCGATGCTCATGGCAACTCGATCTATGAGCGCCTGATGACGTCTGCCCGCGAGCGCCTGCCGGAGATTATCCGCTCGCTCCACTCCACAGAACATGACGACGGGACCGACTGATGCAAGCGATCGAGATCACCAGGCCGGGCGGACCCAAGGTCCTCGCCTTCTGCGACCGTCCCTTGCCAGCGCTCGGTCCCGGCGACGTGCTGATCCGCGTCCGGGCAGCGGCCGTGAACCGGCCCGACATCCAGCAGCGGCGCGGCCTCTATCCGCCGCCGCCCGGCGCGACCGACCTGCCCGGGCTCGACGTCTCCGGTGTGGTCGAGGCTGTCGGCACCGAGGTCAGCTGGCCGAAGGTCGGCGATGACGTCTGTGCGCTTGCCAATGGCGGCGGCTATGCCGAGTTCTGTGCGGTGCCGGCCCTGCAATGCATGCCGCTGCCGGCCGGCTTCTCTTTCGCTGAGGCGGCGGCGCTGCCGGAGGTGTTCTTCACCGCCTGGAACAATGTCGTCTGGCTCGGCCGGCTCGCTGATGGCGAGACCCTGTTGGTCCAGGGCGGTACCAGCGGCGTCGGCATGGCCGCGATCCAGATCGCCAAGCAGCTCCGGGGCGCCCGCGTGATCGCGACCGCCGGGACCGCCAAGAAGCGCGCGGTCTGCCTGGATATCGGCGCCGATCTCGCCGTCGACTACCGTGCCGACTGGGTGGGTGAGATCGAGTCGGCGATCGGCAAGGAGAAGGTCGACGTCGTCCTCGACGCGCAGGCCGGGCCCTATACCGAGAAGCAGCTGCAATTGCTCGCGCCCGATGGCCGCGTCGTGCTGATCGCCAGCCATCTCGGCCAGATGGCCGAGGTCAATGCCCGCAACATCGTCCGCCGCCGCCTGACCCTGACGGGCTCGACGCTGCGGCCGCGCGATGCCGCCTATAAGGGGCGGATCGCCGCCAAGCTGGTCGAGAAGGTCTGGCCGCTCTTGGAAAGCGGGGCGATCCGCAGCCATATCTGCGCGAGCTTCGACTGGCGCGATGTCCGCGACGCACATGCGCTGATGGATGCCGGCGATCAGGTCGGCAAGGTCGTCCTGACCATGCCGGAATAGTCCGCCGGACTGCGCGAATAGCTAGCGGGTTTGGAGAATTCTCATTTAGAACAGCGGTTCGTGCTCGCTTAGCCGGATCCGCCGCGTGTTCTCCTTCGCGCCTGTTCAGTCCGTTCTCAAGGCGCTGCGGCTGCTGACCGAGGTCAATCGCTGCAGCGTCGCGACCGTAGGCGAATTGCATCGCCGCACCGGTATCCCGAAGCCGACGATCGTGCGCCTGCTCGAGACGCTGATGGAGGCCGGCTATGTCGTCCGTGACGAGCGCATGCGCGGCTATCTCGTGACCTCGCAGGTCGCGCATCTGAGCGCGGGCTTCCATGGCGCGCCGCTGGTGATCGAGGCGGCGCGGCCCTGGGCGACCGCGCTGACGCGCCAGATCAAATGGCCCTGCGCCGTCTGCTTGCTCGACTATGACGCCGTGGTCGTGCGCTTCTCGACGATCCCCGACAGCCCGATCTCGCCGTTCCATGCGACGCTGGGCTACCGGCTGAACCTTGGCGGCCGGGCGCTGGGCCGCGCCTATCTCGCCTTCTGCCCCGACGAGGAGCGCGAGGTGCTGCGCGCCGCGATGCGGACCTCGACCGAGCCGGAGAACAGCAGCCTCAGCGACGAGGACGTCGAGCGCATGATCGAGCAGGCGCGCTGGCGCGGCTATACCGAGCGCGATCCTGCCGCCGAGCCGAAGAATTCCGCGACGATTGCGGTGCCGATCAAGCTCGGCGAGCGCGTGCTCGCGACCTTCGGCGTCACCTTCTTCCGCGCCGCGGTGCCCAATCCCGAGGACAAGGCCAGGATCATCCATCCGCTGAAGAAGGCGGCGGCGAATATCGAGGCGCAATTGGAGGCGCTCTCGCAATCCATGGGCGTCGCGTTTCAAGGCGAGAAATAGCGGCGCTTTCCTGAGGGGGGCGATCGGCTCGTGCCTAGTGTCCGGACAACCGCTGCAAAGCGATCTTGTCCGGAGGAAACCTCAATGATGCGGCCGATCACACGCCGTGGCTTCATCGCGTCCATGGCAGGCGCCGGTGCGCTGGCAGTCCAGGGGCGAGCCTTTGCCGAGACCTGGCCGAGCCGGCCGGTCACCATCGTCGTGCCATTCCCGGCGGGCGCCTCGACCGATGTGGTCGCTCGCCTGCTGGCAGAGCGTTTGCGCAGCGAGCTCGGCCAGGGCTTCGTCGTCGAGAACAAGACCGGCGCCGGCGGCAATATCGCGGCGACCGGCGTCGTCCGGGCGGCGGCGGACGGCTACACGCTGCTGTTCTCGTCCTCGGGCCCTCTTGCCACCAACAAGCTGCTCTACAAGAAGCTGACCTTCGATCCGCTCGCCGATTTCGCCCCGGTCGCATTGCTCGGCGACGTCCAAGGCATCGTCGCGGTGCATCCCTCGCTGCCGGTCAAGTCCTTCGCCGAGCTCGTCGCCTACGGCAAGGCCAATCCCGGCAAGCTGACCTTCGGCAGCCCGGGCTTCGGGCTGATGGGTCACGTCACCGGCGAGCTGATCCAGCGCAAGGCCGATTTCCAGATGACGCATGTGCCCTATCGCGGCTCGGCCCCGCTCTCGACCGACCTGCTCGCGGGCACGGTCAATGTCGCCATCGACTTCATCCCGGCCTATATCCCACATGTCAAAAGCGGCGCGATCCGTGCGCTCGCGGTGACCAGCGACCAGCGCGCCCCGCAATTGCCTGAGGTGCCGACCCTGGCCGAGGCCGGCTTGCCGGACGTCAACGCCACCGGCTGGTTCGCCATGGTCGGGCCGAAGGGCCTGCCGGAGCCGATCGTGGCGCGCATCGCGGCGATCACCCGCGCCTATGTCGAGAGCGCGGAAGGGCGCGAAAAACTCGCGACGATCGGCGTGCGCTCGCTCAGCGGCGATGCCGCGGCGGTGCGCAACGCGCAGACGCAGGAAGTGGCGAAATGGGCGGACGTCGTGAAGGCCGCGGCGATCTCGCTGGATTGAGCTGAAAGTTACGAACCAAAAGCCTGGCCGGAGGTTTGCCGGGCCAGGCTCTGGCTTTCCATTCAGCTATAGCTGACAGACCTGACGTAGCGAATGTTGCGACCGGGTCGAAAGCGATCGCTCGCGTAGAGATCATGATAACCTTTTCCGCTTCGACATTGAGCTAGGTTCGACCGTGGAAATTGAGCGCGACGAGACCGGTTGCCCGACGGACCCAGTCCTTAAGGGAGCCTTTCACATGCTTTGGGTCTGGCTTCAGTACGGCACCTCTTTCCGGGATGAGGCCGGCATTCTTCATTTTGAGCACCGTTGCTCCGGTGCGGGTGAGCACGCGACCGCTCACTTAGCTTCGCTGGGACTAGGTGCCAATCAAGGCTGGACCTGCGTTCTCTCGAACCTGGGCTTAGCACTAATGGGTTTGATAGGCCCAGTTGGCGAAAGGCTCTACGGCGGGCCGCTGCGGGGCTGGGAAGAGGTCCACACAAACCCCCGCTTGGCAGGGCATGGGCCACTCCAATGAGGTTGGCGCCCGGACGACAGGGGATTTTGCACTTAGCAAACCAACAGACCGTCTGTCAGCTATGGGTCGGGAGCGGAAGTTGTCCCCAAGACCGTGAGATGCCATCTTAAGACGCCTCATTGACCGGACAATCGTGGCCGACCACACACATCCACCCCCGCCTGACAGCCGCCTCGACTTTGGGTGCGGTAGCTTCTTTTTGCTGTGGTTCGTTGTTTTCCCTCTGATGGGATGGATCGTCTACCCTCTTGGCAAGGCGATCTTTGGTAGCTCGTGGCCGTACTTGTTCATGGCTATCTTAGGTGCGGTGCTGCTTTGGCCCATCCTGCGGCGTCTCGGAGAGGCGTTTGAGAATGAGCAGGTGCATCGCCCAAAGGACGGCGCTTGAGAGCGCAATTAACGGCGCCTGACGCCTTCCGCTAAGGGGCGTGAGCTGCCTGTCCGCCTACTTATTGGACGGCAGCCTCCAGCCCCAACCCCAGCAATTCCGCCGCATGCCCGCCGGTCAGCCGCTTGATCTCGGCTTCCGTGAATTGCAGGTCGAGCAGGTGGCCGACGATCTCGCGGTAGCCGTCGATCGGGCGCGGCGAGCCGGTGAGGCCGAGATCCGAGCAGAGCACGGTGTTCTCGACGCCGGCGACCTCGATCACCCGGCGCAGCTCCGGCGGTTCGAACTTCTTCGACTTACCCTCGACGAACATGCAGATCGAGTGCTCCATCACCGCACCGAGCGAGACGAGGTCGCGGATCTCAGCATCGCTGCAGTTGTTGACCATGTAGGTCGGGTGATTGACGAGGAGCTTCCTGACGCCGCGCGCCCTGGCCTCCTCGAACACAGCGAAGAGCTCCGGCGTCGAAAGGTGCCCTCCGGCGAGGATGATGTCGCCGGCCGCGATCAGGTCGAGGATCAGCTTGACGTCGTCGGTAAGCTTGCCGTCGGCCCCGAAGGGGGTCAGCGGGATGGGATCGAGCATCTTCTGCGCGGTCTTCGGGAAGGTCTTCACCGCGCCGGAGGCGAGCACCTCGATATGGTTCCTGGCCGAGAGCGTCGGCATCCAGACGATTCTGCCGCCGAGCTTGATGGCATGGTCGACCGCATGCGGGTTGAAGCCGCCCGAGGCATTGTTGAGCGCGATGCCGGAGAACAGCCTGACGCCGGTGTCCGGCACCAGCTTCTCGAGCAGGATCGCATGGGCGGTGCCCAGGTAGAAATGATCCTTGTAGACGACGGCGCGGAACTTCGCCGCGGCGGCGTCGAGCATCGCCTCGTGATGGTCGAGGATGCGCGGCATCGCGGCCGGGCCGCTATGGCAGTGCAGGTCGACGGCGCCGACCAGGAGATCGGCGATCTGCCGGCTGCGCGCGTCGGTATCCGGGGAGGTGGCGGTCATGTCGCGGGCCCTCAGGCGGTTTCGCCGGGCATCGGATAATCCGCGGCGTTGATGACCCAGCCGGGCTTCTGCGAGAAGTCGAGGCGAGGCGGCGAGAAGATGTCGATCATCTGGTTCAGCCCGGACAGGACCGAGCGCGAGGTGTGGATCGAGGGCGGCGGGATCACGGTCAGCGACGGGGCGGCCATCAGTTCGTGCTCGTCCTCGCGCCAGATCCGCATGTCGGGTGTCCAAGGCCAGCGGATGTCGTGGATGTAGCCGCCGTCGATCACGAGGGAGCCCTGCTCGAAATCGTCATGGTGATGCGGCGAGAGGGCGGTGACGTCGCGCAGGCCGTTTCGCGGATCGAGCACGTTCACCATCAGCGTGGTGCAGCGGAAGATGCGACCGAAGCGGCCTTCGCCGCCGCCGGCATCGAGGCTGTAGGCGCGGATCTTGAAGCCGCCTGATGGTTCCGGCCAGGGCGTCAGCAGCGCGACATTGGCATGGGGCTGCGCGTAAGAAGCGGCGTTGGAACAGGCGGCCGCCAGATCGGCCGCGACGCTGGAGAAGATGCGGATGACGCGCCCGGCGCCCTTGAGCGTGATGTGCGAGGCGCCCGGCGGCACGAAGACGATCGAGCCGCCCGCGACCTCGACCGTCTCGGCTCCGGCCGTGACGGTCGCTCCCAGCTCCTTCTCCGGCAGGATCAGGCAGTATTCGTCCGGCTGCGCGGCACGTGCCAGCACGGCGCCCGGCTTCACGTCGGAATAGGCGGTGATGAAGTTCTGGCCGCGCGCCAGCCAGGTGCGCTCGGTCTCGTTCGCCTGCTGCGGTTCTTCTGCGTAGAAGCGGGCATAGTCGGCGCCGGCATAGGCCTTGACCGGGGAGGCTTTCGCCGCTGCCGGAGCGGCGAGCTTCGAGCGTGGGTCGCTGGCGGGATAGCTCACGGATCGATGTCTCCTATCGCGTGCCGGGGTTTTCGACCCGGCTCCTGGCTGTCTGCATCTGCGCCAGGGTTTCACTCGCCGCCTTGCGCAGAAAACCCTGGTCGGAGGAGAGGATGAAGGCGCTGGCGCCGCGCTCGGCGAACCCAGTGGATTCCTCGCCATTGTCGGTCATCACGCAGACCGGCTTGCCGGCCTTCTTCGCCGCGCCGAGGATCGTCTCGACCGCATTGCGGACTTCCGGTGCATCACGGGTCGGCGCGCCGAAGGCGACGGTGAGGTCGCCGCGGCCGATGAAGACGGCGTCGAGCCCCTCGACGGCGAGGATGGCGTCGATCTCACCCAGCGCCGACGGGTCCTCGATCATCGCGATCGTCGCGACCGACGCATCGGCCGCGTCGACGAGGTTCCACATCTTGCTGCCGCCATAGCGGCCGGCGCGGGTGACGCCGGAGAAGCCGCGCTTGCCGCCGCGATAGCGGCAGGCCGCGACGAGCGCCTGCGCATCCGCGACGCTCGCGACATGCGGGGCGAGGATGCCGACCGCGCCGCAGTCGAGCGAAGCCTGGATCGCGTCGCTCGTCAGCGTCGGCACGCGCACGACCCCGGCGACGCCGGCCGCCCGCGCCGCCAGCAGAACGAGATCCGTGGTGACGCGGTCGAAGGGGGCGTGCTCCTGGTCGACGACGATGAAGTCGAAGCCGCTATTGCCGAGGATCTCGGTCGCATGCGGGCTCGGCGTCTTGACGAAGCTCCCCGCCAGGAAGGCGCCGCTGACGAGGCGCTGACGGAAGCTGGACTGGGCGGATGTCTGCATGGTCTGCCGTGCCGATGTCGATGACCGGATGATGGCACTCCCGTTCCCGGATATGGCCGGAAGTCCTGGCGTTTCACATCTCGAAATCAGCCGAGGCGCGCGCCCCCTGCGTCAGAAAGCCGTCAGGATCGCCCTGGGATCTGACGGAGAAACGTCGGATACGACACTCGGGGGGAAGGGTATCCGAATGAAGACTCGCCTATTGCTGATCGCCGGCCTGATGGCCGCCTGCGCCATGCCGGCCGCCGCCGGCACTCTGGAAACCGCAAGGGGCCGCGGCGAGATGATCTGCGGCGTCAGCCCGGGCGTCGCTGGCTTCTCGGTGCCGGACGAGGCCGGGCGCTGGGGCGGCTTCGATGTCGACATCTGCCGGGCTGTCGCTGCCGCCGTCTTCGGCGATGCCGGCAAGGTCCGCTACACCCCGCTCAGCCCGAAGGATCGCTTCGTCAGCCTGCAGAGCGGCGAGATCGACGTGCTCTCGCGCCAGGCGACCTGGACGCTCTCGCGCGACACCCAGATGGGCCTGCGCTATGTCGGCGTCGGCTATTACGACGGCCAGGGCTTCATGGTCCGCAAGTCGCTGAACATCAAATCGGCGAAGGAGCTGAACGGCGCCTCGGTCTGCGTGCCGACCGGCACGACCACCGAGCTCAACATCGCCGATTATTTCCGGGCCAATGGCATGAAGTTCGAGGGCGTCGCTTTCGAGGCCGGCGATCAGGTCGCCAAGGCGTTCGAATCCGGCCGCTGCGACGTCTTCAGCAACGACGTCTCGGCGCTCTCGGCCTATCGGCTGAAGCTGGTCAACCCGACCGAATATGTGATCCTGCCGGAGCTGATCTCGAAGGAGCCGCTCGGCCCGGTGGTGCGCCAAGGCGACGAGACCTGGACCAGCATCGTGCGCTGGTCGCTCTATGCGATGCTCGTCGCCGAGGAGCTCGGCGTCAGCTCCGCCAATGTCGAGGAGCAGAAAAAAACCGGCTCGCCCGAAGTGCAGCGCCTGCTCGGCAGCACCGGCAATCTCGGCGAGCCGATGGGGCTGAAGCCGGATTGGGCGCTGCAGATCGTCAAGCAGGTCGGCAATTACGGCGAAGTCTATGAGCGCAATGTCGGCAAGGGCTCGAAGCTCGGAATCGAGCGCGGCCTCAACAAGCTCTGGACCCAAGGTGGCCTGCAATACGCGCCGCCGGTGCGCTGATGCCGAAGTCGGGCCGCTATCCCGCTGAGGCGCTGCGATCCTTCGCGGTCGCCTTGCTCGAAGCGGCCGGAGCGCCGCCGGGCAATGCCGCCATCGTGGCCAAAGCTCTCGTCGACGCCGATATCGAGGGCCTGGCCTCGCATGGCCTGCTCCAGCTGCCGATGTATCTGGAGCGGATCGCGCGAGGCTCGGTCGATCCGGCCGCCACTGGCGAGATCGTCGTCGATGCTGGCTCCCGGTTGACGCTCGATGCTCAAAACGGGCTCGGCCACGTCACGGCCGAGCGCGCCTGCGAGATCGCGATCGCCCGCGCCGCCGAGCATGGCGTCGCCATCGTCGCGGTCCGCAACGCTTTCCATTTCGGCGCGGCCGGGCGTTTCGCCCGCAGGATCGCGCTCGCCGGCAAGATCGGCATCGTCATGGCCAATACCCGCCCGATGCTGCCGGCGCCGGGCGGTGCCGAGGCCGTCGTCGGCAACAACCCGCTGGCGATCGCGGTCCCGACCGGTGGCGAGCCCATCGTGCTCGACCTTGCCATGAGCGCCGGCGCGATGGGCAAGGTCCGGCTGGCGGCGAGCAAGGGCGAGCCCATTCCCGAAGGCTGGGCCCTGACCGCCGAGGGGCTGCCGACCCGCGACGCCGCCGAAGCGATCAAGGGCGTGCTCCTGCCGGCGGCAGGCGCGAAGGGTTTCGGTCTCGCCGTGATGGTTGATCTGCTCGCCGGCGGCCTATCGGCCGGCGGCATCGGCGCCGAGGTCCAGCCGCTCTATGGCGATCTCTCCCGGCCCTATGGCAGCGCCAACCTCATCATGGCAATCGAGATCGAGGGGATGCGGCCGCTCCCAGATTATGAAGCGGCTGCCAGTGGCTTCGCCGATCACATCCGGCAGTCGAAGGCGGCCCCAAGCGCCGCTCCGATCCGTTTGCCTGGTGATCGCGCTGCCGACGCGCGAAAGCGTTTCGATGGCAGCTGCGCACTGGCCGCGGGGACGCTGGCGGCGTTGCATGACCAGGCCAACCGCCTGGGCATTGCGATCCCGGACGATCTCGGCGGCTGACGACGATGGGGTTGAACACGGCTATGGTTCAGCTCGCATAATTGATATGCAAAACTGATTCTCGTATATCAAACGGCAATCATCGGCATCTGGCCGATTGCGTGAGGATAAGGCTGCATCATGACATCGCAATCGTCTCGTGCTCCAGCTCTTTCCGGCAAGGTCGCGATCGTCACGGGCGGCGGCACCGGCATCGGCCTCGCCATCGCCAAGGCCTTCATCGATGAGGGCGCGCAAGTGGTGATCGCCGGACGCTCCCAGGCCTCGCTCGACAAGGCTGCAGCGGGGATCGGGGCGCATGCCATTGCCGCCGATGTCTCGCTGGAGGCCGATGCCACGAGGCTCGCCAAGGAGACGGCCGCGCGCTTCGGCGGCGTCGATATCCTCGTCAACAATGCCGGGGTGACCGGGCAGGTCGCCAATGCCGAGGACCTCGACATCGCCCAATGGGACGAGACCATGGCGATCAACATCCGCGGCACGATCCTGTGCATCAAGCATTGCGTGCCGCTGATGCGGGCGCGTGGCGGCGGTTCGATCATCAACATGTCGTCGCTGATGGGGCTGCGCGGCTATCCGATGCGCAGCGCCTATACCGCGACGAAGTTCGCGGTGATCGGCATCACCGAGGCCGTGGCGCAGGAGGTCGGCATCCACGGCATCAGGGTCAACGCGCTCTGTCCCGGCGCGGTCAATGGCGAACTGATGCAGCGCGTCATCGCTGCCCGTGCCGCCAAGGAGAACCGGCCGGCGGCGGAGATCGTCCGGGCCAACTACACCGACAAGGCGGCGCTGAAGCGCTGGGTCGAGCCGGAAGAGGTGGCGCGCGCCGCCCTGTTCCTGGCGAGCGAGCAGTCGTCCTCGATCACCTCCGAGCGCATCAAGGTCGACGCCGGCCGGATGTGATCCGGCCGGAAGCCCGACAACAGTCGGGTTGCGGGTTCACGCCGCCCGGTTGCGCCGTGTGGGAGCCATGGCGGATGGCCTAAGTTCGTCTTCGGTCCGGAAGGCCGAGACGAGCTGGCTCAGCCGTTCGATCTGCGTCAGCAGCATGCGTGCCGAGGCTGCGCTCTGCTCCGCCAGCGCGGCGTTTCGCTGTGTGATCTCGTCCATGTGGCTGACGGCCTGGCTCATTTCCTCGATGCCGCTGGCCTGCTCGCCCGCCGCGGCCGCGATCTCGCCGACCGTCGTCGAGACCCGGCCTGAGGCGCCGACGATCTGTTCCAGCGTGTCGCCCGCGAGCCTGACCAGCCGCACACCCTCGGTCACCTCGGTGCCGGAGGTGCCGATCAGGCCGGTGATGTCCTTGGCGGCCTCGGCCGAGCGCTGTGCCAGCGCCCGGACCTCGGCGGCGACGACGGCAAATCCACGCCCGGCATCGCCGGCGCGCGCAGCCTCGACGGCCGCGTTCAGCGCCAGGAGATTGGTCTGGAAGGCGATGCCGTCGATCACGCCGGTGATCTCGGAGATCTTCCTGGAGGCGTCCTCGATCCGGGCCATCGCCGCGATCGCCTCGCGGATGATGCCGCCACCCGTACGCGCGACCCCCGTCGCCTCGTCGGCCAGAGCCGTCGAGGTGCGTGAGGCCTGAGCCGAGCTCTTCACCGAAGCCGCGAGCTCCTCCGTCGTCGCCGCGGTCTGCTCCAAGGCGGAAGCCTGCTCCTCGGTGCGCTCCGAGAGGTCGGCGGCGCCGTCGCTGATCTCCTGCGAGGAGGCGGCGATGGCTGTCGAACTCGTCTTGATCGTCGCGATCATCTCGCCGAGCCTTTCCATGGCGTCGTTGAAATGGGTGCCGATCTGGGCGTATTCGGCCGGCATGTCCTGTGCGATGCGGACGGTGAGATCGCCCTTCGCCAGCGCCGCCATGCCTTCGCTCATCAGGGCTATCGCCTTCTCGCGCTCCGCCGCCTTGGCCTGCTCGCTGGCGCGCGCCTGCGCTTCGGCCTTCAGGCGGGCCGCTTCCGAGGCTTCGAGATAGACCGAGATGGCGTAGTCCATGTCGAGCAGGCAGGCCTTGACGATCGCAGCGATCTCCGCAGCCCGCTGATCCGCCCCCGGCAATTTGGAGCCGAAGCGGCTCTTCGGCCAACGCGCTTCCAGCACCTTCCCGATTAGTTGCGAGAGCAGCAGCGCGTAGCCGCCGATATACCAGCGCGGCTCGAGCCCGATCCGGGCATGGACCTGGCCGACGCGGGTGACGGCGGCGACGTAGTCCTGGTCGAATTGTCCCTTGGCGATCCCGGCCCAATGCGAGACCTGGCTCGTCTTGGCGCCACCGAGCTGCGCTTCGCTGCTGAAGAGGGCCATGGTCTCCGGAAAGGCCCTGATCTGCGCGTAGAACGCGTCGAGCGCAGTCGGGAGAGCAGCGACGATCGTCGGCTCGACATCACGGAGGCGCTGCCGCGAAGTCCCATCGAGCTGCAGGAATTCGAGCCGCCGGGCGAGATCGTCGGACGCAGACATCACTTCTTTCCTCAACATGTCGCCGCTTTGGGCGCAGGAACGGTCGAGGAAGCTCTGGAGCCGGCATGATTAACGATTCATGCCGCCGGATAGGTCTATTGGAGGTCCAGATGGTCGCAGCGCCCCCGGATTGATCTGCGTCAACCCGGGGCGGATCCTGCCATAAGGTGCAGCTCAGTCTTGCGACACGCTGCCGCGCAAACCGCGGGGCGGCGGCAGCAGCGCCGCGATCCGGGCATCGGCCTTCGGCGGTGCGATGAAGGTTCGCGCCAGCTTCTTGGGCATGTCGAGATCGAACGGCCGGCTCGGCGGCAGCGTCGCTTTGCTGACCAGGTGCGTGGTCTGGCCGGCAGGTGCGGCGGCAGCGGGGGCTTCCGGAGCGAAAGCCAGCGGTGCGTTGGCGAAGGAGGTCGGCACGGAGGAGGCACTGGCGGCGAGCGGTGCCGGCGCGGTGACTGCAGCCAGCTGGTAGCTCGGCTCCTCGATGCGGCGGCGTTCCGGACGCTCGCCCTTGACATAGAAGGCGTTGCCGCCCGCCACCGTCACGTAATGCATGTTGGCGTAGGAGAAGCGCAGGCCGGCCATGTGGAAATGCTTGGCGTTGCCGACGGCCTCGTTGCGCTTGCCGTTGAGGATGGCGTCGGCGGCGGCCTCGGCCTTCGGCATGTCGCGTGCCACCATCTGGCGCGTCAGTACGCCCGGCGCGAACTGGCGCGGAGCGCCGACGACACCGCAGATCGTCTCCGGATAGCGCGGCGATCCCACCCGGTTCATCACGACGGTGCCGACGCCGAGCAGGCCTGATTCGCTCGACCGGTTCGATTCGAAGTACATCGCGCGGACGAGGCATTCCCGCTCGCGCGGGTCGGCCTTGGCCAGCTCGATCGCGCGCTTGCGGGTCTCGTGGGTCTGCTTCGTCGTCGTCCCGGGACTGGCCGTCGTCGTCGCAGCGGTCTGGACCGGGGCGGTGCTGCAGGCGGCCAGCGCCGGCGCGGCCAGAGCCATCAGAAGCGGGATCGCTGCGCGGCCGTGGCGGTTCTCTCCGGTGGAACGGACGGCATTGGCAGCGATCACGGTCCGCTTCATGCGGTGACCTCCTGATTACGGGATCTCGGCTGCCGCAATCAGCGAGCCATCGTCACCGGCAAGGAAACCCGAACCTCTTATCAGAAAGTTAATTTCGGAAGGAAGAGGCAAAGATGACACGACCAGAAGCGGTGGCGCGGCCTGATTCCGGTTGCAGGGCGCCCAATCACCCTGCAGCCGGCCCGGCGATCACACCCCGAAGATCATCGTGCCGCGGCGCTTCATCACCAGGTAGAAGGCCGTCGCGATCGTGCTCATCAGCAGCGACCAGAGCAGGCCGAGCGCCGCGACTTCGCTGAGCTCGCCATTGACGGCGCGATCGAAGATCGCGACCGCGATGGTCTTGGTGTCGGGGCCGGAGAGGATGATCGCGGTCGAGAGGTCGCGTGCGGCGTTGAGGAAGATGAAGACCCAGCCGGCCATGATCGCTGGCAAGAGCAGCGGCATTACGACCTTCAGCAGGATCTTGCCGGGCGAGGCACCGCAGACGCCGGCCGATTCCTCGAGTTCCTTATGGATCTGCAAGACGCCGCCATAGGTGTAGCGCATGCCGAAGGGCAGGAAGTGGATGACGAAGGCGATCACGACGATCGTCAACGTCGAATAGAGCGGGATCGGCGCGCGCAGCGCGACATCCATCATCGCGACGCTGAGCACGATGCCGGGCAGGATCATCGGCAGCGTGATCAACTGGTCGGTGACGGTATGGAAGGCCTGGCGGCGCGCGACGAGCCAGCCGCAGACCACCATCAGCGCCATGGTGATGCTCGCCGCGGCGGCGGCCGTGATCAGCGTGTTGACGATCAGCTCGAAATAGCCCTGGCTGCCGAGCACGATCCTGAAATTGTCGAGCGTCAGCGATTTGAACGCCGCGACGCGAACCGGCCGGACGAAGGGCGTCAGCGCGATCCAGAGCAGGGTCAGGATCGGCAGTACCAGCACGACGATGCAATTGGCCCAGATCAGCCCGCCGCCGAGCCAGCGCAGCCGCCCGAGCGGCAGGGGGCGCGGGCGAAAGCCCTTGCCGGTCACCGTGGCGAAGCGCGAGGCGTTCAGCGACAGGCGGCTGTAGAGATACATCAGGCCGGCGACGAGCACGGTCAGCACGACCGAATAGGCGCTGGCCTGGCCGACCTTGGGCGGCACCGCGGCGCGGATATCGTCATAGATGTCAGTGGTCAGCAGCTTGATCCCGGCCGAGGTGCCGACGAGCTTGGGTACGTCGAAGGCCTGCAGCGTCTTGATGAAGATGAACAGGCCCGTTGCCAGCGCGGCCGGGGCCGCCAGCGGGATCGAGACGCGCAGCACCATGGTGAGAATGCCGGCGCCGCTCATGCGCGCCGCTTCCTCCAGTTCGGCATTGGCGGTGCGGAAGCTCGCGGCGAAGAGCAGGAACGACATCGGCAGCCACCCCAGCGTCTCGATCGCGACCATGCCGGCGATCGAGTTGACGGTGAACAGGTTGCCGCCATTGCCGGTGAGGTTGCGGTAGAGCTCGTTGAACGGGCCGACCGGGCCGAGCAGGAAGAGCCAGGCCGGGACATAGATGATCAAGGGTATGCCGAGCGACACCACCGTCATCAGATAGGCGAGGGAGCGGTGCGGCGCGTCGGTCCGCTCCACCACCCAGGCGAGCGAGGCACCGAAGAGAAGCGAGAACAGCGTCGATAGTGCTGCGAACTGGATCGAGTTCCAGCCGCTGGCGAGGATGCCCTTCTCGCTGGCGAGATGCGTGAAGTTGTCGAAGGTGAAGGCACCGTGCGAGCCGTCCGGGTTCATCACGAACAGGCTGTTCTGGATGAGCGTGACGACAGGCGGCAGCACCAGGCAGGCGATGACGAGCAGCATCGCCTGCGCCAGCAGATTGGTCTGCGCCGGGCGTTTGGCCAGCCCGGCGCGGCGTTGCTGCGGCAGTGCCGCGGCAGCGTCGATGACTTCGGTCATTTGAACAGCTCGTCGTAGATCTTCAGCCAGCCCGCGAGCGGCTCGCTCTCCTGCGAGGAGATCTCCGGTGCGAGCAGGGTCGAGGTGAAGTTGCCGGTCACCGGGCCGATCGAGGGATCCTTCGGCGGCACATCGGGATTGCCCGGCGGATAGCCGGCTTCGGCGATGATCTTCTGGCCGTCGTCGGAGAACATGAATTCGAGGAAGAGCTTGGCGGCATTGGGGTGCGGCGCGCCCTTGGCCAGCGCGATGACGCCGAGATTGGCCACGAGCGGCTCCATCTTGACCCAGGCGATCGGAGCTTCCTTGGCTCGGCTGATCACTGCGTGATGGTTATAGGTCATCAGGCCGATCGCGTATTGGCCCGAGATCACCTTGTCGAGGATGACGCGCTGGTTGCCGGGCTCGCGCACGATCTTCTGCTTCGAGAGCTCGCGCAGATAAGCCATGCCCTTGTCCTGGCCCATCACGGAGAGGACATTGCCGATGAAGCCGGCCGGTCCGGAAATGGCGCGGGTATCGGTCCAGACCATCTTGCCGCGCCATTTCGGGTCGAGCAGGTCGTCATAGGTCTTGGGCGCCTCGGCCGCCTTGACCAGGTCGGTATTGTAGGTCGTCGTCAGATACAGTGCGTAGATGCCGGAATAGAGCTGGCTCTGCGGCTTGAAGGTCGGCGCATATTTGGCGAGCGCATCGGGCACGAAGGGCTCGATCAGCCCGGCCTTGGTCAGCGGCGGGATCGAGGTTCCCGGTGAGTCGAACAGGTCGACCTCCATCTTGCCGGCCCGCGCCTGGCTGGTGATCTTCAGCACCGTGTCGGAATCGCCGGCCGTCGCGTAGCGAACTTCGATGCCGTACTTGGCCTGGAACTTCTCCGCCAGCGGCCGTACCACTTGGCTGACCACCATGCCGGTGTACCAGACGAGCTGGCGCTCGGCCTTGGCCTTGGCGATCAAATCGGCTGCAGGCTGGCTCTGGGCGAAGCCTGCGGTCGGCAACAGCGCGAGCGTGCTCGCCCCGGCAATGAAGCCGCGTCTGGTCTGCATGTCCTTCCTCCCAATCCTCACTGGACGCCGGTGCCGGCGCCTCGAATTCCTGGCGATCTGCTGCCGCCGTGGCACCCCTCGATCGAGAGGGGAGCATGCTAGGCGAAACTGCCCGCGCGGCCGGGGTGGGTCAAACGAGTAAACGAGACAGGCGTATGAGGAATTCTCAATGGTCTCGGGGTTGACCATCCGCTGGCCCGGCATCCACGAAACCCGTTCGGTCGAAGAAATCCCGGAGTGTCGCTGCCACCAGTTCCGGCGTATCGATCGCCATGACATGGCCGGTCTCCAGGACCAGGAATTCCGCCCCCGCGATCTTGTTGGCGACGCCCTCGACATGCTCCGGCGGGCGCGCCGCATCGTGGCGCCCAGCGACGACGAGGGTCGGGCAGCGTATCGCGGCCAGATCGGCGTCGAGATCGAGCCCTGCCAGCATTCGCCAAGTCGCTGCCAGCGCAGCCGGATCTGCGGCGAGGCGCAGTTCCTCATAGCGTGAGAGCGGCCTGGAACCCTCGTCGGCGAATGCCTGGCGGATGCCGAGGCGTTCGATCGCCGCGATACGCTGCTCGGTCCGTGCCCGCTTCGCCTCGTCAAGCACGGTCGCCGGCGCGAGCAAGGCAAGCGCGGCGACGGCCTGCGGATGACGCGCGGCGAAGGCAGCGGCCACCGCCGCCCCGACGGCAGCGCCGGCGACGGCGACGGGCCCGGTGATGGCGAGCGCGGCGAGCAGGGCGGCAAGGTCATCGGCCGCCTGCGCGACGGTGTAGGGGCCGGGCGGCTTCTCCGACAGCCCGGCGCCGCGCTGGTCATAGCGCAGCACGCTGGCAAAGGGCGTAAGCAGCGGCACGACCGCGTCCCAGCTCTCCAGCATTCCGCCCATCTCATGCAGCAGCACGATTGTCGTGGGCGGCCCCGCCTTCAGCTCGTAGCGCAGTTGGATGCCGTTGGCCTCGATCCAGCGGTTCGGCATGAAGCACACCTCCCGCCGCGAGCCTTGGCGTTGTCTCGAGCCGGCGTCAAACGAGGGAAACTGAGCCGGGCTTGAGGAATGCTGCGGCAACGGCTCTTGTGAGCATTGCTCAATCGCTCTTTCGGTTAAGTCGTTTGACCCTTCGCCGGCGTTGCGAAAAACCTCCGAGGTCTCGACGGCGATCCGGCCGGGGCTCTCGCGCAAGTCAGTATGAGGTTTCCGCATGACGGGTTCGCTGTCCGGGGTCGCTTCGGTGATCGGCATCGGCCAGAGCGATTGGGTCGGCGACCACCAGCGGGTTCGGGCCGGCGAGCGGCCGCATGATTCCTATGGCTATGGCGCGCAGGCCTTCCTCTCGGCGCTGGTCGATTCCGGCATTGCGCGCGACGAGATCGACGGGCTGATCGTCGGGCCGACCACGGCCTATGAGCGTGTCGGCGAACTGCTCGGCCTCAATGTCCGCTGGGGCGGGCAGGCCGATGCGATGACGGCGGTGATGGAGGCCTGCATGGCGATCCGTTCCGGCCTCGCCTCGGTCGTCGCGCTGGTCTACGGCAACGACCAGCGCTCGGCGCAGGTCAATTATGGCGGCTCGGATGCGCAGGGCGGTGGCGCCTTCCTCGCCTATGTCTACCACGCGCCCTGGGGCTTCACCTCGCAGGGCGCGCTCTATGCGATGATGGCGCGCCGCTACATGCATGAGCGCGGCCTGACCGAAGCCGAGCTTGGCGAGGTCGCGGTGGCGCAGCGCCTCGCCGCCTCGCGCAATCCGCGCGCGCTAATGCGCAAGCCGATAAGCGTCGAGGATTATCTCGCCTCGCCCTTCATCTGCGAGCCGCTGCATCTCTTCGATTATTGCCTGATCAATGATGGCGGCGTCGCACTGATCATTGCCGAGGCCGGCAAGGCCAAGCGAATTGGCCGGGCTCCGGTCGCGATTAAGGGCGTCGGCCGCTATGACCTCAACCGCGGCGCCACCAGCCTCGAGCCCCGCCTGCTCGATTATTATTTGCCGGCGCAGCAGGCGGTCGCCGCCCAGGTCTTCGAGATGGCCTCGCTCGGTCCCAAGGACATGGACGCGCTGCAGATTTACGACAGCTTCTCGCTGCATATCCCGCTCGCGCTCGAAGGCTATGGCTATTGCCCAGTCGGCGGCGCCGGCCAGTTCATGCGCGAGACCGGCATCTCGCTGGCCAAGGGTCTGCCGGTGAATACCAGCGGCGGGCACCTCTCCGAAAGCTACATGCAGGGCTGGAACCACCAGATCGAAGCGGTCCGGCAGGTCCGCGGCGAGGCCGGAGACCATCAGGTCGAGGGCTGCCGCCATGTCCATTACAGCTCCGACGTCGCCGGCAAGGCGATCTCGATCATCTACGGAGCCTGAGCCATGGCGAACAGTCAGCCCGTCGTCACGCTCTACGACGCCCCGATGTGGGAGAGCTTGTCCCGCGAGCGGATGCAGCTCCAGTCCTGCGGCCATTGCGGCACACTGCGCTACCCGCCCGGGCCGATCTGCACGGCCTGCACCAGCCTCGATTATCGCTGGACCGATCTTTCGGGCGGCGGCGAGATCCTCTCCTGGGTGCGCTTCCACCGCGCCTATTTCGACGATCATCCGCCGCCCTACAACGCCGTCGCGATCAGGCTCGACGAAGGGCCGATCGTCGTCTCCAACCTGATCGGCCCGGAGCCGGAGGGCGAGTGGATCGGCCGGCGCGTCAAGCTCGCCTATCACCGTCGTCTTGATCGCACGCAGCACGCCTTCATGCTGTCTCAGCAACCCTGACGGCGCGCGGTCGCCTGGAGAAGATCATGTTCGAGAAAGACGTTTCCATCGTCACCCGGCACGGCCGGATGCCGGCCTTCGCCGTCAGGCCGGAGGGGCCGGGACCCTACCCGGTCGTCATCCTCTATATGGACGCGCCCGGCATCCGCGAGGAGTTGCGCCATATGGCGCGCCGGATCGCGACCGCCGGCTATTACTGCCTGCTGCCCGATCTCTATTACCGGATCGGCACCGTGCGTTTCGACCTGCCGCGGCGTGATGAGCGCATGTCGGCCGTGGTCGGCGCCTGCATGCGCTCGATCGACAATGAGCGCACCACCGACGATACCGCCGGCATGCTCGCCTTCCTCGATGGCGAAGCGGAAGCGAATGCCCAGAAGGTCTCCTGCCTCGGCTTCTGCATGAGCGGGCGCTATGTCGTCGCGGCCGCGGCCAAGTTCGGCCCGCGCATCGCCTCGGCCGCCTCGCTCTATGGCGTCGGCCTTGTCACCGAGGATGAGGGCTCGCCGCACAAGCTGGTCGCGAAGGTGCCGGGCGAGCTCTATTTCGCCTTCGCCGAGACCGACGGCGCTGCCCCGCCGGCGACGATCGCCGCGCTGCAGGAGGCGCTCGCCGCGACCAGCGTGACGCATGATGTCGACGTCTTCCCGAACAGCGAGCACGGCTACTGCTTTACCGCTGGCCGCTGCTACCAGCCGGAGGCGGCCGAGGCGACCTGGACCAAGCTCTTCGCGCTCTGGAAGCGGACGCTGGCGTAAGCTCATGGGCCCGATAGCGCGCAACATGCACGATCGGACGCAGCCATGACGGCGCGGCGCCCCTATGCCGGCCTCACCGTTGCCGAGGTGATCTCAGACGCGGCTGACGATGCGCTCGTGCTCGCCGCCGGCATGACGGGACGCATCCTCGCCGATCTCGGCGCTGAGGTGATCTGCCGGCAGGGGCGCGAACGCGGCTTCGATGATAGTACCGAGCTGTTCCTGTCGCGCGGCAAGACGAGGTCGAACGAGAGTGTGGGCGAACTGCTCGCTCGCGCCGGTGTTGCACTCGTCGATGGCGCTGTGCTGCTGGAACGTGGGCGGGCGGGCCTGCCTACCGTCACTGCGGTGCTCAGCTTATTCGGCGGAGCCCTCGCTGAATGCGACAGGCCGGCCAGCGCCTTCACCGCCGCGGCTTCGGCCGGACTGCTGGCGATGGTGGGCGATCCCCAGCGCGAGCCCTTGCGCCTCGGCGGCCACCAGGAGGCCTTCGCCCTCGGTCTCTGCGCCTATGGCGGCGTGGCGGCGGCGCTGGCTTCGGCGCGTCCAAAAGGCGTTCCCGTCACGATCCGGGCCAGCCTGCTCGAGACCCTCGTCTGGCTGAACTGGAAGGCCGTGCCGCTGGAGGGCTACGATGTCTTGCCGGGCCGCACCGGCGCTGCCGCGGAATGGCAGGTGCTGCGCTGCGCCGACGGCTACGCTGTGCTGGTCTATCAGGAGCCGGACTGGCCGCGGCTGAAGGCGGCACTGGCGGAGCCCGCGCTGGGCGAGCCGCGCTTTTCGACACGCGCCAGCCGGCTCGCCTATCTGGTTGAGCTCGCCGCGATCATCGAGCGGCGCTTCCTGACATTGACCCGCCGGGAGATCCACGGCTTGGCCCGGCAGCACCGCCTGCCGCTCGGGCCAGTCTGGAGCCCGACCGAGGCTTTCGACGAACCGCACAACCAGGCGCGCGGCCTGTTCGAGCCACTTGGTGTCGATCCTGGAGTGCAGGCACCGCGCCTGCCGCTGGCCTGGCTCGATCAAGCGGCGGCTCGACAAGCTGAGATTACGGTGGGAGCAGCCTGATGAAGCTGCTGGAAGGCTGCCGCGTCCTCGATCTCGGCATCATCACCGCGGGCGCTGCGACCGCCGCTTTGCTCGCCGATTTCGGCGCCGAGGTGATCAAGGTGGAATCGCCGACCTATCGCGATCCGTTCCGCGCCTGGAGCGCGCAGGACGAGCCGGGCGCGATGCCGCCACTGTTCCGCGCCACCAACCGCAACAAGCGCGCGATCAGCATCGACCTGAAGCGGCCGGAAGGGCAGGCGATCCTGCTGCGCCTGGTCCGTCGTGCCGATGTCGTGGTCGAGAATTTTCGCCGTGGCGTGATGGAAGGGCTCGGACTGAGCTTCGCCAGGCTGCGCGAGGCCAATCCCGACATCATCCTCGCCTCTATCTCGAGCCAGGGCGAGACCGGTCCCGATGCCGGCCATGTCTCCTATGGCTCGACGCTGGAGGCGCTGAGCGGCCTCGCCTGGGTGACCGGCTATGAGGGCGGCAAGCCGGAAGTTTCCGGCCGCGACGTCAACTATCCCGACCAGATCGTCGCGCTGTTCGCGGCCGGGGCGATCGCGACCGCGCTGCGCTCGGTGCGCAAGGGCGAGGGCGGCAGCCATCTCGACCTGTCGCAGCGCGATCTCGCCGCCTTCATGATTGGCGATCGCTTTGCCGCTGCCTCGCAGGGCGAGGCCGTCACTCGCCAGGGCAATGCCCAGCCGCAATATCCGCTGCAGGACTGTTTCCTCGCCGCCGATGGCATCTGGGTCGCGCTTTCAGTCTCGGCCCCGGCGTTGCCGCTGCTGTTGGATGTGCTCGCGGCTGGTGATCTCGATCGCCTGGATGCCCTGCGGACCGCCGTCACTGCTGCGATCAAGGCGCGGCCGGCCCGGGAGGCGGTGAGCTTCTTCGTCGGACTCGGCGTGCCCGCCGCTATCGTCAATGACGGCAACGGCATGATGATCGATTGGGGCGAGGCCTGGCAGCACGCGCTGCAGCGCGACGAGCAAGGCCTGATCGTCAAGGGCTTCCCGCTCCAGGTCGACGAGGCGTCGCTCGCGATCGCACGTCCGGCTCCGCAAGTTGGCGCCGAGACCTATGCCGTCCTTGCCGGGATCGCCGGCTATAGCCGCAGCGAGATCGCCGACTTCGCCGCGGCGGGGATCGTCGAGACCGCGCGCTGAGGCGAAGGGTGCCGGCCGCTCAGGCCGGCACCAGGCTCTCGCCGCCAGGCAGCCGCATATGGCGGACGGTCGCTTCGTATTCGATCGATTGCCCGAGGATCCAGTCGCGGAATTCGGCGACGCCCGGCTTCTTCACCGCATGCTCGACATAGGTGAGGTAGTAGGCAATGCCGTTGTCGTGGATGAAGTCGAACGGTGCGACCAGCCGACCTGCATTCAGGTCCTCCAGCACCAGCGCCATCTGCCCGATCGCCATGCCGATGCCTTCCATCGCCGATTGATAGGCGAGGGTCGAGCTTTCGAAATAGAGGCCGCGGTCGCTCTCGATCTGCTCGCCGCCGGCGGCATCGAGCCATTCGCGCCAGTCAGTCGGGCGGACGGTGGAGTGCAGCAGGGTCTGCTCGACGAGGATGTCGATGCCAATCTCGGGGCCGAGGCGCTCCAGGAAGGCCGGGCTGCATACCGGGATCAGGGCGCTGCCGGCGAGGCGGTGCGAGACCAGCCCCGGCCAATCGCCGTCGCCCTGCTGGATCGCGATGTCGATATCACCCATCGAGAGCTGGTTGATCGGCCGCGGCGAGAGTGAGGTCGCAAGCTGGATCTCGCGCTTCGGATAGAGGCGATGGAACAGCGGCAGGCGCGGCACGAGCCAGCGCAAGGTGAAGGTCATCGGGCAGTGCACCCGCAGCGAGCTTTCCCCTTGCGCGCCCATTAGCCGCTTGGTGGCGCGCTCCATCTGGTCGAAGGCGGTGCCGAGCGCCGCGACATAGTCGTTCGCCTCGGCGGAGATGCGCAGATCCCGGCCGGTGCGCTCGAACAGCTCGACCCCGAGCACGTCCTCCAGCAGCTTGATCTGCCGGCTGATCGCGCCGGGCGTCACCGAGAGCTCGTCGGCGGCCTTGGTGAAGCTGACATGCCGGCCGGCCGCCTCGAAGGCGCGCAACGCGTTCAGCGGGGGCAGGCGACGCAGCATATCTCACACGCTTGATGATTCCTCACAGGTGGCCTCCCTTTTAGTCGATTGACGCTTTTGCGCTTTTCGCGTTGCTTGTGGGTCGCGGGCGATGATGGATCAAATCGCTTGGATCATCAACAGGATGAAGCATGTTTTGCCTCGGTTTCGAGCCGATTTCGATGCAGGTGCGAGCGCCGCGGCTAGATTCCGCGGCGGTTCCGTCTCATGTGATTTTTCCTGAGCCTGAGGCGGCCAAATGATGAGGCTTTTCTGGTCGCCACGCTCGCCTTTCGTTCGCAAGGTCCTGGTCGTCGTCCATGAGGTCGGCCTCGACGATGCGATTGAGCGCGTGCCGATGGTCATCCTCTCTACTCAGCCGAACGACACGCTGCTCGCGCTCAATCCGCTCGGCCAGATTCCGACGCTGGTCACCGAGGGCGGCGAGGCAATCTACGATTCCGTGGCGATCTGCCATTATCTCGACGTCGTGCGCGGCGATGGCCGGTTGCATCCGGCAGTCCCCGAGGCACGGACGGCCGCGCTGCGGCGCCAGGCGCTCGGCGACGGGCTCTCCTGGTTGTTGCTCAACTGGCTGGGCGAGCGCTCGCGTCGGCAGGGCGAGCAATCGGCGATGCGCATCGCCGCCGTGCACAAGAAGCTACCGCACATCTTCCGGGTGCTCGAGGCTGAGGCCGCCGCGGCGGATGCCGCGACCTTCGATGTCGGCCATGCCGCGATCGTCGCGGCGCTCGGCTATCTCGATTTCCGCTTCGCGCCGGATTTCCTCTGGCATGAGCGCTATCCGCGCCTGGCGCAATGGTGGCAGGCGGCGCAGCAGCGCCCCTCCGTCGCCGCGACGGTGCATTACGACGAACTCGCGACGGCCGGCTCCGCCCTGTCGCGCCAGAAGGGCAGGGCATGAGTGTCAACGGACAGGCCTATATCGTCGGCGCCTATGAGCATCCGCTGCGCAAGGCGCCGGACAAGTCGCTGGCGCAATTGCATGCCGAGGTCGCACTCGGCGCGCTCGCCGATGCCGGGCTGAGCAAGGACGATGTCGACGGCTATTTCTGCGGCGGCGACGTGCCGGGCACCGGCCCGTTCTCGATGGTCGACTATCTCAATCTCAAGGTCCGCCACGCCGATTCCACCAATATCGGCGGCGCCTCCTACATCCTGCACGTCAACCATGCGGCGCAGGCGATTGCCGCCGGGAAATGCGATGTGGCGCTGGTCACGCTCGCTGGCCGGCCGCGCAGCGAGGGCGTTCCCAAGGGCGGGCTGAAGCGGGCCGACAGCCCGGTCCAGCCGGACTATGCCTGGGAAACGCCCTTCGGCATGACGATCCTCAACGTCTACGCCATGTGTGCGATGCGCCACATGCACGAATTCGGCACGACCCCCGAGCAACTGGCCTGGGTCAAGGTCGCGGCCTCGCATCACGCGCAGCACAATCCCAACGCCATGCTGCGCGATCTCGTCACCGTCGACGACGTGCTGAACTCGACGCTGGTCGCCGACCCCCTGCACAAGCTCGATTGCTGCATCGTCTCGGATGGCGGCGGCGCCGTCATCGTCACCCGGCCCGAGATCGCCCGCCAACTGAAGCGCCCGCTGGTCAAGATCCGCGGCGCCGGCGAGGCGGTGAAGCACACCGCTGGCGGCGCGATCGATCTGACCTATTCGGCCGGCCGTTTCAGCGGCGCTGCGGCCTTCGCCGAGGCCGGATTGACGCCGGCCGACGTCAAATATGCCTCGGTCTATGACAGCTTCACCATCACCGTGATCGTGCAGCTCGAGGATCTCGGCTTCTGTGCCAAGGGCGAGGGCGGCCGCTTCGTCGCCGACGGCAACCTGATCGCCGGTGTCGGCCGCTTGCCGGTCAACACCGATGGCGGAGGCTTGTGCAACAACCATCCGTTCAATCGCGGCGGCATCACCAAGATCATCGAGGCCGTCCGGCAATTGCGCGGCGAGGCGCATCCGGCCGTCCAGGTCGCCAATTGCGACATCGCGCTGGCGCACGGCACCGGCGGCATGCTTGGCACCCGGCATGGCGGCGCCACCCTCATCATGGAGCGGGAGTGAGGCCCATGTCGGTTTTGCGTGAGGCGCTGGATCACCAGCCCGAGACCAGGGCGTTCTGGAGCGAGCTTGCCGAGGGCCGCTTCAAGCTGCGCCACTGCCGTGCCTGCGAGCGGGCGCACTGGTATCCGCGGGCGATCTGCCCGTATTGCGCCAGCCCGGAGACGGAATGGCGGGCGGCGAGCGGGCGGGGCACGATCTACTCCTACAGCATCGCCCGCACGGCGGCCGAGCCCTTCGCCATCGCCTATGTCACCCTCGCGGAGGGGCCGACCATGATGACCAATATCGTCGGCAGCGACTTCGGGGAGATCGCGATCGGCAGGCCCGTCGAGATCGCCTTCGGCCATGAGGCTGAAGACGGCATCACCTTGCCGGTGTTCAGGCTCGTCTGAGGCGCGCCTACGCCACACCGATTGGCGCCGCGTGCTCGATCACGCCGCGCGCGACCATAACGAGATCAGAGGAAACGACCATGCCGACAGCCCTGTCACGCGCGCTTGCCGGTTTCGCCTCCGGCCTGCGGTATGAGCACTTGCCGGCCCGGGCGATTGAGGCTGTCCGCATCGGCATGGCCGATACGGTCGGCGTCATGCTCTCCGGCATCGACATGCCGGTCTCCCGTCATGTCCTCGCCAGCCTCGGCACGCGCGGCGTCAAGAATGAGGCCCGCATCCAGCTCGGTACCGAGACAGCCTCGGTCGCCGATGCGACGCTGGTCAACGCTGTGACGACCAGCAGCGTCGTCTTCGACGACGTCGCCTTCGCCGGCTGCCATACCAGCACCGTGCTGATGCCGGCGCTGCTCGCCGAGGGCGAGCGGATCGGCGCCAGCGGCAGGCGGGTCATCCAGGCCTATGCCGCCGGCTACGAAGCCTGGGCGCGGCTCGCCGAGCGCGATCCCGACAGCTATTCGAGCAAGGGCTGGCACGCCACCGCATGCTTCGGTCCATTGGCCGTTGCCCTCGCCCTCGCTAATCTGCGCGGCTTCGACGAGGCGACGACGCTGCGCGCACTCGGCATCGCCGCCTCGATGTCGGGCGGCATCACCGCGAGCTTCGACACCGATGTCGGTCCGTTCCAGATCGGCCGTGGCGCCGCCGGTGGCGTGCTGGCGGTGCAGCTCGCCGAGGCCGGCATGTCGGCGCCGGCCGATGCGCTGGAACGCTCGGGGCGCGGCATGCTGGTCGCGCTCTCGCCCAAGGGCGCCGTCGATCTGGAGAGCCCGCTCGATGATCTTGGCAGTGCCTGGCGCCTCGAAAGCATCGGCATCAACGTCAAGCAGTACCCGTTCGGCAATATCGCGCAGCGAGCCGTGGACGGCGCGCTCGACCTTGCGAACGCGCATGACGTCAAGCCTCAGCAGGTCATGCGGGTCGAATTGCTGATCAGCGACGCCCAATACGCGGTGATCTCGAAATCGCCCTCGGTGCTGCATTTCGTGCCGTCGCACAGCGTGCCGCTGGCGGTCGTTGCGGCGCTGTTCGAGAAGCGCGTCACCTTCGATGCGCTGGAGGAGAGCTTCCACGGCCGCCCGGACGTCCAGGCGCTCCTGCAGAAGGTCGAGACCGTCGCCGACAGCCGCATCCCGGCTGACACCCAGCCCAATCTCGGCTTCAGCGGCGGCGTCCGGCTGCATCTCGCCGATGGCCGCGTGCTCGAAAGCCCCAGTGTCGATTACGCCCGCGGTCACTGGACGCGGCCGATGAGCGAGGCCGAACTCTGGCAGAAATTCTGGTCCTGCAGCAGCAAGCAGCTCGCCCAGCCGCAGGCGGAAAAGCTCTTCGCCAGCCTGATCAGGCTCGACGAGGTCGCGAATGTCGGAACGCTCAATCGTTGAGTGATCGCGATGATGAGCGGCCGCAAAGAGCGGCCGTATTGAGCTTTCGATTGAGGAAAGCTCATTCGACTGCGCGGTTAACTCGTTTGACCGGTGATGGCGCCGGTCCTACCTCGACTGCAGTCAGCGTTTGATCCGGCGGAGAGTCTGGATGGTCCCCGACACCCCATCGCTACAGTTCAGCCAGGCCGGTCATGTCGCCACCATCGTGCTCGACCGGCAGCCGGCGCTGAACGCGATCGACCCGGAGACGGGAGCGGCGCTCGTCACCTGCTTCGAGCATATCGCACGCGATGACGGCATCCGGGCCGTGGTCCTGACCGGAGCGGGCGAGCGGGCTTTCAGCGCTGGCGCCGATCTCAAGAAGACCGCCGAGGTCTCCGGCCCCTATGCGGCGCAGGCTTTCGCCGGCGGCGGCGATAGCAGCTTCGCCGCGGCGCTCGATTGCGAGAAGCCGTTGATCGCCGCGATCAATGGCTTGGCTCTCGGGGGTGGGCTGGAGTTCGCCTTGGCTTGCGACATCAGGCTGGCGGCGCCGCAGGCGCGCTTCGGCCTGCCGGAGGTCAAGGTCGGCACGATCCCGGGAGCCGGCGGCACGCAGCGTCTGCCGCGCAGCATCGGGCAGAGCGATGCGATGCTGATGCTGCTCTCGGGCGACATGATCGACGCACCGGAGGCGCTGCGCCTTGGGCTGATCAGCCGGATTGTTCCTGCGCCGGATCTGCTGGCGGAAGCGCAAGCGCTTGCCGCCAGGATCGCGGCGAATGCGCCGCTCTCGGTCCGGGCGGTCAAGCGCCTCGTCCGCAGCGGCGGCGAACTGCCATTGCCCGAGGCGCTGCGGTTGGAGCGGCTGGTCTGGGGCATGCTGCGCGATACGCAGGACAGGGCTGAAGGCCGGCGCGCCTTCGCCGAGAAACGCCCGCCCGTCTTCACCGGGCGCTGAGACTGGAAACGAGAGGCCTATGATCGACAAGCAGGTTCCCGATATGGCCGCGGCGCTGGCTGATATAGGCGACGGCGCCTCCGTCCTCGTGGGCGGCTTCGGCGCGGTCGGCCAGCCCAATGCACTGATCGACGCGCTGGCGCTGAGCGGCGTGCGCAATCTGACGGTGATCGCCAATAATGCCGGCTTCGAACCGCAGACCGGGCTCGGCAAGCTGATCGGCAGCGGCGCGGTGTCTAAGTTGATCTGTAGCTTCCCGCGCGGCTCGACCGCCTTCGATGCGCGCTATGAGAAGGGCGAGATCGAGCTCGAGGTTGTGCCGCAGGGCACGCTGGCCGAGCGGATCAGGGCAGCCGGCGCCGGGGTCGGCGCCTTCTACACCCCGACCGGCGCGGGCACGCGCCTCGCCGAGGGCAAGGAGACCCGCAACATCGGCGGGCGCGATCATGTCCTCGAATACGCGCTTGGCGCCGATGTCGCGCTGATCCAGGCCTATACCGCCGATCGCTGGGGCAACCTGACCTACAAGGGCAGCGGCCGGAACTTCAATCCGATCATGGCGATGGCGGGCAGGCTCACCATTGTCCAGGTCGCCAGCATCGCCCCGCTCGGCGAACTCGATCCCAACATCATTGTCACCCCCGGCATCTTCGTGAACCGCGTGCTGACGGTCGCAGGCGGCGATCCGCCCTTGGCGACGACATCAGCCAGCAAGGAGGGCGCCCGATGACTGCCGCGCTGGATCACACCCCGTTCAGCCGCAAGGAGATGGCTGGTCTCGTCGCGAACGACATCGCCGAGGGCTGGTACGTCAATCTCGGCATCGGCCTGCCGACCCTGGTTGCCGACCACATCCCCGCCGGGCGCGAGGTCGTGCTGCATTCGGAGAACGGCATTCTCGGCATGGGGCCGGTGCCCGGCCCGAACGAGGCCGATCCCTGGCTGGTCAATGCCGGCAAGGAGAACGTCACCTTGGTGGCGGGCGCTGCGCTCTTTCACCATGCCGACAGCTTCGCGATGATCCGCGGCGGCCATATCGACCTTTGCGTCCTCGGCGCCTTCGAGATCGCCGAGACCGGCGACCTCGCCAACTGGTCGACCTCCGGCAGTGATCGCACGCCGGCGGTCGGCGGGGCCATGGACCTCGCCGCCGGCGCCCGCAATGTCTGGGTGATGACCACCCATGTCACCAAGGCGGGCGAGCCCAAGCTCGTGCGGCAATGCCGCTATCCCCTGACCGCGGCGAAGGCGGTGAACCGCATCTACTCGGATCTCGCGGTCATCGACTTGACCGAGGGCGGCTTCGTGGTGCGCGCGATGGCGCCGGGGATGACGCAAGGCAGATTGCAGGAATTGACCGACGCGCCCCTCACATTTTCGCTGAGGTGAATGCGTGTCGCGGGAGGACAGACAATGACGGCGGACACCACCGCAGCGATCGAGGTTCGGGGCCTCGAAAAGATTTTCTTCAACACGCAGGACGGCCCGGCCGGCGGCGTTCGCGATGTCGCCTTCACGCTCAAGCCCGGCACCTTCTTCACGTTGCTCGGGCCGAGCGGCTGCGGCAAGACCACGACCCTGCGCTGCATCGCCGGGCTGGAGCAGCCCGATCGCGGCCTGATCCGCGTCGGCACCCAGCCGCTCTTCGACGATACCGCCGGCGTCAACGTGCCGCTCAACCGGCGCAATATCGGCATGGTCTTCCAGTCCTATGCGATCTGGCCGCATATGAGCGTGTTCGAGAACGTCGCCTTCCCCTTGCGCGTCTCGAAGGACCACGGCTTCGACCGCTCGCAGATCGAGCGGATGACCAATGATGCGCTGAAGCGGGTCGGCCTCGACGGCTATGGCAGCCGCTCGGCGACGCGCCTCTCCGGCGGCCAGCAGCAGCGCGTCGCGCTCGCCCGCGCCATCGTGCGCCAGCCGAAGCTGCTGCTGCTCGACGAGCCGCTCTCCAATCTCGACGCGACCTTGCGCGAGGAGATGCGCACTGAGCTGAAGCGGCTGCAGCAAGAGGTCGGCGTCACCACCATCTACGTCACGCATGACCAGGCCGAGGCGCTGGAAATGTCCGATCTCGTCGCGGTCATGGATCGCGGCCGGATTGTCCAGCTCGATCATCCGCGCGAGGTCTATTTCCGCCCGGCCAATCGTTTCGTCGCTGGCTTCGTCGGCGCGACCAACCTGCTCGACGGCATGCTCGTCGCGCCGCCCGACAGCCACGGCATCGCCAGGGTCAGCCTGGGCGTTGCCGGTGAGGTCGGCTGCGTGCTGCAGCGCGTCGGCGTTGCGGTAGGCCAGCCGGTCGCCGTCTCGATCAGGCCCGAGGCTTTCATGCTGCGGAGGCCGCAGGAGCCGGTAGCGGAGGGGGCGAGCCGGCTCACCGGCACGGTCGAGGTCTCCGGCTTCCTCGGCAACATGATGCGCTATCGCGTTCGGGTGGCCGGGGGCGTGCTCCAGGTCAGCGCCGGCGCCGAGACGGTGTTCGGCAACGGCACCGCGGTTTGCCTCGACGTGCGCGACGAGGCGGCGCTGGGCCTTGCCTCGGACGTCACGGCGGAGGCGGCCTGAGCCCGTGATCTGCCGGTATTGAAATGGCAGAGTTGCTTTCCTGGTTTGAGTTTTGATCGTTTTTCGATGAGAAAATTGACATGGATGGAGAGTAAATAATCTGCGTTGATTGCCTTCGTGATTGTCATAACAAGAAGAGGGTGGTCATGAATTCTGACGACAAAGCTGCTTCTGCCGACGCCTTGCAAGGTCACGAGCCTGATCGGCGAAGGCTTCTGCGAGCCGGCGCCGCCCTTGGCCTGGCTGCCTTCGCGTTCTCACAAGCGAGCGGCGCCAGCGCTGCTCCGCCCGCCGATCAGGGCGTGAAGCCGGTACCGCTCCCGGCTCCGATCAAGGCGACCGAGGGTCTGGTCGAGGTCGGGGACGGGCACAGCCTCTGGTATTTCGATACGGGCGGCACCGGCGTCCCGGTGATCTTCCTGCATGCGGGGACGGGCAGCGGGCTGGTCTGGCTCTACCAGACGCCGGTCTTCGCCAAGGCGGGCTATCGCGTCATCGGCTATTCCCGGCGCGGCTATCACGGCTCGGTCGTCGGCGATCCCGCCAAGCCCGGCACCGGGGCCGGCGACCTGCTCAAGCTGGTCGACCATCTCAAGCTGACGAAATTCCATCTCGTCGGTTCGGCGGCCGGCGGCATGGTCGCGACCGATTTCGCCGTGTCGCATCCGCAGCGACTGCGCAGCCTCGTGCTCTCCAACACGATCGTCGGCATCCGCGATGAGGATTACCGGGCAATCTACAAGCTGATCTGGCCGAAGGAGTTCGATGCCCTGCCGCACGACTTCAAGGAGCTCGGCCCGTCCTATCGCCATCTCGATCAGGAGGGCCGCCGCCTCTGGAACGAGCTGGAGCACAAGGCGAAGACGGGGAAGATGGAGAGCCAGGCCTACGAGAACAACGTCACCTGGACGTCGATCGCGGCCTGGCGCATGCCGGTGCTGGTGGTGACCGGCGATGGCGATCTCTACACGCCGCCCTCGATGGCACGCCTCGTCCATTCCCGCATCCAGGGCGCCGAGTTCAGTCTCATCCCCGATTGTGGCCACTCCGCTTATTGGGAACGCCCGGAGATCTGGAACGAGCTGGTGTTGGGTTTCATCGGCAAGCACAGCGCCTGAGCGTCAAAAGGTCACCTCGGGAGTCGGGACGATCCTGGCTCCCGAGACACGGTTAGTTTCGGGGTGTCGCGGGTCTGCGTCTCGCTATTGTCGCTGATATGGCAATTTTTTGAATTTGATTTGGCTGCAACAGCAATCTCAATTGACATATTAAACGGAAAGCGCAAAATCCTAGGAATGGCGCCTGCGGCCCGCTGAGGCCTCGACAAGAATGCAGAGCGCCGCGAGGGAGAATCGCGATGTTCAAACGCTCGATGGCGGCGTTCGTCGGAAGTGTTCTGGCCTGTGCAGCGTTCACGACCCCGGCGACAGCCGGGAAAGGCGACGACACGCTGACCTGGGCGACGTCGACCGAGATCGACACCTTCGACATCTATTATCAGGGTCTGCGTGAAGTGGTCATCGCGACCATGTTCAATTGCGACTCCCTGTTCCATCGCGATCCCGCCAGCGGCGAATACAAGCCGCTTCTGGCCTCGTCCTATCGCTGGGTCGACGATGTCACGCTTGAGGTCGAGCTGCGCAAGGGCATCAAGTTCCATGACGGCACCGAGCTCGACGCCGAGGACGTCGTCTCGACCTTCCGCCATGTGATGCCGGCCGATAGCGGCATCAATGTCCGCCTCGCGATCGACTGGATCAAGTCGGTCGAGGCCGTCGATCCCTATAAGGTCCGCTTCATCGCCAAGGCGCCGACGCCGGCTGCGCTCGAATTCCTCTCAGGCAACACCGCGATCTACCCGTCCGGCCATTACGACAAGGCGCCAGTCGTCAGCGCTGCCGGTGGCAAGACCCGGCGCGACTGGGGCGCGGTCCGGCCGGTCTGCACCGGCCCCTACATCATGAAGGACTTCAAGGCCGGCCAGTCCGCCACCTTCGTGAGGAACCCCGATTACTTCAAGGAGAGCCCGAAAGGGCAGCCGAAGATCGGCAAGATCGTCTACCGCACCATCGCTGACAATGAGGCACAGCTCGCCGAGCTGCTCGCCGGCACCGTCGACTGGATCTGGGGTGTGCCGCCCGAGAACGTGTCGCAGCTCTCCGCCATGGGCGTCACCGTCAAGACCGCGCCGACGACGCGGATGTCCTTCCTGCTGTTCGACGCCGCCGGGCGCTCGGGCGACACGCCGCTTAGGGATGTTCGGGTCCGCCAGGCGATCTTCCATGCCATCGACCGGGAGGCGGTCGCGAAGCTCGTCGGCAACTCGGCCGAGGTGCTGAAGTCGATGTGCTATCCGACGCAGGTCGGCTGCACCGCCGACGTCACCCAGCACGCCTATGATCCGGCCAAGGCCAAGGCGCTGTTGGCCGAGGCCGGCTATGCCAAGGGTCTCAAGCTTCCCTTCTATGCCTATCGCGACAAATCCTATTCGGAGGCGGTACTCGCCTACCTGCGCGCCGTCGGCATCGAGCCCGATTTCCGCTTCATCCAGAATGTCGCGCTGCGGCCGTTGATCATCGGCGGCAAGGCCGAGCTCGCGCATCTGACCTGGGGCTCGCAGGGCATGCAGGACGCCTCCGCCTCGGTTAGCCTCTATTTCAAGTTCGGTGCCGATGACTATGCCCGCGATGCCGAGGTCAAGGACCTGCTCGACAAGGCCGACAGCACCATGGACCCGGCGCAGCGCCGCGCGCTCTACGCCAAGGCCCTGGAGCGGATCAATGCCCAGGCCTATGGCGTGCCGCTCTTCGCCTATGGCCGGGCCTACGCTTACACCAAGGATCTCGACTATCCGGTGACCCCGGACGAGCTCGCCCATTTCTATCTGGCGCGCTGGAAGTAGCTGGCATCAGGCTGGGCGACCGGCTGCGGCCGGCCGCCTCGCCGCACGGAGTGCGGAATGGGTTCCTTCGTCCTGAAGCGGTTGCTGGTCACCGTCCTCGTCCTGATCGTTGTCTCGATCATCTCCTTCTCGCTCGTCCATCTCTCCGGAGATCCGGCGGTGGCGATGGCGGGCGAACGCGCCTCGCCCGAGCAGATCGCCGAGATCCGCAAAGCCTATGGCTATGACCGGCCGTTCCATGAGCAGTATCTTAACTGGGTCGGCCGCTTCGTCAGCGGCGATTTCGGCCGCTCCACCTATCTCAAGGAAGATGTCGGCCCGGTCCTGGCGCGGCATATCCCGATCACTGCGACGCTCGGCGTGCTGGCGCTCGCCTTCGCGTTGCTGGTCGCGGTGCCGCTCGGCGTCATCGCCGCGCTCTGGCCCAACACGATCATCGACCGGATCGCGCTGGTGCTGGCGGTGGCCGGGCAGGCGATGCCGTCCTTCCTGTCCTCGCTGGCGCTGATCTACGGCTTCGGCGTCATGCTGCGCTGGCTGCCGGTCTCAGGCACGGCGACATGGCAGCACTACATCCTGCCGGCGGTTGCGCTTGGTTATTACGCGGCGCCGGCGATCATGCGGCTGACCCGCTCCGGCATGATGGATGTGCTGAAATCCGACCATGTCCGCACTGCGCGCGCCTATGGCCTCAGCCCCTGGCGCGTCGTGCTACGCCATGGCCTGCGCCATGCGATCATCCCGGTGGTGGCAGTCGCGACCGTGCAGTTCGGCTACATGCTCGGCGGCTCGGTCGTGGTCGAGGCGGTGTTCTCGATGAACGGGCTCGGCAATCTCGCCTGGCTCTCGATCCGCCGCTACGACGTTGAGGTCATCCAGGCGATCCTGCTCGTGATCGCGGCGACCTATGCGGTGCTGACGCTCGCGGCCGATCTCCTGAACGCCGCCCTCGACCCCCGGATCCGGACGAGCTGATGGCCGATACCAGCCTCATCGACGGCGCATCGGCGCCAGTGTCCGCAGCGCCTTCGGCAAAGCCGATGCTGACGCCGGGCCAGATCGCGCTCAGGCGCATGGCCCACCATCCCGGCTTCTGGTTCGGCGGGGTCGTGCTCGGCGTCTTCGTGCTGGCCGCAATCGCCGCTCCTTTGCTGACGCCCTACGACCCCGGTACGCAGGATCTCGCGCGTCGGCTGGCGGCGCCGGTCTGGAGCAGCGCCGGCAGCTGGCAGCATCCGCTCGGCACCGACCATCTCGGCCGCGACTATCTCGCACTGCTGCTCTATGGCGCCCGCATCTCGCTCTTCGTCGGCTTCGCCACCGTGCTGATCTCTGGCCTGATCGGCACGGTGCTCGGCGTTGCCGCCGGCTATTGGGGCGGGCGGGTCGATCTCTTCGTCAATTTCCTGCTGACCGTCCGCCTGACGCTGCCGGTCGTGCTCGTCGCGCTCGTCGCCGTCGCGGTGCTCGGCCAATCGCTGCCCTTGCTGGTGCTCGTGATCGGCGGCCTGCTCTGGGACCGGTTGGTGATCGTGACGCGGACCGCGACGCAGCAGCTGGTCGGGCGAGAATTCGTCACCGCCGCGCGCGCCATCGGCAGCTCGACGCCGCGCATCCTGCTGCGCGAGATCCTGCCGAACATCACCAGCGCGCTGATCGTCGTCGGCACGCTGGAGCTCGCCCGCGCGATCCTGATGGAGGCGACGCTGACCTTCCTCGGGCTCGGCATCCAGCCGCCGCTGACCTCCTGGGGGCTGATGATTTCCGAGGCGAAGAGCCAATTCCTGTTCCGGCCCTGGCTGATCGCCATTCCCGGCACGGCGCTGATCCTGCTGATCCTGGCGATCAACATCCTCGGCGATGCGTTGCGCGACGTCCTCTCGCCCGAGGGGAGGGCCTGAGCCGTGGCACCCTTGCTCGAAATCCGCAATCTCAGCCTGGAAATCCCTGTCAATGATGGGCTGCTGCGCCCGATCCGCAGCGTCGACCTCACCGTCGAGCGCGGCGAGACCGTCGCCATCGTTGGCGAATCCGGCTGCGGCAAGAGCCTGACCTCGCTCGCGGTGATGGGCCTGCAGCCGCAGAACGCGCGGCTCTCCGCCGAGCGCCTGGCCTTCCAGGGTGAGACACTGCTCGGGCTCGACCGGCGGCGCTGGCAGGCGATCCGCGGCAAGCGCATCGCGATGATCTTCCAGGACCCGATGACGGCCTTCGATCCCTGCTATCGCATGGGCGACCAGATGGCCGAGATCCTGCGCCAGCATCGCCGGGTGTCGCGGGGCGAGGCGCGCGCGCGGATCGTCGCCCTGCTCAAGCGGGTCGGCGTGCCGGCGCCGGAAGATCGGCTCGACCAGTTCCCGCACCAGCTCTCGGGTGGGCTGCGCCAGCGCATGATGATCGCGACAGCCTTGCTCTGCGAGCCCGAGCTGATCATCGCCGATGAGCCGACGACCGCGCTCGACGTCACCATCCAGGCGCAGATCCTGCGGCTCCTCGCTGATGTGCAGAAGGAGACCGGCGTCGGGCTGATCCTGGTCACGCACGATATCGGCGTCGTCGCCGGCCTCGCCGACCGGGTGGTGGTGATGTATGGCGGCGAAGTCGTCGAGAGCGGCACCACCGACGAGGTGCTCGGCAGCCCGCGCCATCCCTACACCGCCGGGCTGATGCGCTCGATCCCGGTGCCGGGGCGGACGCGTCGCGGCCAGTCGCTCGGGCATATCCCGGGCCTCGTTCCGCGCCCGATCGCGCCGCTGACCGCCTGCGGCTTCCTTGATCGCTGCGAATTCCGCCACGAGGCCTGTGGGGCGGCGCCGATTCCCCTGCGTGGCGGCGCTGGTGGGCGCCAATTGCGCTGCCTCCTGCCGATCGAGACACCGCGCCAGCCGGCCGAGCCGCTCGCCGCCGCGACGGCCATTGCATGAGGGCAAGATGAGCCTGCTCGAAGTCACCGGCGCGACGCGCCACTATCAGGTCAGCGCCGGCCTGCGCCGCGGGCGGGTGCTGCAGGCCGTGCGCGGCATCGACCTCGCGGTCGAGGAGGGCGAGATCCTCGCCATCGTCGGCGAGTCCGGCTGCGGCAAGAGCACGCTCGCCCGGCTCCTGCTCGGCATCGAGGAGCCGAGTTCGGGCAGCATCACGGTCGGCGGCAAGCCGATCGGAGCCTATGGCCGAGTCGAGCGGGCCAAGCTGATCCAGCCGATCTTCCAGGACCCGTATTCCTCGCTCAATCCGCGCACGACGGTGGGAGGTGCGATCGCCGCTCCGCTCGAAGTCCGGGGCGTCGGCAATGGCCGCTCGCGCCTCGCGGCGGTCCACGAGATCATGGATGCCGTCGGTCTGGCGCGCTATCTCGCCGGCGCCTATCCGAGCCAGCTCTCGGGCGGGCAGCGCCAGCGCGTCGCCATCGCCCGCGCTTTGATCGGCGAGCCCAAGATCCTGATCTGCGACGAGCCAACCTCGGCGCTCGACGTCTCCGTGCAGTCGCAGATCCTCAACCTGCTCGCCCGCCTGCATCGCAGCTTCCGGCTGACCATCGTGCTGATCAGCCACAACCTTGCCGTGGTCGGTCATCTCGCCGACCGGGTCGCGGTGATGTATCTCGGCAAGGTCGTCGAGGCCGGGCCGACCGAGGCGGTCTTCGCCGAGCCGCGCCATCCCTATACGCGCGAGCTGATGCAGGCGATCCTGCCGCCAGAGCCGGGCCGCGGCCTGCCCGAGCTGCATCTCAAGGGCGAGTTCCCGAGCCCGCTCGCGCCGCCGGCCGGCTGCGCTTTCCACCCCCGCTGCGTCCGCGCGAGCGCCGCCTGCCGCGAGGCTGTGCCCGAGCTCGCCGGGGGCGAACGCCTCGTCGCTTGCCATTACCCCTTGCGCGAGCCCGTCCACGCCTGACGGCGGAGCAACCCTTCGTCGCCCCGCCATCGGCTATTAGATCAATCCCGCTTGGCGGCGGTGAGATCGGCTTCGATCAGCCACTCCGACAGAGCGAGCCCGGCGACGACGACTGCGGTCGTGGCCGGCGGATTGCCCTTGAAATAGCGGTTGCGGATATTGGCGTAGGTGATGATGTCGGCCGGCTTCAGGCAGAAGGCGGTGATCTTCACGACATCGGTGAAGTCCATGCCGGCCGAGGCGAGGATCGCCTCGAAGTTCGCCATCAACTGCTCGACCTGTTCCTCCAGCGTCGCTGGTAGCGAGCCGTCGCGGCGCACGCCGACCTGGCCGGCGACATAAAGCTGGCGGCTGTTCTTCGGGACCTCGACACCATGGGCGTAGAGGTTCTGCGTCGGCGGCGCGACGGCATCGGGGTTGTGACGAAGGTTGGCGGAGGTCATCGTTCGTCTCCTGTCGTTTTGCGAAAAGCCGATGCATGCGCCGCAGCACACGCGCAGCAGCGATCGATCGCCCTGGCGGAGCATCGGATCCGCCGGGGCGTGGCTCAGTGAGTTGTCAGGCTGCTCAGCGCGGGATCAGCGCACGCGATCCCAGATCAGCGTCGAGATCGTCAGCCGGCCGTCCCAGGGGCTGTGCGAGGGGCCGGCGATGATGATCAGGATGTCGCCTTCGAGCTTGTAGCGGCGGACCTGGTCGGTGCCGGACCAGGCCTCGTTCCAGGAGACCTCGACATGGTGGGTCACGGTCTCGCCGGAAACCGAGTAATGGCCGGCATAGGCGGTCAGGCCCTTGAACAGGCCGAGCGCCTCCTCGTCGGTCGGGCCGAGACCCTTGGGCGGCGCCCGTTCCTCAGGCGCGTTGATGATCGAGAAGCGGCGGTCGCTGGTGTAGGTCAGCAGCCCCTGCGGCTTGTCGCCCCGCGGATAGAGCACCTCGCCGGTCTCCGGCAGCTCCTGCCGGTGCGATTTCAGCCGCCAGGTCGAGATCAGGGCCTCAAGGATCATGTCGGTCTCCGCAACAGGATGAATGTGAGATGGCGGCCGGGATCAGCCGGCGGCATGGGCATGCGGGCGCAAGGTCGCGCCCTTCCAGAGCGAGGGATCGGCACCCCGGTATTGCGGCGGATAGGTGAGCTCGGCACCGAGCGTCTCGGCTGCGTGCCAAACCCAGCGCGGATCATCGAGGAAGCCGCGTGCCAGCGCGACCATGTCGACCTGTCCCGACGCGACCGCTTCCTCCGCCATGCGCGGATCGACGATCAGCCCGACGGCCTGGGTGACGAGCCCGGTCGCCTTGCGCAAAGCTGCGGCGAGCGGCAGCAGATAGCCCGGCCAGGAGATGATCTTCTGCGCGCCGGAAAGGCTGCCGCGCGACAGGCAGACATAGTCGAAGCCGATCGCCTTGAGCTCGCGCGCATAGGCGATCGTCTCGGCGAGGGAGGCTGCATCGGTCGCATCCTCGGCATCGAGCCTGGCGCCCAGCGCCTTCCGGGCGGGCCAGGCCTCGCGCAGCCGCCGCGCCACCGCGAGCGGGAAGCGCATGCGGTTCTCGAGCGAGCCGCCATAGCCGTCCTGCCGCCGGTTGCTCTGCGCCGACAGGAAGGAGTGCAGGAGATAGCCATGGGCGCAGTGGTATTCGACCACATCGAAGCCGATGCGGTCGGCCCGTTTCGCCGCATCGACGAAGGCCGCGGCGATGCGCTCCATGCCGGTCTCGTCGAGCGCTTCCGGCACGGCGCGCTTGCCGTCATAGGGCAGGGCGCTCGGGCCGCAGATCGGCCAGCCGCCTTCCTCGGGCTTCAGGCCATGGCCGCCATCCCAGGGCATGTGACAGGAGCCCTTGCGCCCGGCATGGCCGAGCTGGATGCCGAGCGGCATGTCGCCGCCGGCATAGCGCAGCATCGCGACCACGCGGGCGAGCGCCCCCTCCTGCGCATCGGAATAGAGCGCAAGACAGAGCGGCGAGATCCGCCCGGCCGGCTCCACCGCCGTCGCCTCCAGCAGGAGGAGACCAGCGCGCGACATGGCGAACTGGCCGAGATGGGCCATGTGCCAGTCCGAGGCCGCGCCATCGGGCGCGCTGTACTGGCACATCGGCGAGATGACCACGCGGTTGGGGAAGGTGACCCCCGCGAGCGTGATCGGCGAGAACAGCTTGCTCGTCATCAGGCGGTCCGCAGCCAGACCGACTTCACGTTCAGATAGTCGTTGAACTGCTGCACGCCGGATTCGCGGCCATAGCCGCTGCGCTTGTAGCCGCCGAAGGGCATCGCCGGATCCATCATCTGGTAGCAGTTGATCCAGACCGAGCCGGCGCGGATCGCCTTGGCGAGATAGTGCGCCTTGCGCACATCATTGGTCCAGACGCCGCTGCCGAGCCCGTACATGGTGTTGTTGGCCCGGCGCGCGACCTCCTCCAGATCGCTGAAGGGCAGGCTCGACACCACTGGTCCGAAGATCTCTTCCTGTGCAATCCGCATCTCGTCGCGGACGCCGGCGAAGACGGTCGGCGGGATGAAATAGCCGTTGGCGAGCTCGTCCTCGGTCAGCCGGCGCCCGCCGGAAAGGAGCTTGGCTCCCTCCTGCTGGCCGATGTCGAGATAGCTGGAGACGCGGCTGAGCTGTTGTTCGGAGACCAGCGGCCCGATCTGCACCTCGGGGTCGAGGCTGTTGCCGACCTTCAGCGTCCGGCTGAAAGCGGCGACGCGCTCCATGAACTCGTCATAGATCTTGTCCTCGACGAAGAGGCGCGTGCCGGCGCTGCAGACCTGGCCGGAATTGCCGAAGCAGCCCATGGCGGCGCCGGGTACGGCGAGGTCGAGATCGACGTCGGCGAAGACGATGTCGGGCGACTTGCCGCCGAGCTCGAGCGTGACGCGCTTGAGATTGCCGACCGAGGCCTGGACGATCTTCTGCCCGGTCTCGAAGGAGCCGGTGAAGGCGATCTTGTCGACATCGGGATGGCCTGCGAGCGCCGCGCCCGCGGTCTCGCCGAAGCCGGTGACGATGTTGACGACGCCATCGGGCAGGCCGGCTTCGAGCAGGAGCTCGCCCATACGCAGGGCCGAGAGCGGCGATTCCTCGGCCGGCTTCAGCACGGCGGTGCAGCCGGTGGCGAGGACCGGGCCGATCTTCCAGATCCAGGAGACCAGCGGGCCGTTCCACGGCGTGATCGCGCCGACGACGCCGACCGGCTCCTTCAGCGTATAGGTGACGAAGTCGCCGGGCATGGAGTTGTCGACCGTCTCGCCATGCAGCGCCGTCGCCATGCCGGCATAATAGCGCAGCAGGCCGAGCAGGCGCCGGCGCGAGGCGCGGGTGCGGCTGATCGGGGCACCCATGTCGAGCGTGTCGATCAGCGAGAGCTCGTCGAAATGCTTGTCGACGAGATCGGCGAGTTTGAGGATGATCTGCTGGCGATCAAAGGGCTTGAACTTGCGCCACGGGCCGTCGAAGGCGCGCCGGGCCGCCGCGACGGCGGCGTCGATGTCCTCGCGATCGCCTTCGGCGACGCGGGCCAGCACCTGTCCGGTGGACGGGTCGATCGTCTCGAAGGTCTTGCCGGAGGCGGCCTCGACCCAGCGGCCGTCGATCAGCAGTTTCTTGGGGCCGCCTTCGAGGAAGGCGAGGTGCATGTCGGGCTTTCTTGGCACGATCGTCATCGGATCTGTCCTTTCGCGGATGCGCGGTTTTGAAAGGCCTGTCGGCGCGTCTTGCGAGCGACAGGCGGTCTCAGGGAACGATCAGCCCTTCACCGACCCGGCGGTGAGCCCCTGGACCATGTACCGTTGGAAGACGAGGGCGAGGATCACGGCCGGAATGGCCGAGAGGAAGCCCGAGGCGGCGATCACCGAGTAGTCGATATTGGCCTGGCCGAGCATGCCGGCGACGGTCGGCGGCAAGGTCGTGGTGCCCGGTTTCGAATTCAGCACCTGCGCCACCAGGAACTCGTTCCAGCACAGCACGAAGGTGAAGGCGCCGGCGGCGACTAGGCCGGGTCCCGAGATCGGCAGGATGACCTTCACGAAGGCCTGCAGGCGTGAGCAGCCATCGACCAGCGCGCTCTCCTCGAGCTCGCGCGGGATGGTCTCGAAATAGGATTTCAGAATCCAGATCGTGAAGGGGAAGGTGAAGGAGCAATAGGCCAGCACGAGCCCGCTCAGCGTGTTCTGCAGGCCGAGCTGGCGCATGATCAGGAACAGCGCCGGCATCAGCACGACCACCGGCAGCATCCGGGTGAACAGGATGGCGTAGAGCGTGATCTTCATCACCGGATGCTGGAAGCGCGCATAGGCGTAGCCGGCGCCGCTGCCGAGCACGATGTTGAGCGCGGTGACGATCAGCGTGACGACGACGCTGTTGCCGAGCGAGGGCAGGATCTGCGCCGACTGGTGCTGGGCGTGGAATTCGACCAGCCCGAAGATCTTGGCGTAGTTGGCAAAGCTCGGATTCGGCGGGAAGAGCGGCATCGGCCGGGCAAGCAGGTCGCGCTGCTCGCTGATGCTGCTGATGAACAGCCAGAGGAACGGCCCGATCAGCCAGAGTGCGACCAGCGTGACGAGGCCGTAGAGACCCAGCACCGGCCAGAGCTTGCTGTGGTTGCGCGCAATGACGGTCGGCATGGCGCGCCTCCTACTCGCTCTGGAATTTCGACAGGATGAGGCGGTGGTAGATCACCGTCAGCCCGACGCAGATCAGCGTCAGCGTGAACAGGATCGCCGTGCCCGGCCCGAACTTGAAGAAGCTGAATGCGGTGCGGTAGCCGAGCCAGGTCACCGTGGTGGTGTCGTTGCCGGGGCCGCCCGAGGTCATCACATAGATCAGGTCGAGCATGAGGAAGCCGTTGACGGTCGCCAGCACCAGCACGAGGAACATCATCGGCCGCAGTGAGGGCAGGGTGATGTGCCAGAGCTTGCGCCAGAAGCCGGCGCCGTCGACGGAGGCCGCGTGGTAGAGGTCCTGCGGGATCGACTGCAGCCCGGCCAGGAACAGGATCGTCGCGAACGGCGCCTGGTTCCAGACATAGACGACGATCAGCACGTTGAGCGCCGTGAAGCCGTCGCTGAAGAAGGACAAATAGTGGTCGATCAGGCCTAGGCGGTAGAGGATGCCGTTGATCGCGCCGAAATCGGCATCGAGCATGCCGAGCCAGAGGATGCCGACGGCGATGCGCGACATCGACCATGGCACCAGCAGCATCGCCCGCATCAGCCCGCGCCCGGCGAATTGGGCATTGAGCACCAGCGCCATGGCAAGGCCGATCACCACCGCCTCGATCACGAAGAGCGCGACGAAATAGACTGTGCGCAGCAGCGCCTGCCAGTAGAGCGGGTCGGACAGCACCTTGCTGTAGTTGGCGAGCCCCGTGAAGCGGTAGAGCGGCAGCCGCATGCCGAAGAGGGTGATCGCCGTGCCGCCCGGCCGCAGCAGGTCGACCTCGGCGAAGCTTAGCCAGACAGAATAGACCAGCGGCAGGAAGACGATCAGCAGGATCACCAGCAATGCCGGCGAAACCAGCATCGCCGCGAACCAGCCCTCTGACTGGACAGCCTGCCGGTCCTTGCGCGCGAACCAGCGGGTTCGCGCCGGGCCGGAGGCCGAAGCCTCCGGCTGGAGCGTAAGGTCGGGCCGGCCGGGGTCGAGCGCGGTCATGCGCTCAGGCCAGCGACTTGTGCAGGGCGACGAGCGCCTTGATCGTCTCGGCGACCGACAGGTTCTTGCGGATCATGTCGTGCAGGATCGTCACCGAGCGGGCGTCGTATTCCGGATACCATTGCTCCTTGAAGGCGCCGCTGACCTTGCCCTTGTCGTACTGGGCGCGCAGCATCGGCAGGTCGACCCAGTTGGCGTAGGAGGTGACGACCGCCGGTTCCTTGTAGAGATCGGGGTAGACGTTATCGAGGCCCGAGCCGATCGCCCATTGCTGCTGCACATACCAATCCTTGTGCAGGTTGCCGCCGACGAACTGCATCAGCTTCCAGGCGCTCTCGATCGACTTGGTGTTGGCGTTGAGCACATAGGAATCGGTCCACATATACGTGCTGCCGACCTTCCCCGGATAAGGCGTCATCCTCGCCTTCTTCGGTGCGAGCAGGGATTCCTTGGTGTCGCTGGCGATCGTCTGGAGATAGTTCGAGATGTTGCTGTGATAGGCGTAGCGCCCGGTGAACATCATCCGGTGCACGTCGGTCGAGGACGGCTTGGTGAAGATCTCGGGCGTGACCAGGCCGAGCGCATAGACCTTCTTCCAGCGCTCCAGCACCTGAGCCACTGCCGGGTCCTGGTCGATCACCAGCTTGTTCCTGGCGTCGAAGACGGTCGCGCCCTCGGCGAAGCAGTCGGTCAGGAATTGCGGCGTCGTGCCGGTGATCGTCGGGTTCCAGTTCGGCAGGTAGGGATATTCGGCGATCTTGTCCTTCTTCAGCTTGACGCAGTGCTCGATCAGCTCGTCGAAGCTCGCCGCCGGCTTGTCGAAGCCGCCCTGCTGCAGCATCGGCTCGTTGTGCATCAGGATGTAGAGATTGACGAAATAGGGCAGCGCGATGAGCTTGCCCTCGCGGTTGAGCAGGCTTTCGAGATTGGCCGGCATCATCGCCTTCTTGAGCTCGTCAACGCCCGGCAGGTCGTCGAGCGTGCGGATCATGCCAGTCTGCGCCCAGCGCTCACGGAAGGTGTGGAAGCAGTACATCACGTCGACGATGTCGCCAGCGAAGGCGCGCTGTTCCAGCGTCTGGTGATATTGCGGCCAGGGCAGCGTCGAGTAGCTGACCTGCTCGCCATAGCTCTTGTTGTAGAAGTCGACATAGCCCTGGACCATGTCCGGCCGGAAGGTCCAGCCGACGAAGTTGATCGGCGCTGCCGCCTGTGCGGCGCCGAAGCGGCCGGCCCCTGACAAGGTCGCTGCCGAAAGGGCGCCTGCTCCCGCCATGAGCTGCCGCCGGTTGATCGAACCCGTCCTGCTGAGCGTCTCCATGTCGTCCTCCCCGGACCGGCGTTGGTCGCCGTTACCGCGACATTAGCGACGCGATTATGCTCATTCAACAGAAATTTTGTTCTTATATTGCGCTTTATGCAGAAACATGGAAGCAGTTGGGCGTTTTCGGCGAGCAATCCTCCGCGTATCGGCGGATTCGGTCAGGTTGGGCATGCGCTGGTCGCGCTGGCGAAGCCCCGGCCAGCCGGGCAGATTGGCGCCACGGGGAATGAAGGCCTGCGATGTACGAGATCGATCCCTCGCGCCTGGACCTGGCGCATGAGTTCCGGCGCCGCCCGCTCGGCCATCACAGCCCCGAACTGCAGGCGGTGCTCGACCGGATGAGGAGCGCGCCGATCGAGGGCAAGCATTGCCTGATCGTCGAGACACCAAGGGCGCGCTGGCTGCTGGCGCGGATGACCGGCAATCCCTTGCGGCCCGTGCCCGTGCCCGACGTCGTCTTCACCGATCTCGCCGAGGCCGAATGGACGGTCTTCAAGCTGCGCTGGCACGCCATGACAGGCCACGATCTCGCCACCACCCTGGGCGAGCTCGCCATTCCGGAGCCGCCGGTCGACGGGCCGCCGGTCGTCGTGCCTGATCCGGCCAGGGCCATCCTCGCCTATGCCGATAGCATCAGCGCCGCGCCTGGAGACAGCATCGCCTTCAAGGTGAGCACGCCGGGGATCGCCGGCTACCGCGCCGATTTCGTCCGCCTGCACGCGCCGCAGACCGGCCGGAGCGGGGAGGGCTATCGCGAGACGGAGATCGCCTCGCCCGCGAGCGGCGATTATCCGGGTGGCGAGCAGACGCTGCGGCTTGGCTCCTACATCGAGTTGCCTGAGCTGCCTGTGTCGCTGGAGAGCTTCAGCCTGCAGATCCTGGCCTGGCCGACGTTGATCGGGACGCAGCCACGGGCGCTGCTCGGCGCCTGGTCGCAGCGCTCGAAACGCGGTTTCGGCCTCTATCTCGATGAGACTGGCGCGCTGGCGCTGCGGCTTGGCGACGGGACCGAGGTCGTCGATATCTCCACAGGGATCGCCGTGGCCGAGCGGCGCTGGCATCTGTTCTCGGCGAGCTTCGATGCCGCCTCGCGCCGGGTCGAGCTATCGCAGCGGCCGCTGGAGGACCACAGCGTCCACACCGGCCGCGCGGCCTCGGTCACGCGCGATGTCGCGATCATGCCAGCCGCGCCGGATACGCCGCTGATGATCGCAGCCTGGCCGGATGCGAGCCCTGACGGCCTGGCGCCCGGCGCCCATTACAACGGCAAGCTGGAGGCGCCGCGCCTGTTCGCGCAGGCGCGGCCGTGGGAGCGGCTCGACCAACCGATCGCGGCTGAGATTGCCGGCGAAGCGCTCGTCGCCGCCTGGGACTTCTCGCGGGAGATCGGCTCCGACCGCATCATCGATCGCGGGCCGCATCAATTGCACGGCCGGACGGTCAATCTGCCGACACGCGCCGTGACCGGACACAACTGGGACGCGGCCGAGATGGACTGGAAGCAGGCGCCGCAGCAATACGGCGCGATCCATTTCCATGACGACGATATCGACGATGCCCGCTGGCAGACGAGCTTCGTCTTCACCGTCCCCGAGGATTGCAAGAGCGGCATCTATGCCGCGCGCCTGCGCGGCGAGGGCGCCGAGACCCATGTCCCCTTCTTCGTGCGCCCGCCGCGCGGCCGGCGCACCGCCAAGGTCGCTTATCTCGCGCCGACCGCGACCTACACGATCTACGCCAACAACAAGGCCCGCTTCCTCGCCTCGGGCACCGAGATGCTGCGCGGGCATCTGCTCGATTTCGACGTCACCGACATGCAGCTGCTGCACCATCCGATCGGGCTCTCGACCTATTGCGTCCACAATGACGGCAGCGGCGTCTGCTACGGCACGCGCCTGCGCCCGATGACCAATTTTCGGCCGAAGGGGCGGCTCTGGAATTTCTCCAGCGATCTCTTCGTCGTCGACTGGCTGGAGGGGATCGGCTGCGACTACGACGTCGTCACCGATGACGATCTGCACCGCGAAGGCGCGAGCCTGCTCGAAGGCTACCAGGCCGTGCTGACCGGCTCGCATCCCGAATATGTCTCGCTCGAGATGATGAACGCGCTGGAGGGCTATCTGAAGGGCGGCGGCCGTCTGATGTATCTCGGCGGCAACGGCTTCTACTGGCGCGTCGCCTATCACCCGCATTCTGACGGGATCATCGAGGTGCGGCGGGCCGAGGACGGCACCCGCGCCTGGCATGCGGCGCCCGGCGAATACTATATGAGCTTCACCGGCGAATATGGCGGGCTTTGGAGCCGCCAGGGCCGCTCGCCGAACACCTTGGCCGGCGTCGGCTTCATCGCCCAGGGCTTCGACGCCTCGTCCTATTACCGCCGGCGCCCCGAGAGCCGCGATCCGCGCGCCGCCTTCATCTTCGCCGGCATCGAGGACGAGATCCTCGGCGATTTCGGGCATCTCGGCGGCGGCGCCGCCGGCGACGAGATCGACGCCTGCGATGTCAGCGCCGGCTCGCCGCCGCATACGCTGGTCCTGGCCTCTTCGGAAAACCATACCAACGCCTTCCATATGGCGAATGATGCGGTGCTCGTCCCGAACGGGGCGACCAATGCGCTGCAGAGCGCCCGCATCCGCGCCGACATGGTGTTCTTCGAATGCCCGTCGGGCGGCGCGGTGTTCTCGACCGGCTCGATCGCCTATGTCGGCAGCCTCGCCCACAATGGCTACGACAACACCATCTCGCGGCTGACCCGGAACGTGCTGGAGCGCTTCCTCGATCCGGCCGCGTTCGCCATGCCTGGCAAAGGGGGATGAGGAGCTTGCTTGATCAGGCCTGAAACCGGCCCGATCCCGGCGTTTCCGCGATTTCCGGCGGGCAATTCGGCTCCTTTCGGCGGTGCAGCATGTTGCGACTGCCTCGCGCGCCTCCTATGGTTTTGCGATTCGTGAGCGCAATTGCAGGAGAAGCGGGTGGCGGCTCTGGACGAAATCGACGTCGGCATCATCAATCTCCTGCACAAGGATGCCCGCGCTCCCGCCAAGTCTATTGCCGAAGCGCTCGAAATCCCCGAGTCGACCATCCGCAACCGCATGGCGCGATTGGTCGAATCCGGCGTGATCGAGTTCGTCGCCCTCTCCAACCCGCTGCAACTCGGCCATTCCGTCTGGGTGATGATGGAGATCGAGGTCGAGACGCGCCGGATCAGGCAGGCGGCGCGCGAATTGTCGGCGATTCCGGAGATGTATTTCGTCTATATCACCACCGGCGGCTTCGACATTTTCGCGGGCGCCACCTTCTCCGACAACACCGAGCTCGTCGACTTCGTCACCAACCGGCTGTCGCAGGTCGAGGGCATCGTGCGCGTCAACACCCGCACCATCCTCGAGGTCCACAAGCGGGCCTTCAAGTTCATGCCGAAGCCCTCGGTGATGCGCCCGAGCAGGTCTCCGCGGGAGCAGGCTGCGAAAGTCGAACCCGCGCCCAAGAAGAGCGGCAAGGCGCGCTGATCAGCGCGATCCGCGTCTGACCAGCTCAGCCACCGCCTCTGCCGGGCTCGTAGCGCTGGCGAGGACGCGCTCGATGCTGCCGGCAAGCGCTTCTGCAGCGTGCCCGGTGGCTTGCTGATAAGGTTCGATCAGCGCCGAGCCGAGGGTTCGCAGCATCTGCGCCCGGATGCGGCTGCGCCGGCGCTGCGCCAGTCGTCCGCTTTCGCTGCACCAGCCGAGGAAGGCGTCGATCGCCCCAGCGAGTTCGGAGACGCCCTCGCCATTGCGAGCGCTGACCAGCTGGACCGGCGGGCGCCAGAGCGTGCCGTCGCGGGCTGGATCGCCGTGCCGCCGCAATACGGCGAGGCGGCCGGGCGAGGAGGCCGGCTGTGCCGTCGTCAGGGCGGGGTCGGCCGCGTTGATGCCGGGCGTGCCGACATAGGCGACGCCGATCGCGCCGTTGATCTCGGCGACGGTCGCCTTGGCGCCGGGCAGGTCGCCCTTGTTCACCGCGTAGACGTCGCCGACCTCCATCAGCCCGGCCTTGGCCGCCTGGATATCGTCTCCCAAACCCGGCACGAAGACGACGAGCGTGCAGTCGGCGGCGTCGGCCACGGCGATGTCGGCCTGGCCGGCGCCGACCGTCTCGATCACGACACGGTCGAAGCCGGCCTCGTCGAGCAGTGCGACGATGTCGCTGACCGCCGCACTGAGGCCGCCGCCTTCGCCGCGCGCCGAGATGCTACGCAGATAGACGCCGGGCAGGTCGGAACTGCGGTCCATGCGGACGCGATCGCCCAGTACGGCGCCGCCGGAGAAGGGGCTAGATGGGTCGACCGCGAGGACTGCGACACGCTCCCCGGTTCCGGCCCAATAGGCGGTCAGCGCATCGACCAGCGTCGACTTGCCGGCTCCCGGCGGGCCGGTGACGCCGATCACCTTGGCCTTCGCCGGGGCCCGATAGGCGCCCGAGAGGATCTCCTCATAACCGACTGCGCGATCCTCGACCGTACTGATCGCGCGCGACAGCCGGCGCACGCTCCGGCCGTCGAGCGCTCCTGCGCCGTTCATGCACCGACCTCGATCAGCAGGGCGTCACCCTGGCCGTAGCCGCCGCAGATCGCCGCTGCGCCACGCCCGCCGCCGCGCCGCGTCAGGCCGTTGACCAGCGTCATGGCGAGCCGCGCGCCGCTCGCACCGAGCGGGTGGCCGAGTGCTACGGCGCCGCCATGCCGGTTGGTCCGGGCGCGCAATTTTTCAGCCGCTCCGACATCGCCGTCGGCAAGGCGCAGCGTGCTGACCAGCGGCGTCGCCGCGAAGGCTTCGTTGATCTCGATCAGGTCGAGATCGGCGATCGAGCGCTCGGCCTTGGCGAGCAGCCGGGAGATGCTGATCGCCGGCGTATAGGAGCCCGAGGTCGGCCCGTCCGCGACCTGGCCGTAATGCGTGATCTCGGCCAGGATCGGCAGCCCGCGCGCCTCTGCGAGCCGGCGCGAGACCAGTAGTAGGAAGGCGGCGCCGTCATTGAGGCCGGGCGCGTTACCGGCGGTGATGGTCTCGCTGTCATAGACGGTCCGCAGCGTCGCGAGCTTCTCGCGCGAGCTGTCGCGGCGCGGGGACTCGTCGGTGGCGATACGCTCATTGCCGCTCTTGCCGGGCAGGTCGAGCGGCACGCGCTCGGCCTCGAAATAGCCCGCTGCCTCGGCTGTGAAATAGCGCTCATGGCTGCCGGCTGCCCAGTCGTCCTGCGCGGCGCGGTCGATGCCGTGGCTGATCGCCTCGCGCGAGGTATAGGCCGCGATCGCGGCGTCGACCGTCGGCGAGCGCAGCAGCAGCGGGTCCTCGGCGGTGACGGCGCCGAGCGGCTTGTCGCGCCGCCGCGGCCAGAGCAGCGGCGTCTGGCTGAGATTGTCGACGCCGCCGCAGATCACCGCATCGGCGAAGCCGAGGCGGATGTCGCGCCAGCCGAGGCCGATCGCGCTCATGCCGGAGCAGCAGGCGCGGTCGATGGCGAGCGAGGGCGTTTCCTGCCGCAAACGCGACAGGAGGACCGCCTGCCGCGCCGGGGTGAACGCGGCCGAGGCGATCATGCCGACGCCCATATAGAGCGCCTCGACCGTGGCGGGCTCGAGCTCGGTCCGGTCGAGCACCGCATCGATCGCTATCGCGGCGAGGCGGGGCGCGAAGACCTCGGCGAGGGCGCCGCCGAAGCGGCCGAACGGGGTGCGCGCGAAAGCGGTGACGACGACGTCGTTGCCCTCAGACATGATCGGCCTCCCGCTCCGGTTCGGTGAGGCGTTGGCGCAGCAGCTTCTTGTCGACCTTGCCGTTCGGGTTCTTCGGCAGGGTGTCCTCGATCAGGATGCGCTTGGGCGCCTTGAAGCCGAGGATGGCGCGGCAGCCGGCGCGGACCTCGTCGACCGAGAGCCTCCTGCCCGGCACCGGCGCGACGAAGGCGACGGCGACCTCGCCCCAGTCGGGGTCGGGCATGCCGAGCACGGCGGCCTCGGCGACATCCGCGAGGCTGGTCAGCACCGCCTCGACCTCCTGCGGGTAGATGTTGAAGCCGCCGCTGATCAGCATGTCCTTGCTCCGCCCGGTCAGCGTCACCAGCCCGTCCTCGCTGATCCGGCAGAGATCGCCCGACCAGAGCCAGCCCTCGCGCAGCACCTTCGCGGTTTCTTCTGGCATGCCCCAATAGCCGCGCATGACATGGTCGGCGCGCACGGTCAGCTCGCCGATCTCGCCGGCGGGCACCGGGCTGCCGTCGGGGGCGCGCGCGACGATCTCGACGAAGCTGTAGGGCCGGCCGATGCAGCCGATCCGCGGCGCGCCATCGGCATCGAAATGGTCTTCTGGCGGCAGGAAGACGCAGGTCATCATCGCTTCGGTCAACCCGTAATTCTGGGTCAGGATCGGCCCGAAACGGGCGAGCGCCTTCTCCAGCGTGTTGCGCGGGATCGGCTCGGCGCCATAGCCGATGAAGCGCAGCGAGGAGGTGTCGATCCGGCCGATGCGGGGATGGTTGACGATGCGCGTCAGCACCGTCGGCACGCAGGTGAAGGCGGTGACGCCCAGCGCCGGGATCGCATCGAGCAGGGTATCGACGCCGGAGACGAGCACGCTGGTCGCGCCGCGCAGGGACCAGGGCGCGAAATAGGTGCCGCTGGCATGGGTGAGCGGGCCGATATGGGCGACGACGTCGTCGCGGCGCATGTCGCGATCGAGCAGCATGTTGCGGGTCACCGCCAGCCAGTGGCGATGCTCCAGCATCACGCCCTTCGGCCGCCCCGAGCTGCCTGAGGTGTAGTTGATCGAGGCGAGATCGTCCGGCGCAGGCAGGCGCTCGGCCGCAGCAGCCGCGGGCTGGAGCAGCCCCGCGAAGTTCGGGCCGCCGCTGGCATCGCCGCCATCGACTGGGCAGAGCCAGAGCGCTTCCGCAGTCGGCAGCAGGGCCGCGGTCTCGGTATCGTGGAAGACGGCAGCCGCACCGCAATCGGCGAGGATCGCTGCGGCCTCGACGCTGGTCAGCCGGGCGTTGAGTGGCACGCGCACTAGCCCGGCGCGCTCGATCGCGCTCTGCAACATCAGATATTCCGGCCGGTTGGCCATGAAGAGCCCGACCCGCGCTCCGGCCGGCAGTCGTTGCGCGAGATTGCTGGCAAGGGTGGTGGCGATCTCGTCGAATTCGCGGAAGGTCCAGTGTCGTTCGCCGGCGATCAGCGCGATGCGCTCGGCAAAGCGCTGCGCTGCCCGGCGCATCAGCTCGGGGAGGGTCGGCGGTGCGCAGGGCTCAGTCATGGACAGTCTCGGCCATCAGATAATCGACGATCTCGGCGATCGCCGTGCCCGACAGGAAGATGCGGGAGACGCCCGCCTTGCTGAGCTCGGGAATGTCTTCCTGCGGGATGATGCCGCCGGCCATGATGCGGATGTCCTCCGCCCCATTCTCGTCGAGCAGGCGGCGCAGGCGCGGCAGCAGGGTCAGATGGGCGCCGGAGAGGATGCTGATCCCGATCCAGTCGACGTCTTCCTCGACGGCGGCGCGCGCGACCTGCTCGGGCGTGCGGCGAAGCCCGGTGTAGATCACCTCCATGCCGGCTTCGAGCAGGCCGCGCGCGACGACGCGGGCGCCGACATCGTGGCCGTCCAGGCCGACCTTCGCCATCAGGACGCGGATCTTGCGGTTCGACAGCGTCATCGGCTCAGAATTCGGTCGAGGGCGAGAAATGGCCGAAGATGTCGCGCCAGATCTCGACGATCTCGCCTACGGTGGCATAGGCGCGCACCGCTTCGAGCACCGAAGGCGTGACATTGGCGCCCGATGCAGTCGCCTCGCGTACTGCCGCCAGCGCCGCGCTGACGCGGGCCTCGTCGCGCTCGGCGCGCACGCGCTTCAGGCGCGTCACCTGATCGACCGCGGCACCCGGATCGATGCGGAAGGCGGTGTTGGCGACGTCGGGCTTCTGCGGCCGCTGGTTGACCGTGACCCAGGGCCGCTGGCCGCTGTCGATCGCCTTCTGCCGGCGCACCGCGCCCTCGGTCATCAGGCGCCGGCCGATGCCGTCGCGGATGACGGCGAGCGCGCCGCCCTTCTCCTCGATCATGCCGAGCGCATCGAGAATCTGGCGCTCGACGCCATGGGTCAGGCTCTCGACATAATAGGAGCCGCCGAGCGGATCGACCGTGTCGGCGAAGCCATGCTCGCTGGCGATCACCTGCTGGGTCCGCAGCGCGACCTTCAGCGACTGCTCGCCCGGCGTCGAGACCGCCTCGTCATAGGAGGCGATGTAGACGTAAGAAGCGCCGCCCAGCACATAGGCGAGCGTGCCGAAAGCGATGCGCGAGATGTTGTTGAGTGGCTCCTGCAATGACTCCTGGCCGTGGCCGTAGACGGTCAGGCGCAGGGCCATGGCGGCCGGCAGCGTCGCGCCATAGCGCTCGCGCATGCGCCGCGCCCAGATCCGCCGCAGCGCGCGCAGATTGGCGACGCTGACGAAGAAGTCGTGCCGCTCGTCGGCGAACATATGCAGCAGCGGTGCGACCTCGTCGATCGAATGGCCGCGCGCCAGGAGATCGTCGAGATAATAATGCGCGTTGGCGAGGGCGATCGCGGTGCCCAGGCTGGAGCCGGCGCCGCCGGCATTGATGTGATTGACGCAGACTGTCATCGGCGACCAGTTCGGCGCATTGTCGATGCACCATTCGACCGCGTCGCAGGCGAGCTTGGCGGCCGGTTCCGCCGGCAGAATCTGGGTACCGCGGGCGATGTATTCCTTGAGCGGGTCGTTCTGAAGGTTGACGACGTAGTTCGCCCAGGGAATGCCCTGCTTCTCGCCGAGCGCGGCGAACAGCGCCAGGACGATCGGGCCGATCGAGTTGCCGAGCGTGCCGACGCGCTTGATGCTGTCGAGCGGAATGCCGTCGAAGAGCAGCTCCATATCGGCGAGCGAGCTGACGGCGACGCCGACCTGGCCGACCTCGGCCGTCGCCATGGCATGGTCTGAATCGTAACCGCACTGGGTCGGCAGGTCCAAGGCGACGAGGATCTGCTCGGCGCCCCAGTCGATCAGGGTGCGGAAGCGCTGGTTGCAACGCTCAGCCTCGCCGAAGCCGGAATAGGCGGAGACGACGAAGGGCTCGCCCCGATTCATCGCGCCGCGATCGCCGCGGGTGAACGGGAATTCGCCGGGGAAGCCGAGATCGGCGGCATGGTCGAAGCCGATCGCGTCGAGATCGGCCGGGGTGTAGAGCGGCTTCACCTCGATGCCGCAATCGGTGACGAAATTGCGTTGCCGCTCGGCCCGGGCCGCATCCGGCGCGAAGGTCTCGCGCCGCCAGCGCGCCTCTTCCGCGATCAGCTCCGCCGCAGGGCCGCTGCGCTGCCCGGCGGACTCGTCCGGCACTTCTACGTCCAGGTCACGTCGGCGGCTGGCCAGCATTCTCGTCATGGCGTTCTCCCGCAAGGCGTCGTCGCCTGCGCTGCCGCGCTGCGAGCGAACCTCCCCGGTTTCTCCCCTGTGAAAGCTGCTCATTGCGCTAACAGTGGCATTCACTATTGCTGTATCAGCGATTTTAATATCATAGTAAAGCAGAAAACGCGACAAAGAGCGATCAAAATTGTTGGAAGCGCAACGGCTTGGTTGGGAGGGTGAACGCCATGGGCATCTCGCGACGGCATCTGCTGGCCGGTTCCGGGGCAATCGCAGCGAATGGATGGGTGCGGACGGCCAGTGCCGAATGGCAGCCGAGCCCGCGCTATCCGGACCCGGCGGTGCGGGCGCTCGATCCGAGCTTTGCCAAGTACATGGTCTTCTTCGCCGCGGTGGAGCGCATCGCCACCGGCGAGACCCGCTACACCGAAGGCCCGGTCTGGTTCGGCGACGGGCGCTATCTGCTCTGGACCGACATCCCCAACAACCGCATCCTGAAATGGGAGGAGGAAACCGGCGCGGTCAGCATCTTCCGGCGGCCGGCGAATTACGCCAACGGCCTGACGCGGGATCGCCAGGGCCGGTTGGTCGCCGCCGAGCATGGCCGGCGCGTCACCCGCACCGAGCATGACGGCAGCGTCACAGTGCTGATCGACAGCTATGACGGCAAGAAACTGAACTCGCCCAATGATGTCGTCGCCGCCTCGGATGGCGCGATCTGGTTCACCGATCCGCCTTTCGGCATCTCCGGCCATTATTCCGGCGACAAGGCGACGCCCGAGCTTCCCAACAACGTCTATCGTGTGGACCCGTCGGGCAAGGCGAGCGTCGTCGCCAGCGACGTCACCGCGCCCAATGGCCTTTGCTTCTCGCCGGGCGAGAAGAAGCTTTACATCGTCGATTCCTTTTCGAAGCCGGTGAGCATCCGCGTCTACGACGTCGTCGACGGCGGCACGAACCTCGCCAACGGCTCGGTGTTCTTCAGCTGCGGGGAGGGCGAGGCCCCCGACGGCATCCGCTGCGATGTCGACGGCAATCTCTGGTGCGCCTATGGCGCTGTGAAGGAAGGCATGGACGGCGTGCTGGTGCTGTCGCCCGAGGGCAAGCGCATTGGCGCGATCGCTCTGCCGGAGCGGGCGGCAAACCTCTGCTTCGGCGGCCCCAAGCGCAACCGGCTGTTCATGGTCACCGGTCGCGGCGTCTATTCGCTCTACGTCAACACGCAGGGCGTCCCCGGCGGCTGAACGACCGCGCCGGGCGCCAGCATCCCGCCGCGCTCCCTAGGATAAGCAGCGGTTGCAACTAAGCGGCCGGCGCCCGACGTGATCGTCGGTTGCGGGGACATTTGATCGACAACGGGCTCTTCGGGGCCCGTTTCCGTTTCCGAAGTGGCGTTGACCGGCATGCCTGGCCAGCCGCGACAATGCGTCAGGACAGTTGATCTCCACTGGAATTCGTGCAATTAAATGACCGACCGGTCGGTTGATAAAAAAGAAACGACGGATTTCGGGGAGAGGCACCTTGGCGGACGCTTTCATCTGCGATGCGGTTCGCACGCCCGTCGGCCGCTATGGCGGGGCGCTTTCAAGCGTCCGTGCCGACGATCTCGCGGCGATCCCTCTTGCGGCGCTGATGCAGCGCAATCCGTCAGTCGACTGGGCCGGTGTCGACGATGTCATTTTTGGCTGCGCCAACCAGGCAGGCGAAGACAATCGCAATGTGGCGCGCATGGCAGTGCTGTTGTCCGGACTGCCGGTCGAGGTTCCCGGCACCACGGTCAATCGGCTCTGTGGCTCGGGTCTCGATGCGCTCGGGCTCGCCGCTCGCTCGATCCGCGCCGGCGATTGCGAGTTGATGCTCGCCGGCGGCGTCGAGAGCATGTCGCGCGCGCCCTTCGTGATGCCGAAAGCCGACGCCGCCTTCTCGCGCGCCAATGCGGTCTACGACACCACGATCGGCTGGCGCTTCGTCAATCCGAAGCTGAAGAAGGCCTACGGCATCGATTCCATGCCCGAGACGGCCGACAATGTCGCCGCCGATTTCGGCGTCTCGCGCGCTGACCAGGATGCGTTCGCGCTGCGCAGCCAGCAGCGCTGGGCCGCGGCGCAAGCTGCCGGCCGCTTCGCCGACGAGATGGCGCCGGTCTCCGTGCCACAGAAGAAGGGCGATGCCATCATCGTCGATCGCGACGAGCATCCGCGCCCGGACGTAACGCTGGAGCAATTGGCGAAGCTCAAGGGCGTCAACGGCCCCGATCTCAGCGTCACCGCCGGCAATGCCTCGGGTGTCAATGACGGCTCGGCGGCGCTGATCGTGGTGAGCGAGAAGGCGGCGAAGGCGAACGGCCTGACGCCGCGCGCCCGCGTCATCGCCATGGCGGCGGCCGGCGTTGCACCGCGTATCATGGGCATCGGCCCGGTGCCGGCGGTGCGCAAGGTGCTGCAGCGCGCTGGGCTGGAGCTCGCGCAGATGGACGTGATCGAGCTGAACGAGGCCTTCGCGGCGCAGGGGCTGGCGGTGTTGCGCGAGCTCGGCCTGCCGGACGATGCCCCGCAGGTGAACCCCAATGGCGGCGCGATCGCGCTCGGCCATCCGCTGGGGGCGAGCGGCGCCCGGCTGGCGACGACGGCGATGTGGCAACTCCAGCGTAGCGGCGGGCGTTTTGCCCTGTGCACGATGTGCGTTGGCGTCGGGCAGGGAATTGCAGTGATCCTCGAGCGCGTCTGACGCGCAAACCGGAACAGGAGGCGAGCCGATGTATGCCCAGATGGTCAAGACCGAGGCGAAGCGGGTCCGCAGCCTCGACGAGATGGAGCCGCAGGAGCGCGCCTTCCAGGAGCGCATCGACGCCGGCCAGAAGATCGAGCCGAAGGAGTGGATGCCGGAGGATTATCGCAAGACGCTGATCCGGCAGATCAGCCAGCACGCCCATTCCGAGATCGTCGGCCAACTTCCGGAAGGCAACTGGATTACACGTGCGCCGACCCTGGAGCGCAAGGCCATCCTGCTCGCCAAGGTGCAGGACGAGGCCGGCCATGGCCTCTACCTCTACTGCGCGGCGGAGACGCTCGGCATTAGCCGCGACCAGATGTACGAGCAGCTCCATTCCGGCAAGGCGAAATACTCCTCGATCTTCAACTATCCGACGCTGAGCTGGGCCGATATCGGCGCGATCGGCTGGCTGGTCGATGGTGCCGCGATCATGAACCAGGTGCCGCTGCAGCGCTGCTCCTACGGGCCTTACGCCCGCGCGATGGTGCGCATCTGCAAGGAGGAGAGCTTCCACCAGCGCCAGGGCTTCGACATCATGACCGTGCTCAGCAAGGGCACGCCGGAGCAGAAGGCGATGGCGCAGGACGCGCTCGACCGCTGGTGGTGGCCGTCTTTGATGATGTTCGGCCCCTCGGACGATGCCTCCGTGCATTCGGCCCAGTCGATGGCCTGGAACATCAAGCAGGATTCCAATGACGAGCTGCGCCAGAAATTCGTCGACCAGACCGTGCCGCAGGCCAAGTATCTCGGCCTCACCGTCCCCGATCCCGTGCTGAAGTGGAACGAGGAAAAGGGCGGCCATGACTTCGGCGAGCCGGACTGGACCGAGTTCTTCGCGGTGATCGCCGGCGAGGGCCCATGCAATCGCGAGCGGCTAGAGGCGCGCCGCAAGGCCTGGAACGACGGTGCCTGGTTCCGCGACGGGCTGACCGCCCATGCGAGCAAGCAGGCGGCGCGGCGCCAGGCCTCGCGCATCGCTGCCGAGTAACGCGCCGCCAGCGGAAGGAGCGAAACGATGTCCAGCGAATGGCCCCTCTGGGAGGTCTTCATCCGCGGCCAGCACGGCCTCAACCACCGGCATGTCGGCAGCCTGCACGCGCCCGACGCCGAGATGGCGATCCTCAATGCCCGCGACGTCTATACGCGCCGCAATGAGGGCGTGAGCATCTGGGTGGTGCGTTCGGCGGACATCGTCGCCAGCGCGCCCTCCGACAAGGGCCCGCTGTTCGACCCGGCCAACGCCAAGGTCTACCGGCACCCGACCTTTTTCGACGTGCCGGACGAAGTGGGGCACATGTGATGATCGCCCCGATCTCTTCCACGGCTGTCGCCGAGTTTGCGCTGCGCATGGGCGACAATTGCCTGATCCTCGGCCATCGCAATTCGGAATGGTGCGGCCATGCCCCGGCGCTGGAAGAGGACATCGCGCTTGCCAACACCGCGCTCGACCTGATCGGCCAGACCCAACTCTGGCTCGGGCTCGCCTGCGAAGCCGAGGGCAAGGGCCGGACATCCGACGAGCTCGCCTTCCTGCGCGATGTCTCGGGCTACCGCAATCTTCTGCTGGTCGAGCAGCCCAACGGCGATTTCGGCCGCACGCTGATGCGGCAATACCTGTTCGACGCCTGGCATCTGCCGTTGCTGAAGGCGCTGATGGGCTCGGCCGATGCGCGCATCGCCGCGATCGCCGAGAAGGCTTCGAAGGAGGTCGCTTATCATCTCGAGCGCAGCGCCGATCTGGTCGTCCGCCTCGGTGACGGCACTGCGGAAAGCCACACCCGCATGCAGGCGGCCGTGGATTTCCTCTGGCCCTATACCGGCGAGATGTTCATCGCCGATGCGCTCGACGAGGAACTGGTGGCATCGGGCCTCGCGCCGGAGCCGGGCTCCCTGAAGCCCGCCTGGCAGGAGCATGTCAGCCGCACCTTCGCCGATGCGACGCTGAAGGCGCCGGAGAAGAGCTTTGCCCACAAGGGCGGCCGCCGCGGCGTCCATTCCGAGCATCTCGGCTTCATCCTGGCGGAGATGCAGTTCCTGCAGCGTGCCTATCCCGGCGCCAGCTGGTGAGGAGGCGCTGATGGACGCCGCCATGCCAAGGCAATTGCTTGAAAGCGATGCTCATTCCCTTCCCCCCGCTCGCGGTGGGGAAGGGCTAGGGATGGGGGGGCGGAAAGCAAGGCTCGACCATTCTTCGATGTTGCACCAAGCGGCACAGCCCCCCACCCAACCCTCCCCACCGCAAGCGGGGGGAGGGCTAGCCACGCGCCCGGCTGTTGCCGAGATCTGGTCCTGGCTCGGGGAGATTCCCGATCCCGAGATCCCGGTGATCTCGCTGGTCGATCTCGGCATCATCCGTGATGTCGCCTGGGCCGATGACCTGCTGGAGGTGACCGTGACCCCGACCTATTCCGGCTGCCCGGCGACCGGTGTCATCAATTTCGAGATCGAGCGCGGCCTGCGCGAGCACGGCATCGAGAAGCTCGTCCTGAAGCGGCAATTGTCGCCGGCCTGGACCACTGCCTGGATCAGCGCCGAAGGCCGCGCCAAGCTGCGCGACTACGGCATCGCCCCGCCGGTCGAGGGCACGGCTGCGTGCGCCGGCGCGCTGGTGCCGCTCGAAGTCTCATGTCCGCGCTGTGACTCGCTCCGGACCGAGCGTATCAGCCAGTTCGGCTCGACGCCGTGCAAGGCGCATTTCCGCTGCACCGACTGCCTCGAACCGTTCGACTACTTCAAGAGCATCTGATGGCACGCTTCTTTCCGCTGGAGGTCGCCGATATCCGCCGCGAGACGCGCGACGCGGTCGTCGTCACGCTCGCGCCGCGGCCTGAGGACCGCGCCGCCTTCGACTTCACGCAGGGCCAATACCTGACCTTCCGCCGCGACTTCGAGGGTGAGGAGCTGCGCCGCTCCTATTCGATCTGCGCCGGCAAGGATGAGGGCATCCTCAAGGTCGGCATCAAGCGCGTCGACGGCGGCGCCTTCTCGACCTGGGCGAACGAGGAGCTGAAGCCCGGCGACGTGGTCGAGGCGATGTCGCCGATGGGCGCCTTCCATGTGCCGTTGCGACCGGAGGAGAAGCGGCATTATCTCGGCTTCGCCGGCGGCAGCGGCATCACGCCGGTGCTCTCGCTGATCAAGACGACGCTGGCGCGCGAGCCGAAATCGCGGTTCACGCTGGTCTACGGCAACCGTTCGATCAACTCGATCATGTTCCGCGAGGAGCTGGAGGACATCAAGAACTCCCATCTCGGCCGCTTCAACGTGGTCCATGTGCTGGAGAGCGAGGCGCAGGAGGTCGAGCTCTTCTCCGGCCGTATCGACGCCGAGAAATGCGCCAGGCTGTTCAAGGGCTGGATCAACATCGCCGCCATCGACATGGCCTTCATCTGCGGGCCCGAGCCGATGATGCTGGCGATCGCGGCGGCGCTACGCGAGCATGGCCTGCGCGACGACCAGATCAAGTTCGAGCTGTTCGCCTCAGCACCGCGCCGCGGCAAGCATATCGTCAGGACCGCCGCCGACGCCGGCAAGGCCGCGACCTGCACCGCGACGATCACGCTCGACGGCATGACTAGGGTGATCGAGATGGCAAAGACCGGGCAGACCATCCTGGAGGCCGCGCTCGGGGCCAGCCTCGATGCGCCCTATGCCTGCAAGGCGGGTGTCTGCTCGACCTGCCGCGCCATGGTCGTCGAGGGCGAGGTCGAGATGGAGACCAATCACGCTCTCGAAGACTACGAGGTCCGCCAGGGCTATGTCCTGACCTGCCAATGCTATCCGCTCTCGGACCGGGTGGTGGTGACCTATGACCAGTAACACCGCCGATACCATGCCGCTCGAGGCCTATCTGGCGCAGGGCGGCAAGCTGACCACGCCCGAGAACGCGCCGCCGCGCTATCGTGGCGAATTGCTCAGGCTGATGGCGACCTTCGTCGACAGCGAGCTCGCCGGGGCCGCCGGCTTCGCTGACATCATCAATCAGGGCCCGGGCATCAAGGAGCGCATCGCAGCCTCCCGCATCGTGCTGGAGAAGCTCGATCATGCCGAGCGGGTGCTGGCGGTGATGGGCGAGTTCGGCGCCGACATCTCGCGCTATGCCAATCACCATCCCTGGGCCGAGCGCGTGGCCCGCGACAGCGATCTCGGTGCCGCCCGCCACGGCGCCGACACGCGGCTCGCCGTGCTGCACTATCCCCTGCAGGGCTGGCTCGATGCGGTCGTGATGAACGTGCTGATGGGCCACGCCGTGGTGATCCAGATCGAGGAGTTCGCCAGGCTCTCCTACCAGCCCCTCGGCGAGATCTTCCGTGCCATCCTGCCGCGCGAGCGTCGGCACAAGGAGCTCGGCGAGGAGGGCTTGCGGAAATTGCTGCAGGAGCCGGCCAATCGGCCGCTGGTCGCCGACGCGCTTGCCTATTGGCGCCCGCGCGTCGCGGCGAGCTTCGGCCGCGGCAGCTCGGCGCATTTCGAGACGCAGAAGAAATTCGGCCTGCGCCATACCGGCAATGCCGAGCTCGCCGCTGCCTGGGAGCGGCAGGTCGACGACGTGCTGCGCAATGCCGGCATCGCCTGACCAGCACTTCCAACCGACGACGGCGCCAAGCCGCACACCGCGATCGACAAGGGATCTCCAGGGATGAACGCGCCAGTGAAGACCGTCCGCCAGCTTGAATCCTTCATCGCCGGAGACTGGGTCCGCGGCGCCGGCAAGGCCGTGCCGCTGCTCGATGCGGCGACGGGGGCCGAGGTCGCGCTGATCGACGCGAGCGGTCTCGATATGAAGCGTGCTTTGAACCATGGCCGCGAGGCGGGCGGGCCGGCGCTGCGCAAGATGAGCTTCCACGAGCGCGCGTTGATGCTGAAGGCGCTCGGCCAGGCGCTGATGGAGGCGAAGGAAGAGTTCTACACGCTCTCCACCGCGACCGGTGCGACACGCACCGATAGCTGGATCGACATCGAAGGCGGGGTCGGCACCTTGCTGTCCTATGCGTCGAAGGGCCGGCGCGAATTGCCGAACACGCGCACGCTGGTCGATGGCGATGTCGAGGCGCTCTCGCGCGACAATACCTTCTCCGGCCAGCACATCTTGACACCGCTGGAAGGCGTCGCGATCCACATCAACGCCTTCAACTTCCCGTGCTGGGGCATGCTGGAGAAGCTGGCGCCGACGCTGCTCGCCGGCATGCCGGCGATCGTCAAGCCGGCGAGCCAGACCGCCTATCTGACCGAGTTGATGGTGCGGAAGATCATCGCGACCGGCATCCTGCCCAAGGGCGCGCTGCAACTGATCAGCGGCTCGGTCGGCGACCTGCTCGACCATGTCGATTGCCAGGATGTCGTGACCTTCACCGGCTCAGCCGCCACCGGCCGCAAGCTCAAGACTCATCCGGCGATCGTCGAGAACTCCGTGCGCTTCACCATGGAGGCGGATTCGCTCAACGCCGCCATCCTCGGCCCCGACGCCGTCGCGGGAACCGAGGAGTTCGACCTCTTCGTCAAGGAGATCGCCCGCGAGATGACGGTAAAGGCCGGGCAGAAGTGCACGGCGATCCGCCGCGTGATCGCGCCGCGCGCCACCGTCGAGCCGCTGATCAAAGCGCTAGGAGACCGGCTCGCCAAGACCGTGCTCGGCAATCCCGGCGAGGAGGCGACCCGCATGGGCCCGCTCGCCAGCCTCGCCCAGCGCGACGAGGTCCGCGCCCGGATCGCGGAGCTGCAGGGGGATGCCGAGATCGTCGCCGGCGATCCAGCTCAAGCCAATCTGATGTCGGGTGATGCGCAGACCGGCGCCTTCTTGAGCCCCGTGCTGCTTTATTGCGACAAGCCCGGCTCCGCCAAGGCCGTGCATGATGTCGAGGCCTTCGGCCCGGTCAGCACGATCATCCCTTACGAGACTGCCGAGGAGGCGGCAGAGCTGGCGCGGCGCGGCAAGGGCAGCCTCGTCGCCTCGGTCTTCACCAACGACGCCGCCTTTGCGCGCGAGGCCGTAGAGGCGCTCGGGCCCTGGCATGGCCGCGTCATGCTCGGCAACCGCGTCAGCGCCAAGTCCTCGACCGGCCATGGCTCGCCGCTTCCGGTGCTGGTCCATGGCGGGCCAGGTCGCGCCGGCGGCGGCGAGGAACTTGGCGGCATGCGCTCGGTCAAGCACTACATGCAGCGCACCGCCGTCCAGGGCGCGCCCTGGCTGCTGTCGGAGGTCACCGGCCGCTGGATGCAGGGCGCCAAGACGCGGCAGGACGGCATCCATCCCTTCCGCAAGTCGCTGGCCGAGCTGGAGATCGGCGACCAGCTCGTCACGGCCTCGCGCACGGTGACGCTGGAGGACATCGAGCACTTCGCCCATTTCACCGGCGACACCTTCTACGCCCATATGGACGAGGAGGCGGCCAAGGCGAACCCGTTCTTCGACGGGCGCGTCGCGCATGGCTATCTGATCGTGTCGTTCGCGGCGGGCCTGTTCGTCGATCCGGCGCCGGGCCCGGTGCTCGCCAATTACGGCGTCGACGCGTTGCGCTTCCTGACGCCGGTCAATCCGGGCGACAGCTTGCAGGTGACGCTGACCTGCAAGCAGATCAATCCGCGCGAGACCGAGGATTATGGCGAGGTGCGCTGGGACTGCACGGTCACCAACCAGGACGCCCAGCTCGTCGCGCAATACGACGTGCTGACCATGGTGGCGAAGACTTGGCCGGCTTGAGCGCCGCTACTTCATCGCGCTGGCGCCGTCGAGGAACAGCGCGGTGACCATGTCGGCATAGCCTTCTCGGCTGAGCGCTCCGCTCGGCCGGAACCAGGTGTAGACCCAGTTGAGGATGCCGAAGAGCGACATGGTGACCGGCGTCACCCCGGCGCGGTTGTCCGCCAGCGCCGGGTTGATGTCGACCAGCACGTCCGAGAACGCCTTGACGATACGGCGTTCCATCTCCCGCAGCTCCAGCCGCTGGGCTTCGGTGAGCGAGCCGGTGCCGTTGAGCAGGACCTGGTGGAAGTTCGACGCCGTGCGGTAGTTCTCCAGCACGCCGCCGATCAGATGGCGCAAGCGTGCCCGTGGCTCGAGATCGGGCCGGTCGGCCTCAATGATCGCCGCCTCCAGCTCGACAAGATGGGTGCGGCCGATATCGAAGATCAGCAGGTCCTTGCTCGGATAGTAATGGTAGAGCAGCGCCTTGGAGACATTGTTCTCCTGGGCGATCTGCGCCATCGAGGCGCGCTCCATGCCGAGCTTGGCGAAGACGGCCGCGGCGCTGTCGAGGATGCTGCGCCGCTTCTCGTCGAAATCCGCAGCCCTGGTGCGGGCCATCACCTGTTATCCTTTCGGCCTGTTGTCGACGACGCGCCTGGCTTTGCCGGCCGAACGCTCGACCGAATCGGGATCACCGACCCGTATCTTGGTGCTCACCCCCACCACGCTTTTGATGTGGTGCGCAAGTTCCTTGGCTGACGAAGCGCGCGCGGCCTCATCGGTGGCGTGCGGCATCGCCTCGACATGCACGACCATGTCGTCCATCCGGCCGGCGCGCACGAGCTCGATCTGGAAATGCGGGGCGAGGCCATCGCATTTCAGCAATTGCTCCTCGATCTGCGTCGGGAAGATATTGACGCCGCGCAGGATCATCATGTCGTCGGTGCGGCCGGTGATCTTCTCGATCCGGCGCATCGCCCGTGCCGTGCCGGGCAGCAGGCGCGTCAGGTCGCGGGTGCGATAGCGGATGATCGGCAGCGCCTCCTTGGTCAGCGAGGTGAAGACCAGCTCGCCCATCTCGCCGTCGGGCAGGACCTCGCCGGTCTCCGGGTTGATGATCTCCGGGTAGAAATGGTCCTCCCAGACATGCAGCCCGTCCTTGGTCTCGACGCATTCGCTGGCGACGCCCGGGCCGATCACCTCGGACAGGCCGTAGATGTCGACGGCATGCATGTCGAAATCCTGCTGGATCTCCTCGCGCATCGCATTGGTCCAGGGCTCGGCCCCGAAGATGCCGACAGCCAGCGAGGAGCTGCGCGGATCGATGCCCTGGCGGCGGAACTCGTCGAGGATCGACAGCATGTAGGACGGCGTCACCATGATGATGCGCGGCTTGAAATCCTGGATCAGGCAGACCTGGCGCTCGGTCATGCCGCCAGAGATCGGGATCACCGTGCAGCCGAGCTTCTCGGCGCCGTAATGGGCGCCCAGGCCGCCGGTGAACAGGCCGTAGCCATAGGCGACATGGCAGATGTCGCCGGCCCGGCCGCCCGCGGCCCGGATCGAGCGGGCGACGCAGGTCGCCCACATCTCGATGTCGTTCCGGGTGTAGCCGACGACCGTCGGCTTGCCGGTCGTGCCGGAGGAGGCGTGGATGCGGGCGACCCTCTCTTGAGGCACCGCGAACATCCCGAACGGATAGGTGTCGCGCAGGTCCTTCTTCACCGTGAAGGGGAATTTCGCGAGGTCGGACAGCGTCCTCAGATCATCGGGATGGATGCCGGCCTTGTCGAACTGCGCCCGGTAATGCGGGGAGTTGCGATAGGCGTGGTCGAGCGTCGTCTTCAGCCGCTTGAGCTGGAGCGCCGAAATCTCGTCGCGGGAGGCGGTTTCGATGGGATCTAGATCGCCCGGGCGGGGCGAAAGGTCTTCCATGGGTGTCCTCCGCTTTGTCTTGTTTCGGCCGGAACGTTCAGCCCGGCGCGGGTATCGGCGTGCCCTTGACGGTACGGGAGTGGCCGCGGAATTCCGCGACATGCTCGCCGTTCTGGTTCGTCACCTTGATGTCGTAGATGCCGCCGCGGCCGATGCGCGAGACCTCGCGGGCGCTTGCAGTGAGGTGGTCGCCCTCGAAGGCCGGGCGCAGGAACGTCACCGAGCAATGCTGCGCGACGGTGTTCTGGTTGTAGCTGTTGCAGGCGAAGGCAAAGGCCGAGTCCGCCAAAGTGAAGATGTAGCCGCCATGGCAGGTCTTGTGGCCGTTGGTCATCGCCGCCGTCACGGTCAGCGACAGCGTCGCCTCGCCCGGCCCGACGCTGTCGAGGCTCATGCCGAGGCTGCGGGAGGCGAGGTCGTTCTCCCACATTGCCGCGGCAGAAGCGCGGGCGACGGCGAGCGGGTCGGAGAAATCGAGGCTCATCGTCCGCTAAACTTTGGCTGGCGCTTGTCGAGGAAGGCGAGGACTCCTTCGGCATAGTCGGCACTGCGGCCGGCCTGGCGCTGCAGGTCGCGTTCGAGGTCGAGCTGCTGGTCGAGCGTGTTGCCGGCCGAGGCCTGGATTGCCTGCTTGATCAGGCCGAGCCCTAAAGTCGGTCCGGCGGCGAGCTTCCTGCCGAGCGCCTCGGCCTCGCTCATCAGCTCTGCATCGTCGACGGCGCGCCAGATCAGTCCCCAGGCCGCCGCAGTTTCTGCCGTCAACGGTTCCGCCGTCAGGGCGAGTGCCTTGGCGCGCGCCTCGCCGAGCATTTGCGCGAGGCTCCAGGTGCCGCCGGAATCGGGCACGAGGCCGATCTTGGAAAAGGCCTGGATGAACTTCGCTGAACGCGCCGCCAGCACGATGTCGCAGGCGATCGCGATATTGGCGCCGGCGCCGGCGGCGACGCCGTTGACCGCGCAGATGACCGGCTTGTCGAGGCTGCGGATCAGCCGGATGAGGGGATTGTAGAAAGTCTCGATCGTGCGGCCGAGATCCGGCGCGGCCTCCTTGCGCGGATCGCGATCGCCCAGGTCCTGGCCGGCGCAGAAGCCGCGGCCGGCGCCCGTCAGCAGGACGGCGCGGACAGCGCTCTCGTCATGCGCGCGCTGGAAACCGGCGCGCAGCGCCAGATGCATCTCGTCATTGAAGGAATTGAGCTTGTCGGGACGATTGAGCGTCAGCCGGAGCAGGCCGTCGGCGAGCTCTATCTTGACCGTGTCGGACACGAGCCTTCCTCCCATTCAAGTCGCAGCCTTGGGCCGTCGCTTCAAAAAATTCCTTGCATAGTCCGAACGGTCGGTCAATTATTAACTCAACGAAGGCGCGAGCGAGCTGGACGGGTCCATACGATCCAGGGCTGGCACTGCGCCTGCGGGGAACGATAACGACCGCGCTCCGAGCCTTTGGCGGTGCGGCGACAACCACAAAGCGCTTCGACAAAAGAGCGCCCGGGACGGTGGAGGAAACGATGAAGTTCGGAGTTATCGGCGGCGCGCTCGCGCTGACGCTCGGCTTGGCTGGCCCGGCCCTCGCCGACATCAAGATCGGCGCCTCGGTCTCCGAGACGGGACCGGCCTCCTCGCTCGGCGATCCCGAGGCCAAGACCCTCAAATTGCTGGTCGACGAGATCAACGCCGCCGGCGGTGTGCTCGGCCAGAAGATCAAGCTCGTCCTCTATGACGACGGCGGGGACCCGAACAAGGCGCGCACCTTCGCCACCCGTTTGGTCGAGGATGACGAGGTCGTCGCCATCGTCGGCGGCTCGACCACCGGCACCACCATGTCGATCATCTCGGTCGTCGAGAACGCCAAGATCCCGTTCATCTCGCTGGCGGGCGCGATCGAGATCATCGACCCGGTCAAGCCTTTCGTCTTCAAGACGCCGCATACCGATCGGATGGCGTGCCGCAAGATCTTCGAGGACATGAAGGCCAAGGGCTATAGCAAGATCGCCCTGATCTCCGGCTCGGACGGTTTCGGCGCCTCGATGCGCAAGCAATGCCTGCAGGTCATCGGCGAGTTCGGTATCACCGTGCTGGCCGAGGAGACCTACGGCCCGAACGACGCCGACATGACCCCGCAGCTGACCAATATCCGCTCCAAGGCGGACGTGCAGGCGATCCTCAATCCGGGCTTCGGCCAGGGCCCGGCGATCGTCACCCGCAATTACGGCCAGCTCGGCATCAAGACGCCGCTCTACCAGTCGCATGGCGTCGCCTCGAAGAGCTTCATCGATCTTGCCGGTCCGGCCTCCGAAGGCGTGCGCCTGCCCGGCACAGCCGTCCTCGTCGCCAGTCTCCTGCCGGCGAACGACCCGCAGAAGGCGGTCGTCTCCGCCTATACGAGCGCCTACCAGGCGAAGTTCAACCAGCCCGCCTCGACCTTCGGCGGCTACGCGCATGACGGCTTGCGGCTCCTGGTCGATGCGATCAAGCGCGCCGGCAAGGCCGAGCCGAAGGCGATCCGCGACGCGCTCGAGAACACCAAGGGCTTCGTCGGCGTGACCGGCACCTTCAACATGGCAGCGGGTGACCATCTCGGCCTCGATCTCTCCGCCTTCCGTATGCTCGAGATCAAGGGCGGCAACTGGGCGCTGGTGCAGTAAGGCGCAGGAACGGGGCATCGGCGGTCGCTGGGCGGCACCCTCTCCGTCATGGTCGGGCTTGTCCCGACCATCCACGTCTTCCTTCGGGCAGGGCGGTGTTCGAGACGTGGATGCTCGCCACAGGGGCGAGCATGACGAGTTGGACTGGCCTTCGGCATCCGGGTGAGCCACGGGGAGCATAGAGTGCCCGAACTTCTGCAATACCTGTTGTCGGGCGTGACAGTCGGGGCGGTCTATGCGCTGGTCGCCCTCGGCTTCACCCTGATCTACAACGCCTCCGATGTGGTGAACTTTGCCCAGGGCGAGTTCGTCATGCTCGGCGGCATGATCACCTTCTTCGCCTGGCAGGCCGGCATCCCGCTGCCGCTGGCGGCGCTGCTCGCCATTCTCGCGGCGGCGACGATCGGCGTCCTCCTCAACAAGCTGGCGATCGAGCCGGCCCGCGGCGCCCCCGTCGCTAGCCTGATCATCATCACCATCGGCGCCTCGATCTTCCTGCGCGGCAGCGCCCAGCTCGTTTTTGACAAGCAGCTCCACCGCTTCCCGAGCTTCTCCGGCGACGACCCGCTCAGGATCTTCGGCGCGACGATCCTGCCGCAGGGCCTCTGGGTCATCGCCGGAGCGGTCGCGATCTTCCTGGTCCTGTGGCTGTTCTTCGCCCGTACGCTGACCGGCAAGGCCGTGCTCGCAACCGCTAACAACCGCATCGCGGCGAGCCTCGTCGGCATCAACCCCAACCACATGATGACGCTGAGCTTCGCCGTCTCGGCCGCGATCGGCGCCCTCGCCGGCGTGCTTGTCACCCCGATCACCCTGACCAGCTACGATCTCGGCGTCGCGATGGCGTTGAAGGGCTTCGCCGCCGCCATGCTCGGCGGCATGGGCGTTCCGGCCGGTGCGCTGGCCGGCGGCTTGCTGCTCGGGCTGATCGAGGCGCTCACCGCCGGCTATGTCAGTTCCGTCTACAAGGACGCCGTCGCCTTCGTGCTGATCCTCGTGATCCTGTTCGCCCGGCCTCAAGGGTTGTTCGGCCGCAAGGCGATGGACCGGGTGTGACGATGCGCCTGTCCCAGAAGCATCTCACTTTGATCGTGCTCGCCGTGCTGATCGCGCTGGCACCGGCCCTCTTCCCTTCGAATTTCTATTACCGCATCGGCGCGCTGATCTTCGTCAACGGACTCGCGGTCACCGGCCTCGTCGTCCTGATCGGCTTCGCCGGCCAGATCAGCCTCGGCCATGCCGGCTTCGCCGGGATCGGCGCCTATGCCTGTGCTCTGGCGCCAGGCTACCTTGGCCTGCATCCTGGCCTCGCCATGCTGCTCGGCGCGGTGTTGTCGGGTGGTGTCGCCTGGCTGATCGGCCGGCCGATCCTGCGGCTCAAGGGCTATTACCTCGCCGTCGCCACGCTCGGCTTCGGCATCCTGGTCTCGATGGTGCTGGCCAACGAAGCGAAGATCACCGGCGGTCCGGACGGGCGCGAGGTCGCCGAGCTCGGCCTGCGCAGCGCGCTCGCCTCGATCGGTATCGGCCTGAGCAATGCCCAGTTCTGGTACGCCGCCACCGGCATCTCCATGCTGGCCGGCGCCTGGGTCGCGCTCAACCTGCAGGACAGCCCCTCGGGAAGGGCGCTGCGCGCCCTGCACGATTCCGAGGTCGCGGCCCGCACCGTCGGCGTCGACGTCGCCAGGCTCAAGCTCTCGGCCTTCGTGATCTCGGCCGTTTATGCCTCGCTCTCCGGTTCGCTGCTGGCGCTGATGAACCGCTTCATCACGCCCGACGTTGCCGGCTTTCTGCACTCGATCGAGCTGGTGACGATGACGGTGTTCGGCGGCGTCGGCTCGGTGCCGGGCGCCATCCTTGGCGCGGCGGCGCTGACCCTGCTGCCGCAGGCGCTGACCGTGTTGCAGCAATACGAGAACCTCATCCTCGGCCTGATCATGATGCTGGTGATGATCTTCATGCGCGAGGGGCTGCTGCCTTCGCTCATGCGCCGCCTGAAGGGGAGGGGCTGATGACGCTCCTCTCCGTCGAGGGCCTCGGCATCGATTTTGGCGGCCTCACCGCCGTCAACGATGTCGGCTTTTCGGTCTCGCCGGGCGAGATCGTCTCGGTGATCGGCCCCAACGGCGCCGGCAAGACCACGCTGTTCAACATGATCTCGGGCGTCTACCAGCCCCAGCGCGGCCGGATCGCGCTGGACGGCCAGGACGTCACCGGCATGGCGCCGAACCGGCTGGCCGAGCGCGGCCTGTCGCGCACCTTCCAGAACCTGCAGATCTTCCAGCGCATGAGCGTGCTCGAGAACGCCATGACCGGCTGCCACCTCAAGGAGCGCGGCCCGATCCTCGGCGATCTCCTCAGCCTGCCGTCCTCGCGCCGCCGCAGTGCCGCCACCCGCGCCCGCGCGAGCGAATTGCTGGAACGCGTCGGCCTGGCGCGCGGCGCTGAGCGGGAGGCGTCCTCGCTCTCCTATGGCGCGCTGAAGCGGCTCGAAATCGCCCGGGCGCTGGCGCTGGAGCCGCGCATCCTCCTGCTCGACGAGCCGGCTGCCGGCTGCAACGCGGTCGAGACCGAGGAGATCGACCACCTGATCGCCGAGGTCGCGAAGTCCGGCGTCGCCATCCTCCTGGTCGAGCACGACATGAAGATGGTGATGCGCATCTCCAGGCACATCGTCGTGCTCGATCGCGGGGAGAAGATCGCCGAGGGCGCGCCGGCTGCCGTCTCGCGCGATCCCAGGGTGATCGAGGCCTATCTCGGAACGCAAGCGACGGAGGCGGGCGATGCTCTCGGTTGAGGGGTTGCGCTCGCGCTATGGCCGCATCGAGGTCCTGCACGGCGTCGACCTGGAGGTCGGTTCCGGCGAGATCGTCACCGTCGTCGGCGCCAACGGCGCCGGCAAGACCACGCTGCTGCGCTGCATCTCCGGCGTCCAGCCGGCGAGCGGCGGCGCGATCATCTTCCGCGGCGAGGCGCTGAAGGCGATCCCGGCCCATCGCCGGGTTGGCCTCGGCCTCTCGCAATCGCCGGAAGGCCGGCTGATCTTCACCAACCTGACCGTCGAGGAGAACCTGCGGCTCGGCGCCTATCTCTTCGCCGACGAGCGCGTCGAGCGCGACATGGCCGATGCCTTCGCGATGTTCCCGATCCTGAAGGAGAAACGCAATTTGCCGGCCGGCGGCCTTTCCGGCGGCCAGCAGCAGATGCTGGCGATCGGCCGTGCCCTGATGGCACGGCCCGCATGCCTGCTGCTCGACGAGCCCAGCATGGGGCTGGCGCCGATCCTCGTCGCGCAGATCTTCGATGTCGTGAAGACCCTGAAAGCGCTCGGGGTGACCGTGCTGCTGGTCGAGCAGAACGCCTATGCGGCGCTGCGGATCGCCGATCGTGGCTACGTCATGGAGACCGGCCGCATCAGCATCAGCGGCACGGCCGAGGAGCTGATCGCCGACCCACGCATCCGCGAGGCCTATCTCGGCATCTGAGACGCTGCGCGCTGCAATGCGGCCCCCGGCCTCAGGGCTTGTTCGGGTCGAAATGCTTGGTCAGCTTGTGGCCGTAGCCGCCATAGTCCTGCTGCAGCGCCTCGCTCTGCGCGGCGAAGGCGGTGACCTGCTGCGCGAAACGCGTCTCGAACATGAAGGCAAGCGTGCCTTCGAGCTTGTGCGGCTTCAAGTCGATGGTGCTGGCCTTTTCGAAGGCGTCGAGGTCCGGGCCGTGCGGCAGCATCGTGTTGTGCAGGGAGATGCCGCCCGGCACGAAGCCGCCGCCGGTCTTGGCGTCGTAGACGCCGTAGACCAGCCCCATGAACTCGCTCATCACGTTCATATGGTACCAGGGCGGGCGGAAGGTGTTCTCGGCCACCAGCCACCGGTCGGAGAAGATGACGAAGTCGATATTCGCGGTGCCGGGGGTCTCCGAGGGCGAGGTCAGCACGGTGAAGATCGACGGATCGGCGTGGTCGTAGAGGATCGGGCCGACCGGCGAGAAGCGCCTGAGATCGTATTTGTAGGGCGCGTAGTTGCCGTGCCAGGCGACGACGTCGAGCGGCGAATGCGCGATGTCGGCGGCCCAGAGATTGCCGCCCCATTTGACATACATCTTCGAGGGCGCGTCGCGGTCCTCATAGGCGGCAACCGGCGTCAGGAAGTCACGGGGATTGGCGAGGCAGTTGGCGCCGATCGGCCCGCGTTCCGGCAAGGTGAAGGCGCCGCCATAGTTCTCGCAGATATAGCCCCGCGCCGGGCCATCCGTGAGCTCGACCCGGATCTTGACGCCACGCGGGATGACCGCGATCTCGCCCGGCTCGATGTCGATGATGCCGAACTCGGTCCACAGGCGTAAGGAGCCCTGCTGCGGCACGAACAGCATCTCGCCATCGGCATTGTAGAAATACTCGTCCACCATGGAACGCGTGATCAGGTAGACATGCGCGCCCATGCCGCCCTGGCTGCCGGCGTCGCCCGCCGTGGTGATGCTGTGGACGCCCTCGACGAAGGAGAGCGGCTCTGATGGGATCGGGATCGGGCTCCAGCGCAGCGGCGCGATCGGCATGTCGACCTCGCGAGCCGGTGCCGTGCGCCAGAGCCGGGTGTCGACCTTCCTGAACGTGTTCCAATGGGCGACCGTCGGCCGGATGCGGTAGAGCCAGGAGCGCTCATTGGTGGTGCGGGGCGCGGTGAAGGGCGAGCCGGAGAGCTGCTCGGCATAGAGCCCGTAGGCGCATTGCTGCGGCGAGTTGCGGCCGAGCGGCAATGCGCCCGGCAGGGCCTCGGTCTCGAAGCCGTTGCCGAAGCCGGACATGTAGCCGGCCGCAATCGCGCTCCTGGTCGTGCCGTCCTGCGCCTGCGCGGCAGTCGTATTCCGAACGTTCATGACCATCCTCCCGAAAGGCCCGCCAGCCCTCCTGCCATGGCCGCTTCGGCGCCGGCAGCAGTTATGATATAGTTGCGTTTGTAACCATTTTTCGTGTGACTAACAAGCGACGATAGCGCACCTCGCAGGCGCTCATGATCCGCATCATGGGCCGGCCGTTCCGGATTGGCGAGTTCCCTGCACGCTCGTCCCATTGGGCGAGGCGATGGCGACGACGGTGCGAAGGAGAGGTGCGAAGCGCTTGCTCGGATTGCGTGAGGGAACAACCCGTCGCAACGTCCTAACGCAATTTACATGTCTCGCCGCTAATAACTCCGGTCTCGCAACGGCGGCTCGGCCTTGCGGCATCTGGCTGGGGGAAGCGGGTCATGCACGCCATCGTCGGGCGCGAGGCCGGGAAGCTCGTGGGTGCCGTGGAGCCGTCGCTCCTGCGTGACGAACTGCTCGGCGAGATCTTCGAGGCTTCCGCCAGGCGCACGCCCGATCGGACCGCCATCATCTTCGGAGCCGAACGCGTCACCTACGCCGAGCTCGACGCCCGGGCGGACAAGGTCGCGCGTGCGCTCCGGGCGCGCGGCATCACGGCCGGCTCCTTCGTCGGCCTGTGGATGTCCCGCTCGCTCGAACTGCACGTCGCGCTGCTCGGCGTCCTCAAGGCCGGCGCGGCCTATATCCCCTTCGACGCCGACGCTCCGCCCGAGCGCATCGGCGAATGCCTGGCGGATTGCGCCGCGAAGATCATCGTCATTGACGACGCCACCCGCGCGAAGCTCGATCGGGAACTGCCTGCTGACGCCGTGAGCTGCCGCGAGCTGATCGCCGTGGGCACTGATGCCCCGCCGGTCGATCCGCGCGCCGACGGTGTGACGCCGGCGAGCCCGGCCTATGCGATCTACACCTCGGGCTCGACCGGCAAGCCCAAGGGCATCGTGATCGCCCACAGCAACATCTGCCACTATCTGCGCTCGTCGAACCTCGTCTACGGCATGGCGGCGGACGATATCTCCTTCCAGGGCGCCTCCGTCGCCTTCGATCTCTCGCTGGAGGAGATCTTCGTCCCCTATCTCGTCGGCGCGACGCTCTGGGTCGCCTCGGCGCAGGTGCTCGGAGAGGTCGAGCGCCTGCCGGCCCTGATGGCGGAAGCCGGCATCACCGTGCTCGACACCGTGCCGACGCTGCTCGCCATGATGCCGCAGGACATTCCGAGCCTGCGCATCATCATTCTCGGCGGCGAAGCCTGCCCGCCCGCCGTCCGCCAGCGCTGGTGCCGCCCGGGCCGCAAGGTCTTCAACTCCTACGGGCCGACCGAGGCCACCGTCGTCGCCACCGTCGACGAGGTCACGCCGGACGAGGCGGTGACCATCGGTGTGCCGATCCCGAATTACACCTGCTATGTCGTCGACGAGGAGATGCGGATCGTCGGCCCCGGCACCGAGGGCGAATTGCTGATCGGTGGCCCCGGCGTCGCCGCCGGCTATCTCGGTCGCCCCGAGCTCACTGCCGAGAAATTCATCGCCAACCCCTTCGGCGGTGACGGCACCGACCCGGTGCTCTACCGCTCGGGCGACGCGGTCAGCATCTCCGAGAAGGGCAAGATCCTCTTCCACGGCCGCATCGACGACCAGGTCAAATTGCGCGGCTTCCGGCTCGAGCTCGGCGAGATCGAGGCGAGGCTCTGCGACCTGCCCGGCATTTCGCAGGCGACCGTGGTGCTGCGCCGTGATGACGGCATCGACCGGCTCGTTGCCTTCGTGGTGCCGGATGCAGGCGCCGCCTTCGACCGCGGCGTCGTGCGCACCGCCCTGAAGGAGACCCTGCCGCCCTATATGGTGCCTTCGCATTTCGAGGAGATGGCGAGCCTGCCGCGCCTGACCTCGGGCAAGGCCGACCGCAAGACGCTGAAGGCGGCACCGCTGACGCTGGTAGCCTCCGCCGAGGAGCAGGAGGAACCGCAGAGCGCGACGGAGGCCGCCCTGCTCGCCGCCGCCAAGCCGCTCTTCCCGGGCCAGTCGGTCGGGTTCGAGGCCGATTTCTTCGCCGATCTCGGTGGCCATTCGCTGCTGGCCGCGACCTTCCTCGCCGGCGTGCGCGCTAATCCCGACCTGCCGAGCATCACGCTGGAGGACGTCTACAGCCTGCGCACGCTGCGCGCGATCGCCGCCCGGCTCGACGAGCGCAGGCAGGCCAATGCGGGCAAGCCGGCACGCGATCTTTCCTTCGAGCCGCCGCCGCTATCGCGCCGCCTGCTCTGCGGGCTCGCCCAGCTCGCCTGCATGCCGCTGCTGCTGCTGGCGCTGACAGGCCCCTGGCTGACGATCTACGTGATCTACGAGCTGATCACCTCGGACGGGGTGATCGAGCTGCGCGAAGTCCTGATGATGATGGGCATCTACGCCCTCGTTGTGCTCACGGTAATGCTCGCCGGCATCGTCGGCAAGCGCCTGGTGCTCTGGCGCACGACGCCGGGCCGTTATCCGCTCTGGGGTGTCTATTTCTTCCGCTGGTGGCTTGCCCGCCAGTTCACCGCGATGATCCATCTCAGCCTGATGCAGGGCACGCCGCTGGCGAGCATTGCCATGCGCCTGCTCGGCGCCAAGGTCGGCAAGGGCGTCTTCGTCAGCGGCTTCGAGGCCGGTGCGATCGACCTCGTCGAGATCGGCGACGACGTCACGCTCGGCGGCAAACTCAGCCTCGCCAATGCCGAGGTGGTCGGCAACGAGCTGGTGATCGGCAGGATCACGATCGGCAAGGACGCCTATATCGGCACTTCCTGCGCCATCGGCCACGACACGGTGATCGGCGAAGGTGCCGAACTCGCCGACCTGACAGCGCTCGCCGCGGGCAGCCGCATCGGCGCCTTCGAGCATTGGGACGGCTCGCCCGGCCGCCGTATCGGCGCGGTCGACCCCGCCGCCTGGCCGCAGCCCGCGCCCAAGCTTTCGATGCCGGTCAGGGCCCTGCAGGGCGTCTTCTTCGCCGCCATGCTGGTGCTGATGCCGGCGCTGGCGCTGCTGCCGATCTTCCCGGCCTTCGTCATCCTCGACCGGTTCGACGGGCCGCTGCAGCAGCTGGTCGGCATCGACTATCGCTGGGTCCTGCCGGTCATCGCCTGGCCGACCGCGATGGTGCTGATGCTCGGCACCGTGTTGTTCGTCACCGCGATCCGCTGGCTGGTGCAGCCGCGCTCGATCGAGGGCACGCACGCCATCGCCTCCGGCTACGGCCTGCGCAAATGGACCGTCGGCCTCGCCTCGGAGGTGATGCTCCAGAGCCTGTCCTCGCTGTTCTCCACCATCTACATGCGGCTCTGGTACCGGATGATGGGCGCGAAGATCGGCAAGGACACTGAGATCGCCACCAATTTCGCCGGCCGCTACGACATGATCGAGATCGGCGATCGCTGCTTCGTCGCCGACGAGGTCGTGCTCGGCGACGAGGATGTCCGCCGCGGCTGGATGACCGCCAAGCCCGTGCGCACCGGCGATCAGGTCTTCATCGGCAATGATGCGGTCGTGCCGCCCGGTGCCTTCCTGCCGAGCGGCTCGCTGCTTGGCATCAAGTCGAAGCCGCCCAGCGATGTCGCGATGCAGCCCGGCGAGACACGCTTCGGCAGCCCGCCGATCCTGCTGCCCTCACGCCAGCGCTTCGACGATGCCGATATCGCCAAGACCTTCCGGCCGCCGCTCTGGCGCCGCGTCCTGCGCGCCGTCTTCGAACTGTTCAGCGCCTCGATGCCGACGATGATGTTCATCACCTTCGGTACAATCACGGCCGAGCTCTTCCTCTTCCCCGCCCTCGAGCGCGCCCAGAGCTGGGCCGAGTTCGCCCCGATTTTCATCGCCTGCGCGATCGGTACCTCGATCGCCCTGGCAACGGCCGTGCTGTTGGTGAAATGGTTGTTGATGGGCGTCTACCGGCCCGGCAATCGCGGCCTCTGGTCCTGGTGGGCGCTGCGCACCGAGGCGATGACGACGCTCTATTGGGGCACGGCCGGCGCGATCCTGCTCAATGCGCTGCGCGGCACGCCGATGCTGCCCTGGGCGATGCGCCTCTTCGGCGTGAAGATCGGCCAGGGCGTTTATCTCGACTCGACCGATATCACCGAGTTCGATTGCGTCAGCATCGGCGACTACGCCGCGATCAACGCGACCGCCAACCTCCAGACCCACCTCTTCGAGGACAGGGTGATGAAGGTCGGGCGCATCGAGATCGGCAAGGGCTGCGCGCTCGGCGGGCTGACCACGGTGCTCTACGACACCGATATCGGCGACCATGCCCGGCTCGGTCTCCTCACCATCGTCATGAAGGGCGAGGCGATCCCGGCAAGGACCGAATGGGCCGGTGCTCCCGCCGCGCCGGCCTGATGCGACGTCGCCCAGCGCAAGCGCAGGCTTGCCCTGGGCGGATGATAGCGGAAGATCGCTCACGGCATGCTTGAACGCTCCACCTCGGCAACCGATCCCATCTACGAAGCCTATGCGCTCGGCGAGTGCAGTGAGGCGACCGGATTCGACTGGCCCTATCACGTGGCCAGGCGGTTGCTGCAGGAGCCCATCGATATCGCGATCACCGCGGCCCTGGCAGAGATAGGCACTCTCGCCGGCGCTGACCGCGCCTGGATGTTCGAATACGACGCCGAGCTACTGCGTTTCCGAAACACGCATGAATGGAGCCGGCAGGGTGTGCGATCCTTCGTCGAGGATCTGCAGGACACGCCGGTGACCATGATCGCCTGGCTTCACCAGTTCCTGGCGAAGGGCAGGGCGGTGATGATCAATCGGGTTGCCGAGCTGCCGCGTCCGGCCCGCCCGCTCCAGGTCGAGATGCTCAGGCAGGGCGACAGGAGCGTGCTCAGCGTGCCGGTCTTCCATGACGGGCGCTTGCGCGCCTGCATCGGCTTCGATGCGACCGCGGCCGAGCGCCGCTGGTCAGCCGCCGAGATCGGCGCGCTGTTCCGCTGCGCCGAGCTGATCGCATTGGCGCGCTACGGCTCGCCCCGCGACGGCCAGCCGCTCGCCGACGCCGCCAGGACATTCGCGCCGCTGATCTATCTGCGCCGACAGGGACAGATCGTCGGGGTCGACCCGCAAACCATCCTCGGCGTCCGCTCGGCGCGCGACTATGCCAAGGTCTGGCTGCGGGACGGCTCGACGGTGCTCGACCTCCGCCCGCTGACGCTCTGGGCCGGGCTCCTGCCGCCGGCGCTCTTCCTGCGCATCCACCGCACCGCGATCGTCAATCTGCAGCATGTCAGCGGCCTCGACCGGCGCGTCGGGGATCGCTGGACGATCGGGCTCGGCCAGCTCGCTGAGCCCTGGCCGGTGTCGCGGCCCTATCGGCAGGAGCTGCGGCAACGCCTCGGCGTGTGAGGGCGCGCTGCTGATTCGCAAAGCGGTCCGGTCCGCTGCCATTTAACTGATTTCTCACGATGAATCGGGCTTGAGCCACCGTTCGTCGAACCGGCATGTCCATTGGTCGAAATCCGCTTGCCGCGCCGTCCGCGCGCGAAAATATGGGAGATCGACCGACAAACCTGCTCCGCCGATGCCGCTTCGCTGCCACCGCACCGCCAGAGATCGGAACCCGCGCTGCAATCCGACGTGTAAGGCGGCCCGGGTGGCTCGCCCATGACGGCAGTCGCAGTGAAATCGGCCTTCGGCCCCAAACGGGAGAATCGTGCCGCGCTGCGCTCGTCCACGGCGCTTGCCGGGATTCTGGCAAGCGCAGTCGTGGTCGCGACCCTCATGATGCAATCGAGAGCCGAAGCGCAGTCGCTGGGTGGCGGCGGCGCGGGCGGGCGGCATGGCGTCAGCAAGCCAGTCGGCGGCGGAGCGGGCGCCCGCTCCGCCGCCGACTGGCTTGCTGACGCCATGCGCTTAAGGGCCGAGGCGCAGCTTGGGGCGATGCCGCTGTTCGCCCGGGCCATGCTCGGCTGGCGCCACGGTTTTGGCGAGCTGACGCCGCAGGCGCGCACCGCCTTCGTCGCCGGCACCACGCCGGCGCAGGTCTTCGCCGCCCCGATCGACCGCGACGCCCTCACCGCCGAGGCCGGCCTCGACTGGCGCATCTCCTCGGCCACCGCACTCGGCCTGACCTACTCCGCCGCCATCGGCGAACGCTCCAGAGACCACGCCCTCAAGGGCAGGGTCGAGATGCGATTCTGAGCGAAGCGGAAACTAACGCACCGGCATTCACCGGCTCGTAACCATCTAAGTCGATGCTTTTGCAAAAGCCTTGTCTGAGATGTGCCCATGCTGAGCCGCCGCTCCTTTACCATGTCGTCCCTGTCGCTCCTCGCCCCCGGCCTCGCCGGCTGCGGCGGAGGGGGCAGCATCGTGGGCCTGCCGGAGATTGCCGCTCCGAGAGGGCCCAGCCTGACGCGTACGCTGGCGCGCCCGAACTATGCGCAGGTCTATGTGGAATATCCGGGCGAGCGCTTTGCGGTGCCGGCGATCGACTACCAGAGCATAGAGCCGCGTTATCTGCGCCAGACGGTCGAGTTCCGTCGGCCGGAGCCGCCGGGCTCGATCGTCGTCGACCCGGGCTCCTACCACCTCTATTTCGTCGAATCGCAGGGCGTCGCGACGCGCTATGGCGTCGGCGTCGGCCGTGAGGGCTTCGGCTGGACGGGCCAGGCGAAGATCAACATGAAGCGCGACTGGCCCGACTGGGTGCCGCCGCAGGAGATGATCGACCGCGACCCGCAGATCAGGGCCCAGCTCGAGCCGACGTCGCGTGGCCCCGGCGTCCGCGGCGGGCCGAAGAGCCCGCTGGGGGCTCGCACCCTCTATCTCTTCGGCGAGGGGCGCGATCTCGGCTACCGCATCCACGGCACGACCGAGCCCTATACCGTCGGCACCAATGTCTCCTCGGGCTGCATCCGGATGATCAACCAGGACATCATCCACCTCTATGCCCGGGTCGCGCTCGGAACGCCGGTCACCGTGCTGCCGGTGTGACTGGGCTACGGGTCTCGATCTCGTGGGGCAGGGCGAGTCACGCGCGGATTCCGTAGCTCCAGCCCGCACGGTCCCGCCGGGCCGGAAATCCCCCGCGTCCGATCTCGTCCGTCATATGGAGGATGCTTCACGGCTGCGCGCTGACCTAGGCTCGCTCGTCCAGAGATGGGAGGCAGCCATGGCGACCGCTGGTGAGATGAAGGCGCTGAAGAAGCGCTTGATCAACGCTCTCCTCTATGGCCCCGTTCAGGTCGTCTCGTATAGTTACAATGGGATCAGGATAAATCACGCCGATTTCAAAAGAGTCGCGACCGCTATCAGCAAGAATGCGGTTCACGTCATCGTCGGCAATGTCCCTCACGATGCGGCTGCCATGTATGTCGTGAGCGGAGACGGAGAAAACACCTTCTTCGTTCCCAAGGCGAGTTACGGAACGGTCAGTCACGAGAAGGCATCGATAGCACACGAGGCCGTGCACTGTATTCTTGACATCAAGAAGACCGTGGTTCCGGCTATCACGACAGAAGTCATAGCCTATATAACGACTGGTATATTGCATATGTATTTCGCTATCAATCCCAGGCAGGGAAAAGATAGTCTGCGGGACGATGTCTTCATGGCCGCAAACAAGGTTGCGTCGATCGTCGTCGACGAAAAAAGAAGAGCCCTCGATGCCACGATGCCCGAGCTGCAGGAACTGGCGGCCGCCATCCAGAACCACCCGAACTACAGCATGACGCTGGACCCGACCTTCTCCTGGCGTGAGGATGGCGTCGAGGGAGCATAGCTCACCCGGCAAGCAGAGGAGCGGCGCCTCTTGGTATCTGCCAGCTCCGAACGACAAAACCCCGCCCTTTCGGGCGGGGTTCGAAGGTCGGCGGGGCCGATCCTGGCTGAGGTATCAGCCGTTGTCGTGGGTCAGGATGTCGCGATCCTTGGTCTCGGGCACGAAGAGCATGCCGATGACGAAGGTCATCATCGCGATCACGATCGGGTACCAGAGGCCGTAGAAGATGTCGCCGGTGCCGGCCACCATGGCGAACGACGTCGCCGGCAGCAGGCCGCCGAACCAGCCATTGCCGATATGGTAGGGCAGCGACATGCCGGTGTAGCGGATGCGGGTCGGGAAGAGCTCGACCAGCGCCGCCGCGATCGGGCCATAGACCATCGTCACATAGATGACGAGCACGGTCAGGATCGCGATGATCGTCAGCGACTGCGCGCTGAACAGGGCGCCCAGGAAGCCGGTCTTGACGATGCGGGCATCGCCCGGCGCCGGATAGCCGGCCGCGACCGCTTCCTTGCCGATATTGGCGGCGAAGGCGGCGTCGATCGCGACGTCCTTGCCGTTGACCGTGACCTTGGCAGCCGTGCCGGCCGGGGCCGGGGCCTGGGTGTACTGGATCGCCTGCGAGGCCAGCGCGCGGCGGGCGATGTCGCAAGGCTGGGTGAAGGTCCGCACGCCGACCGGATCGAAGACCGAGCCGCAGGTGGCGGGATCGGCGACGACCTGGACCTTGACGTTCTCATGCGCCGCCGCGAGGCCGGGATTGGCCGCCTTGGTGAGCGCGCCGAACAGCGGGAAATAGGTCAGCGCCGCGATCAGGCAGCCGGCCAGGATGATCGGCTTGCGGCCGATCCTGTCGGATAGCGAGCCGAAGACGATGAAGCCGCCGGTGCCGAGGATGAGCGCCCAGGCGATCAGCACGTTCGAGGTGTAGAGATCGACCTTGAGGATGCTCTGGATGAAGAACAGCGCGTAGAACTGGCCGGTGTACCAGACCACGGCCTGGCCGGCAGTGAGGCCGAACAGCGCGAGCAGCGCGATCTTGGCGTTCTTCCACTGGCCGAACGCTTCCGAGAGCGGCGCCTTCGAACCGGTGCCTTCGGCCTTCATCTTCTGGAAGGCAGGCGATTCCTGCATCTGGAGGCGGATGTAGACCGAGATTCCGAGCAGAAGGATCGAGGCGAGGAACGGAATACGCCAGCCCCAGGCGGCGAAGTCAGCCTCGCCCATGAGGGTGCGGATGCCCAGGATGACGATCAGCGAGAGCAGCAGGCCGAGTGTCGCCGTGGTCTGGATCCAGGAGGTGTAGAAGCCGCGCCGCCCTGGGGGGGCATGCTCGGCGACATAGACCGCCGCGCCGCCATATTCGCCGCCGAGCGCCAGACCCTGCAGCATGCGCAGCGCGATCAGGATGACCGGGGCGATCCAGCCGATCGCGGCATAGCTGGGCAGAAGGCCGACCAAGAAGGTCGAGGCGCCCATGATCAGGATGGTGACGAGGAAGGTGTATTTGCGGCCGATCAGGTCACCGAGCCGGCCGAAGAACAGCGCGCCGAACGGACGCACCAGGAAGCCGGCGGCGAAGGCCAGCAGCGCGAAGATGGCACGCGTGTTGGCGTCGAAGGCCGAAAAGAAGTGCGCGCCGATCATCGTGGCGAGCGAGCCGTAGAGGTAGAAATCGTACCATTCGAAGACCGTGCCCAGGGAGGAGGCCAGAATGACCTTCCTTTCCTCCCTGGTCATCGGGCGCGGTCCAGCCGCCCCGGATGCCTGTGCCATGCTCATGTCGCGCTCCCGTCTTATCGTTCCCCCGGGCGCTGCGGACCACCCGCTGCACCCTCACGCCGCCTTGCTGGCGGTTCTTCGCTTGGAGCCGGGCAAGCCGACTCAGGATAAAGGCCTTGGAAAAGCCAAGTTTGATGGGTTAGGAATGCGTCTACCCCCCGCAATCTTCAACCGAGCACTTGGTCTTGCACCGAAAGGCGTAAGACGAAGGATTGAGCATTCGGCAGGGGTGGCTCGGCTCAAAATCCCGTCATGACTCGCCTTGCCGGGCGCAAGCCGCTAACCTTTCGCTAACCATGTCGGCCCGGGTCGGCGGTGAGCGCAGGAAGGGGAGGTGGCGATGAAAGTTCGCTCCGGAATGCCTCTGGGTATCGTGTTGGCGGGACTATGCGTCGCCGCGTCTTCGGCCGTAGCGGCTCCCGGTTTCGCCGCGGGGCCGGCCAAGGGCGGATTTTCCGGTCCGGCGCCGCGCCTTTCAGCGATGCGGCCGGCCCTGAAGTCCGGCTACGTCCGTCGCGGTCGGGTGGGCGTCTACGGCGCCGGTTATCCCGGCTTCTACGGCGGATCCGGCGATCAGCGGGTCGTGGTCGTGCTGCCGGAAGTAAGCGAGCCGCCGCCGGAAAAGGAACGCTCGATTCCCGTCGCGATCGGCATCGCACGCCCGCCGGCGGCCGATCCGGTGCTGTATCGGATCGAGACGCGGCAGGGCCAGCCGGTGGTCCGGGTCATGCGCTTCAGCAGCGATGGCCGTGTGGCGCGGCGCTGAGGGTCAGATCAAAGGTATCGCATCGGATTCGTCCGAAAAGTGGATTCCACTTTTCGGTCCGATGCTCTAGCGCCTTGTCGCGGCGTAGAGCGCGATCGCGGTCGCGTTCGAGACGTTGAGGCTCTTGATCGCGCCGGGCATGTCGAGCCGGGCGAGGTGATCGCAGAGCTCGCGCGAGCGCTGGCGCAGGCCCTTGCCCTCGGCGCCCATCACCAGTACCAAAGGACGGCGTAGCGGGACCTCGTCGAGTGAGACGTCCCCTTCCGAATCGAAGCCGAGCCGCAGGAATCCGCGCTCGCCGAGCTTGTCGAGCGCATCTCCCAGATTCTTCACCGCGACCAGCGGTACGTGCTCGAGCGCGCCGGAGGCCGATTTGGCCAGCACGCCCGTCGCGGCGGGCGAATGGCGGATCGTGACGATCACGGCGGCGACCGCGAAAGCGGCGGCCGAGCGCAGGATCGCCCCGACATTGTGCGGATCGGTGATCTGGTCGAGCGCCAGCACGATCGCATCGTCCGGCAGGCTATCGAGATCGGGCGAGGGCAGGGGATCGCAGACGAGATAGAGCCCCTGATGCACCGCGTCGGGTGTCAGCAGCCGGTCGATCTGCGAAGGTCTGACCATTTCCGGCTCGATCGGCAATTCGCCGATCTCCTCGCTCAGGCGCTTCAGCGCGTTCTCGGTGGCGAGCAGCTTGCGGAAGCGCCGGTGCGGATTGCGCAGCGCCTCGATCACCGGATGAGCGCCATAGAGAATCGCCTCGTCGATCTCGCCGGGCCGATGCGGCGGCGGGCCATCACGATCCGGACGGCCGCGGCGATTCTGGAAACGGGGGCGGGACGGGGCGGACATCATGGCTCCGGAAAGGTGACGCCATGCCCTGCCATGGCGCGGCCGGCTTGGCCAGCCCGAAGGCTGGTGAGCAGCACCTTCATCCAATTCATCGCAAGGAGAAAACGCAGATGACGAAGATAGAACAGCGCCTGTTCGTGCTGACCGGCGGGCCGGGCGCCGGCAAGACCACTTTGCTGGCGGCGCTGGCTGCGGCAGGCCATGTGACCGCCCCCGAAGCCGGGCGAGCGATCATCCGCGACCAGCTCGCCATCGATGGCCCGGCGTTGCCCTGCCGAGACCGGGCCTTGTTCGCCGAGCTGATGCTGAATTTCGACCTGCGCTCCCATGCCGAAGCGCAGGCGGGCACGGCTCCGGTCTTCTTCGATCGCGGCGTGCCCGACAGCATTGGCTATCTGCGGCTGTGCGGGTTGCCGGTGCCGGAGCACATCGACCGCGCGGCCCGTGCCGTCCGCTATGCCCGCACCGTCTTCGTCGCACCGCCCTGGCGCGAGATCTACGCACAGGATGCCGAGCGCAAGCAGGATTTTGCCGAGGCCGAGGGCACTCATGAGGCGGTCACGGCGGCCTATCGCGACCATGGCTACGAGCTGGTCGAACTGCCGCGCGCCGATGTCGAGACGCGCGTCGCATTCGTGCTGGAGTGCGTCCGAGGTCTCGCTTCCGGCAGGTCATGATCCGCGCTAGATTCGGCCGTTCGTCGCTGCCCGGGAGGCGCGTCATGGTGGAAAGCTCGCAGGCTGGCACGATGCGCTCCGGCCGGACGCTCAACCATCTCGTGCCTGGACGCGATTGCGGCGACTGCGTCGCCTGCTGCGAGGTGCTGCGCATCGTCGATCCCGAGGTCGGCAAGCCGGCCGGCATCATGTGCCGCCACAACACAGGCAACGGCTGCGGCATCCATGCGACGCGGCCGGAGATCTGCCGACGCTGGTTCTGCCTGTGGCGGCGCATCGACGCCATGCCGGACGAGG